>JABBNW010000080.1 GCA_019352115.1 Pseudomonadota bacterium
TCCAAGGGCGATGCCCTTGGCGGGGTCCAGGGGCAGCGCCCCTGGCCTTCCTTCCTCTCACCGCCCCCGCGCCGCCGCCTGTCGCGCCAGGGTGAGCACCGTATGCCGGCACAGGGCCTGGTCGGGTGCGCCGGTACGTTTGCAGTCGCGCTCGGCGGCGGCGACGGCTGTCATGGCCGCCCGCAGCGCCGGTTCGGGCCAGCGTCCCAGCGCACGGGCGAAGGCGTCGACCCGGCGGAAGAACACCGGCGGGCGCGCTGTCCGCGCCGCGTCGGCCGGCGTTTGCCCGGCGTCGACGGCGAGCCGTGCGCGGTGCAGTCGTTGCAGGTGCATCAACGTGGCGCGCAAGGTGCCGACCGGGTTGCCGCCTTCGGCCATCGCGAGTTCCAGCGCGCGGTCGGCGCGCCCGACCTCGCCGGCGGTGGCGGCGAACAGCGCGTCGTCGAGCGACAGCCCCGCCATGTCGCCGATCGATGCCATTGCCGCCGCCAGGTCCACCCGCCCGCCCGGTCCGGCGTAGAGCGCGAGTTTCGTCAGTTCCTGGCGGGTGGCCGCGCGATCGGCACCGAGCTGGCCGCCGAGCCAGGTGAGCGCCTCCGGGTCGACCGTCACGCCGGCTTCGGCGAGGGTGGTGCGGATCGTCTCGGTAAGGTTGCGGCCTTCGTCGGGGTAGCAGCCGATCGCCGCCCCGTCTGGGGCTGCCTCGACCAGCGTGCGCAGGCGCGACCGGGCGGCCAGGCCGGGGGATTCCAGCACGACCAGCGCCGGCGCGCGTCCGGCGAGCACGGCCTTCACCGCATCGGTCGCGGCATCGGTCGCATCGCGCACCCGCACCACCCGCCGCCCGCCGATGAGCGAGAGGCTGGCCGCCTCGTCGGGCAATTGCGCGACCGCCTCCCGCGCGAGGTCGGCGACACGGAACGGATCGTCGAGCGCGCCGGCCACCAGCCGGATCAGACCTTGCGCGCGTTCGCGGATCAGCCCGGTGTCGTCGCCGTAGAGCAGCACGACGCGGCAGGCACCGGGATCGCGGAGGAAGGCCCCGACGCCGCGGGCGTCGAGCTTCATGGCAGGGTCAGCCGGCCACCCGCGCGTTCGCGCGGGCGCGGAACAGGCTGGCCAGCCGCAGGGTGATCTGGTCGGCGATCTCGTGCGCCAGCTGGTGATAGACGACCGAGGTTTCCATGCTGGAGGCGAAATATTGCTGGTCGAAGATGTTCAGCCCGTCGACCGCGCGGGCGAAGCCGGAATAGATCCGCGTATGGGCGGCATCGTTGCTGGTCAGCACCCAGTTGGCATTGCCGATCATGCGGATGCGGGTGGCGGTCGTGCCGGGCAGGACGCCGATGCCCTGGCCGGCGATCCAGTAGTTCACGGTCAGCGTATAGCGCCGTCGGGTCGCGTCGCCGGCGCCTTCGAACCGCTGTTGCAGCGCCTGACGTAGCAACTGGCCCGGCCGGTCGGGGATGATTGCCACATGGATCGCGGCGAGCTCGCGTTCGGCCGGTCCGGGCGCGCCGGTGGCGGTCGGCATGTAGACGGGCTGGAATCCGCAGCCCCCGAGGCCGGCGACGAGCGGGCCTGCGGCCAGCAGACCGAGCAGGGCGCGGCGGCGGGTCATGCGCCGAGCACGAAATTGACGATGCGGTTCGGCACGTGGATCTCCTTCGCGATCCGCTGGCCTTCGAGCGCGCGCGCGACGTTGGGCTCGGCGCGGGCGGCCGCCAGCGCCGGGTCGCGCGGCGTGTCGGGCGGCAGGGCGATCGCGGCGCGCAGCTTGCCGTTCACCTGCACCGCGATCGTGATGGTTTCGGTAGCAAGCAGCGCCGGGTCGGCTTCCGGCCAGGCGAGTTCGGCGACCAGCGGCGCGCCGGGGGCGAGGCGCGCGTGCACGTCCTCGGCCAGGTGCGGCATCATCGGCGCGACTAGGCGGGCCAGGATGCCGACCGATTCGCGGCGCGCCCAATCGAGATCGGGGGTGGCGGCGGCGCGTTCGGCCTCGGCGATCGCGTTGGCGAATTCATGCAGGCGGGCGACGGCAACGTTGAAGGCGAAGCCGTCCAGCGCCTCGCTGACGGAAGCGATGGTGCGGTGGGTGGCGCGGCGCAAGGCCAGCGCGGCGGGGCCGAAGCTTGCCGGCGGCGGCGCGGCGGGGCGGTCGGCGGCGGCTTCGGCGAGGCGGAACAGGCGCTGGGTGAAGCGATAGGCGCCGGCGACGCCGGACTCGGTCCATTCCATGTCCCGATCGGGCGGGTTGTCGGACAGGATGAACCAGCGCGCGGTGTCGGCGCCGTAACGGGCGATGATGGCGCCGGGATCGACGGTGTTGCGCCTCGATTTGCTCATTGCCTCGACCCGGCCGACGGTGACCGGGGCGCCGGTGTCGCGCACGATGGTGGCACCGTCGGGGCGGCGTTCCACCTCCTCCGGATACAGCCACCGGCCGTCCGCGGCGCGATAGCTTTCGTGCGTGACCATGCCTTGCGTGAACAGCCCGGCGAAGGGTTCGGCAACGCCGAGGTGGCCGGTGTCGCGCATCGCGCGGGCGAAGAAGCGGGAATAGAGCAGGTGCAGGATCGCGTGCTCGATGCCGCCGATATACTGATCGACCGGCAGCCAGTGATCTACCGCGGCGCGATCGACCGGGGTGGCGGCGTGCGGGCTGCAGAAGCGGGCGTAGTACCAGGAGCTGTCGACGAAAGTATCGAACGTATCGGTCTCGCGTCGCGCGGCGGCGCCGCAGGCGGGGCAGGCGACGTGCTTCCAGCTCGGGTGGTGATCGAGCGGGTTGCCGGGGCGATCGAAGCTGACATCGTCCGGCAGGCGCACGGGCAGCTGGTCGTCGGGGACGGGAACGATGCCGCAGGCGGCGCAGTGGATCACGGGGATCGGGCAGCCCCAGTAGCGCTGGCGCGACACGCCCCAGTCGCGCAGCCGCCAGTTCACTTCGCCGGCGCCGCAGCCCGCGCGTTCCAGCGCCGCGATCGCCGCGCGTTTGGCGGCATCGACCGCGAGCCCGTCGAGGAAGCCCGAGTTGAACGCCGTGCCGGGGCCGACATAGGCGGTGTCCTCGATCGCGAATGTTGCCGCATCGGCGCCGGGCGGCAGCACGACGGGCGTGACGGGAAGGGCGTATTTGCGCGCGAAGTCGAGATCGCGCTGGTCGTGCGCCGGGCAGCCGAAGATCGCGCCGGTGCCGTAGTCCATCAGCACGAAATTGGCGATCCAGACCGGGAAGGTGGCGTCCTTGACGAACGGATGCGCGACCCGCAACCCGGTGTCATAGCCGTGCTTTTCGCCGGTCTCGATCGCGACCTCGCTGGTGCCGTGGCGGCGGCACTCGGCGATGAAGGCGGCGGCCTTCGGGTCGCGCGCGGCGATGCCGGCGGCGAGCGGATGTTCCGGCGCGATCGCCAGGAACGACATGCCGTAGAGCGTGTCGGGGCGGGTGGTATAGACCTCGACGTCGGTGATGCCCTCGGCGGGGCGATCGAGCGCGAAGCGCAGGCGCGCGCCCTCGCTGCGGCCGATCCAGTTGGCCTGCATCAGGCGCACCCGTTCCGGCCAGCGATCGAGGGTCGCGAGCGCATCGAGCAATTCGGGCGCGTAGTGCGTGATGCGCAGGAACCACTGGGAGAGCTGTTTCTTTTCCACCAGCGCGCCGGAGCGCCAGCCGCGGCCGTCGATCACCTGCTCGTTGGCGAGCACGGTGCCGTCCACCGGGTCCCAGTTGACCCAGCTTTCCTTGCGTTCGACCAGGCCGGCGCGCAGGAAATCGAGGAACAGCTTCTGCTGGTGGCCGTAATAGGCGGGATCGCAGGTGGCGAATTCGCGCTCCCATTCGAGCGACAGGCCCATGCGCTGCAACTCGGCGCGCATGGCGGCGATATTGTCCCAGGTCCATTTGGCCGGGTGGATGCCGCGTTCGCGCGCGGCGTTCTCGGCGGGCAGGCCGAACGCGTCCCAGCCCATCGGGTGCAGCACGGAGAAACCACGGGCGCGCTTGTAGCGGGCGACCACGTCGCCGAGGGTGTAGTTGCGGACGTGCCCCATGTGGATCTTGCCGGAAGGGTAGGGGAACATTTCCAGCACGTAGTATTTGGGGCGGCCGTCGGTGGGGACATCGGCCACGCGGAAGCAGCCGCGCGCGGCCCAGGCTTCCTGCCAGCGCGGCTCGGCGGCGGCGAAATCGTAGCGGCGGGCGGGCTCGGGGGCGGCGGCCCGCGGATCGGTCGTGGTCTCGGTCATGGCCTGTGTATCGGGCGCGGCCCGGCTTGACGCAAGATGGGATGGGGCAGGGTGGGGATGGCGGGTTGTGCGGCGGCGGCGGTTCTTGTAGGAAGCGCGGGCACGGCCGCGGGCGGCCGCTGCCGGCGTGGTCCCGTTCGTCTAGAGGCCCAGGACGCCGCCCTCTCACGGCGGCAACAGGGGTTCGAATCCCCTACGGGACGCCATCCTTAGAACAGATCTGCGAACTCCGGATGGGGCGGATTCTGCGCCTGACGCGGCCGCAGCCGCCGCCGGTGATCCGAAGCCGTTCGCGGGCAGTCGCAGCAAACGTCTGCACCATGGCCGGGGTGCTGGTCTGTTGCCCGGCGCTTTCGCGGGCGGACGCTGCCCGGTCCGCGTCGGCCCGCGCCTGGTCACCAACCGATTTGAGGCCGGCAATGCGTTCCTTGAGCGCTGGGTCGTCCAGATCGGCCACGCCGCTCTCGATAGCGTCATTCCGCCGCTCGAGCCACAAATCCGCCCCCGCGGCCCGCTTGTTCAGTTTGGCGATATGCTCCCGGCGGCGCCCGGCTTGCTCTTGCCCGGGATCGCGCGCGGACGCCGGATTGTCACGGCCTTCTTCCCCCGTTTGCCCTGGCGCTGGGACGACGCCTCTGGCCTTGCGTCCCGGACGCGATACACTGCCTTCCCCACGCGGTCCGGCGCCCCAAGCCCGACCGCGCGCGCCCCGAGGAGGCCCTGCCATGACCCCGAAATTCGGCGCCAATTCCGCCGCCGCCCGCGACATCGCCAGCGTGCTTCACCCCTATACCGATCTTGAGGCGCATCAGCAGATCGGCCCGGTCGTGATCACGCACGGCAAGGGCGTGCGGGTCTGGGACGATACCGGCAAGGAATACATCGAATCCGTCGCCGGGCTGTGGTGCGCCTCGCTCGGGTTCGATAACGAACGCCTGGTGGCGGCAGCGACCGCGCAGATGCGCAAGCTGCCCTTCTACCATGGCTTCACCGCCAAATCGCACGAACCCTGCATCGACCTGGCGGAAATGCTGCTGGCGCGCGCGCCGGTGCCGATGAGCAAGGTGTTCTTCGCCAATTCGGGATCGGAAGCGAACGACACCGCGATCAAGATGATCTGGTATTTCAACAATGCGCTCGATCGGCCGCGCAAGAAGAAGATCATCGGCCGCATCAAGGGCTACCACGGCATCACCCTCGCCGCCGCATCGCTGACCGGGCTCGCGGTCAACCACCGCAGCTTCGACCTGCCGCTGGCCGGCTTCGTCCACACCATGACGCCGCACCATTACCACGAGGCGAAGTCCGGCGAGTCCGAAGACGATTTCGCCACCCGCTGCGCCGACGCGCTGGAACAGCTCATTCTCGCCGAAGACCCCGACACGGTCGCGGCAATGTTCGCCGAGCCGATCATGGGCGCCGGCGGCGTGATCGTCCCGCCGCGCGGCTACTTCGCGAAAATCCAGGCGGTCTGCCGCAAATACGACGTCCTGTTCGTCGCCGACGAGGTGATCTGCGGCTTCTGGCGCACCGGCAACTACTGGGGCAGCCAGACGCTCGGCATCGAACCCGACATCCTGGTCTGCGCCAAGGCATTGTCGTCGGCCTACCTGCCGATCAGCGCCGTGATGGTCAACGATCGGGTGTTCCAGGGGCTCGCGACCGAAAGCCACAAGATCGGCACGTTCGGCCACGGCTTCACCTACTCCGGCCACCCGGTCCCCGCAGCCGTCGCAATCGAAACCCTGAAAATCTACGACGAAACCGACATCGGAACGCACGTCAAAACCGTCGGCGCCCACCTGCAACACGAACTGCGCCGCCGCTTCGCCGAACACCCCCTGGTCGGCGAAATCCGCGGCATCGGCCTGATCGCAGCCGTCGAACTGATGGAAGACAAAGCCGCCCACCGCAAATTCGACCCCGCAGAAAAAGTCGGCGCGCGCTTCACCAAACTGATCGAAGCCGAAGGTGTGATCGCCCGCGCCACCGCCGGCGAAGTGCTGTGCTTCAGCCCGCCCCTGATCATCACCACCGCCGAAATCGACGAAATGCTCGACCGCGTCGACCGCGCCCTGCGCACGCTCACCGCCGAACTGCGCCAAGGCAAGATCGGCATCGCGGCGGGCGGCTGAGGCAAGGAAGGCCAGGGGGCGCTGCCCCCTGGACCCCCGCCAAGGGCTAGCCCTTGGAACCAGTCGAAGGGGTCCAGGGGACGAGTTCCCTGGCGGGGTCCAGGGGCAGCGCCCCTGGCCTTGCTTACTTCGCCGCCCCCCCGAACCGCGCTTGCACGGCTGCCAGTATGGCGGTGTGCACGGCGGCGGGCGGGTTGTTCCCGTCGATCGTGATGCAGCGTTCCGGCGCGGTGGCGGCGATGGTGCGGAAGCCGCGGCGCACCCGTTCGTGGAACGTCGGGTCCAGGGTTTCGTAGCGATCGGCCGCGCGGCCGCGGCTGGCCAGGCGTGCCGCGGCGGTTGCGGCCGACACGTCCAGCATCAGGGTCAGGTCCGGTTTCGGTTCCAGCAGGGCGGCGAGGGTGGCGATCATCGTCCGGTCCACGCCGAGGCCGTAGCCTTGGTAGGCCATGGTCGAATCGGCGAAGCGGTCGCACACGACCCATTGCCCGCCGGCGAGGGCGGGGCGGATGGTGCGGGCCAGGTGTTCGGCGCGGGCGGCGACGTGCAGCAGGGTTTCGGCTTCCGGCGTGAAGGTGGTGGGGCCGTGCAGCAGCAGGGTGCGCAGCGCCTCGGCACCGGGGGCGCCGCCGGGTTCGCGGGTTTCCGTGACGCTGTGGCCGGCGTCACGCAGGGCCTCGGCGAGCAGGCGGGCCTGGGTGGATTTCCCCGCGCCTTCCCCGCCTTCCAGGGTGATGAACCGGCCTGGTGCGGTCATGGCGCGCTCAGCGCCCGCTCAGGTCGTGCATCAGCACCGCGACGGCGCGGGCCGGCAGGGGCAGCCGGCCGACCGAGGCTCCGGCCAGCAGCGGCACGGTCAGGTCCGGCGCGCCGGCGCCGGCCAGGTGCAGGGTGCCGAGCGGCGTGCCCTTGGCGACCGGCGCGGGCACCGGCGCATCGTATTCCGCAGTGACCTTGAGGCGGGCGCGCCAGTCGTGCGGCAGGGTGACCAGCAGGTCCCGCGCGACCACCAGCGGCACCGTGGGCGCGGTGCCCAGCCAGACCGGCGCGTGATCGACCGGGGTGCCGGCGGCGGCGAGGGTGACGTCCTCGAAATTGGCGAAGGCCCAGCCGAGCAGGCGCTCGCCCTGCACGATGCGCTCGTGGGAGGTGGGCATGCCGTTCAGCACCACGATCACGCGCCGGCCGTTGCGTTCCGCGCTGGCCACCAGGCCGTAGCCGCCGGCTTCGGTGTGGCCGGTCTTCAGCCCGTCGGCCATGCCGTTGTCGACCAGGACGTTGCGGTTGCCCTGGGTGATGTTGCTGTAGGTGAAGGTCTTGTCGCCGAAGAAATGATAATATTGCGGGAAGTCGCGGATCAGCGCCGCGGTCACGCGCGCGATGTCGTGCACGCTCATGTAATGGTCGGGGTCCGGCCAGCCCATCGGGTTGGTGAAGTGCGAATGCGTCAGGCCGAGCCGCTTCGCTTCCTGGTTCATGAGGTCGGCGAACTGCGCCTGCGAGCCGGCGATCGCCTCGGCGAGCACGATGCAGGCGTCGTTGCCGGAATCGACGATGATGCCCTTGATGAGATCCTCGACCGAGACGGTGGTGCCGACTTCGACGAACATCTTCGACCCGCCGAAGCGCCAGGCGGTGCGGCTCACGGGCAGCATCTGATGGAGCGTCATCTGTCCCGCCTTCAACCGGCGGAACAGGATGTAGAGCGTCATCAGCTTGGTCATCGACGACGGCGCCATCTGTGCGTCGGCCCGCTTGTGCAGCAGCACCGCACCGGTGGTGTAGTCCTCGATATAGGCCCAGTGGGCATCGGTCGCGACCGGACCGATGGGCGTGGTGGCCGGGGTCGGCGCGGCGGCGGTGGCAAGCGACTTGCGTACCCGCCGCGCCTCGCCCCGTCCCGGCGGGGCCGCGAGTGCCGCGCCGGCGCCCAGCGCTCCCGTTCCCAGGATCCCCGCACTCAGGAGACGGGCACCCAGCGCCGCCCTGCCGAAGGCCAGCGGGCCGAGCAGGGTGGCGCGGCGGGTCAGCATGGCACCGGCTACTCCTGTTCCACGACGATCCGTGCGCCGCCGATCCCGACGCCGATCACGCCGCGCAAGGCGGCGTCCGCTGCCGCGATGCCGCCGGCCCCGAAGCCGAACGGGCCGATGCCGACGACGAAATGTTCCTCGCGGTTGGCGATCTCGCGCCGGATCACCGGATGCAGCCCGGCGACCCGGGCGGCGAGTCGCGCCGCGTATTCGTATTGCGTGAAACGGCCCAGCCGCACCCACAGGCCGCCGCCCGTCGGCCGCCCTTGCGTCACCTGCCCCGACAGCGCCGGTCCGCCTGGCGCCCCGCCGGGGACGGCGGCGGCCGGGGGCGCGGCGGCGGAGCCCACGACCGGATCGACGGCGGTGCTGCCGGGCGCGCCGAGTGCACGCGTCACGACCGTCCCCACCGGCGCCGCCGTCATCGCCAGCAGCGGCGCGCCGGGGAGGGCGGCCTCCGCCGTCTGGCTCGCCCCGGCCAGCACGTGCAGCCGCACCGGCGCCGCGCCATCCGCCGGGATGCCGAGCAGGCCCGCCACCCGCGCGGTTACCGCGATCAGCCGCCCGGGATCGGCCGGCCCGCGATCGTTGATCCGGACCTCCAACTGGCGCCCGTTGGCGAGGTTGGTCAGCCGGACGATCGCCGGCAGTTGCAGGTTCGGGCTGGCGGCGGCGAGCGCCTCGGGGTCGAACGCCTCCCCGTCCGCGGTCAGCGGCGGGTGGCCCGGGGGGATGACCGCGGCAAGCCCGGTCATGACGCCGTTCAGCCGCCGGCGCGGGTAATGCCAGACCCCGTCGGCCTGGTAGGCGGCGCCGAGGATGTAGTGCGGATGCGGCGGAACCCCCTGCGGGGTGCAGCCCGCCGCCAACAGCCCGGCCAGCAGCGCAAGGCGTCGGTGGAGGCGCCGGGGGGATGCGCTCACGCCAGGATCCTGTCCCCGAGCAGCCCGACCGCAAGCGCGTAGAAATCGGACGGGTTGTAGCGCCGGATGGCGGCGAAGTCGGAGGTGACCAGGAAGGCGGGTCCGGCCGGTCCGGCCGGCCGCACGAGCGACAGCGGGACATCCTGGGGCAGCCGGCGGCCCATGTCGCGGTCCTCCGGCGCCACGCCGATCCGGCGCCAGCCGGCGAGGGTTCGCGCCGGACCGCCGAGCAGGCTCGCATCCCGCCCGTCCACCACCGCCGGCGCGCCCCAGCCGGGTCCCGGGCGCCACCCGTTGCGCGCCAGGTAGTTGGCGATCGAGCCCAGCACGTCCGGCACGCTGGTCCAGATGTTGCGCCGCCCGGTGCCATCGAGATCGACCGCATAGTGCAGGTAGGAGCTGGGCATGAACTGCGGCTGGCCCATCGCCCCGGCGTACGAGCCGGTCATGCCGGTGGCCGCGATGTCGCCGTCGTTCAGGATGCGCAGCGCGTCGATCAGCTCGGCGCGGAAGAACGCGGGCCGGCCGCTCGCCCAGGCGAGGGTGGCAAGCGCATCGACCACCCGGAAATCGCCGGAGGAGGCGCCGAAGCTCGATTCGATCCCCCAGATGCCCAGGATGACCCCGGGGCCGACGCCGAACCGGTGCGCGACGGCGGCGAACAGCGGCTGGTGGGCGCGGTAGGCGGCGCGGCCGGCGGCGATGCGGGTGGGGGTGATCAGCAGCGCCTGGTAGTGCGCCCAGGTCATGGTGAACTCGGGCTGGTGGCGTTCGCGTGCGAGTACGCCCTGGTTGGGCACCAGGCCGTCCAGCGCCGCGGCGAGGACGCCGGGGGCGATGCCGCGCCCCCGGGCCTCGGCCCAGACGCCATCGAGGAAGCCCGCGAATCCGTCGCGCCCGGCGGCCAGGGCGGCGGGGCTGGCCAGGACGAGCGGGAGGGCGGTGCAGAGGGAGCGGCGTGAGATCATGGCACCGCGGTTCTGCCACGCCGCACGGGCGCGGAGCAATCGGCGATGGCGTCGGCCGGGGTGCCGGACTCATGTGACATCGGGTGACAGGCTGGCGTTGGGTTGATTCGATGCGGCTGTCCCGGTTCGGAGCCGCGCGCCTGGCGATCTTTGCTGACCCGCTGCCCGGCAAATCCCGCCTGGCCGTCCTGCTTGAGTATTTCGCGACCATCCCCGAGCCGCGCGACGTGCCCGGGTGCGACTGGGCCCGGCACTGGTTGGGCTAGAAGCGGCCGGGGATGTTCGCGGTGACGTAGAGAACTACGGCGACGATCATGAGCGGCGGGCGCGAGCGATAGGCGGCGCGCAAGGGGTCGGATCAGGACTGCCCCGACCGCGGCGGGAGCGGCGGACCCCCCGGCGCCGGACCGGACGACGCGCGCAGCACGATCTCGGCCTCGCACTCGAACGCGTCGGACGGCGCGCGCCCCTCGATGCGCGCCACCAGATGCCGGGCAGCGCGCCTGCCCACCTCGTCGCTCAGCACGCGCACGGTGGTGATCGGGATCGGCAATTCGGCCATGATCTCGATATCGTCATAGCCGGCGATCGAGAGCGCGCCCGGCACATCGATCCCCAGCGCCTGGCTTTCCAGCATCGCGCCGACCGCGAGCCAGGCGTTGCCGCAGATCACAGCGGTGGGCGCGGGGTCGGTCGTGGCGATCCGGCGGAACAGCTCCCGGCCTTCGCGGATCGTCCAGCGCCCTTCGGCGAAATGCGCCGGCGGGACCGCCAGGGAGTGCTGCGCCAGCGCCGCGCGGATGCCCTCCAGCCGCGCCCGGGCCCGATCGTTGGTCGCGGTCTCCTGCGCGATCACGCCGAAGCGGCGATGGCCGAGCGCGATCAGGTGCTCGGTCAGCCGGAACAGCGCGCGGCGGTTGTCGGGACCGACGCTGGCGCCCGGATGGTCGCGATCGAACACGAAACTGTCGAGCACCGGCACCGCACGACGGTCGAGGAACGGGCGCAGCTCCGGATGGTGCAGCGCGCCGACCAGCAGCACCGCGTCGACCCCGCGCTCCACCAGCTTGCGCACCTGCTGGTATTCCTGGTCGAGACTGTATTCCGAACAGGCAAGCAGGAGCCTGTAGCCGAGCCGGGTCAGTTCCCCCTGCAACCCCTCGAGCGCGCGGGCGAAGTCGCCATGGGTCAGGGTCGGGAACACGGCGCCGATCGTGCCGGTGCGACGGGTCGCCAGCGCGCGGGCGGCGCCGTGCGGCACCCAGCCCAGCCGGTCCACGACGGAGGCGATGCGCTCGCGCAGCGCCTCGGACACGCGTTCGGGCGTGTTCATCGCCCGCGAGACGGTCGCGGTGGAGACGCCGGCGACGCGCGCCACCATGCGCAGGCTGACGCCGGCCGCGACCGCGGGATCAGCCGGCGCCCGGCGTGCCGGCACGATCGAGCTCCGCGCGGGAGAGCGCGAATTGCAGGGCATAGAGCCCGCGCGTCACCTTGGCGGCGCCGGCCTGGCGCAGCGCCGCTTCGGCCAGGACCCCGTCGCGCAACGCGACGATCGGCGCGGCGCCGACCGCCTCGATCAGCAGGATCCACGCCGCCGTCGCGTCCGGCCGGCCGCGCAGCCTCATCTCCACGGTGAGGCCCCCGGTCGCCGGACGGCCCCGCAGGAGGTGGACGGCAACGATCCCCGCCTCCGCGCGCAGCGCCGGCAGCAGCGTGTCCCGCGCCGAGGCGGCGAATGCCTCCGGCGCGGCGGTTTCCAGTTGGATCGCCTCGATCCAGCTGCCTTCGCCGATCCCCTGCGTCGCGACGACGTCGCAGACCGTGCGGGAGGTGTCGGTGAAATGGGCAATCACCCGCTGCGTCCAGGGGGTCGGGTCGTTCAGCCGCGCCTGGTAGGGTGCGGAGGCGAATACCTCCGCGGTCTCCGCTTCGTAGAAGTTGAAGTATTTCGGGTGGCCGTCCTGCGCCACGTAGCGCCGGCCGCGCAGGAAACCCGGCACGCCGACCCGTTCGGGGATGTGTTCGTTGACGTGCCAGGCGGCGAAATCCGCTTCCGCCTCCGGCGCGATTCCGTTCCAGATGGCCAGCACGCCGGTGCCGAGCAGCGCCATGGCGGTCAGGCCGCCGCGCCGGAGAGCTTCTTGGCCCAGCGCATGATGTGCTCGGACACCGCCACCAGTTCGCCGCGCTGGTTGATCGCCTCCACCTTGGCGACGCTGCGCCCGCGCGCGCGGTCCACCTCGGTCACGGTGTAGGTCACGGTGACGGTGTCGCCGAGCGGCACCGGACGCAGGAACCGCAGCTTGTCGTAGCCGGCGGAGACCGGGAAATCGCTCAGCCCCTCCTGGTTGATCACATGCGCGATGCTGAGCGTGGAGGCGGTCGACATGTAACCGACAAGCAATGCCCCGTGCGCGATCCGCCCGCCGAGGTTGGAGCGTTCGCGCATGTACTGGTCGTTGATGTGGGTGTCGCTGAAATCGCCGGTGATACCGGCGAACAGGGTGACATCCGTCTCGCCCACGGTCTTGGCAAAACGGTAGCTCTGCCCGACTTCGACGAAATCCAGACCCGATCGTGCCATGCAACGCTCCCCTGTGCTGTCCGCCCGGTCGCGGCGCCTTGACGGCGTCCGCCGCCCCGATGGTATGTAAACGGTTACAGGCCGGCCGCGGCCGCGTCAAGCGCGGCGTCCGGGGCACAGGAGAACGGGATGCAGATCGTCACGGCGATGGAAGCGGCACGGCTGGTCCGCACGGGCGACAGCGTGATCGTCAGCGGCTCCGGCGGCGGGCACGCGATCCCCGAGGCGATCCTGGAACAGATCGAGCAGCGCTTCCTCGCCGATGGCGCCCCGCGCGGCCTGTGCCTCATCCATGTCGTCGGCCTCGGCAACCGCGCCGAAAAAGGCGCCGCGCGCTTCGCCCATCCGGGCATGCTGAAGCGCAGCATCACCAGCGCGCTGGTCGACAGCCCATCGCTGATCGACCTCGCGCTGGAGGACAAGATCGAATCCTACACCCTGCCGCAGGGCGTGCTGTCGCAACTCATGCGCGACATGGCGGCCGGCCGGCCCGGGCTGATCACGAAAACCGGCCTGCACACCTTCGTCGATCCGCGCCAGCTCGGCGGGCGGCAAAGCCCGAGCGCGCGGGAGGATCTGGTGGAACTGCTGGAGATCGGCGGCGAGGAGTGGCTCCGCTTCAAGCCGTTCCCGATCGACATCGCCCTGCTGCGCGGCACCACGGCGGACGAAGACGGCAACATCACGATGGAGGGCGAGGCGATCCTCGGCGAGATGATCTCCACCGCCCAGGCCGCGCGCCGCCAGGGCGGGATCGTCGTCGTGCAGGTCAAGCGCCTGGCGCAGCGCGGGACCTTGGCCCCGAAAGCGGTGAAGATCCCCGGTATCCTGGTGGACTACGTGGTGGTCGATCCCGACCAGCGCCAGACCTACGCGACCGACTACAGCCCGAGCTACGCCGGCGAGCTGCGCGTGCCGCTCGATGCGCTGAAGCCGCTGCCGTTCGGGCCGCGCAAGGTCATCGCGCGGCGCGCGGCGATGGAGTTGCTGCCGGGCGCGATCTGCAACCTCGGCGCCGGCATCTCCACCGGCATTTCGGCCGTGGCGGCGGAGGAGCGGATACTCGATCGTGTGGTGCTGACCAACGAGCAGGGCTTCATCGGCGGCGCGCCGGTCACCGGCCCCGATTCCGGCGGCGCGCAGAACTACGCGGCGGCGATCGACCAGCCCTATCAGTTCGATTTCTACGACGGCGGCGGCCTCGATCTCGCGTTCCTGTCGTTCGTCGAGGTCGATCCGACCGGCAACGTCAACATCAGCCGCTTTGGCCGCAAGATCGTCGGTATCGGCGGCTTCGTGAACATCAGCCAGAGCGCGCGCACCGTGGTGTTCAGCGGCACCTTCACCGCCGGCGGGCTGGAGCTCGCCTGCGAGGATGGCGGCCTGCGCATCCTCACCGAGGGGCGGCACGCCAAGTTCGTGACGAAGATCGAACAGATCTGCTACAACGCGCGCTTCGCCGAGAGCGAGGGACGCCAGGCGCTGTTCGTTACCGAACGCGCCGTGCTGCGCAGCCGTGGACGGGACGCTCGAACTGGTGGAAATCGCGCCGGGGATCGATCTGGAGCGCGACGTGCTCGCCCACATGGCGTTCCGCCCCCGCATCTCCCCCGCGCTCGCACGCATGGACCGCCGGCTGTTCCTGCCCGAACCGATGGGCTTCGCACGGGATTTCGCCTCCCGCGCGCCGCTGCCCCGGCGGCACACCGGCCGGCCGGAGCAGCGGCAGTGAGCGGCCATCCGCACGCGGTGCCCGTCATCAGCGGCACCACAAGGCTGCTCGGCATCGTCGGCGATCCGATCGCGCAGGTGGGCTCCCCGCGTGCGTTCAACGCGCGGCTCGCCGCCGCCGGGGCGGATGCCGTTTTGGTACCGTTCCATGTGCCGGCCGACGCCTTCGAGCCGACGATGCGGGGGCTGATGAGCCTGCGCAACCTGGACGGGCTGCTCGTCACGATTCCGTTCAAGGAACGCGCTCTCGCGCTGGCCGACACGGTGCTGCCGGTCGCCGCCCAGGTCGGCGCGGCGAACGCGCTACGGCGCGAGGCGGACGGGCGCTGGACGGCGGATATGTTCGACGGGGTCGGGCTGCTGCGTGTCCTGGCGGGGCTCGACCTGGCGGCGGACGGCGCTTCGGTCCTGCTGATCGGGGCCGGCGGCGCGGGGCGGGCGATCGCGATCTCGCTGGCGCGGGCGGGTGCCGCGCGCATCGGCATCTACGATCTCGACAGCGCGCGCGCGGCGGCGCTGGCGGCGCGCGTGCGGGCGGCCTACCCGGACTGCGCCGCGGCCGAGGCCGTGCCGCGCGCCGAGGGATACGGCATCGTCATCAACGCGACTCCGGCCGGCATGGCGCCCGGGGACGGGCTGCCGGCGCCGCTCGGCAAGCTCGACGGGCTGGCGGGGGTGATCGACTTCGTGACCAGGCCCGCGGTCACGCCGCTGCTCGCGGCAGCTGCCGCCGCCGGCTGCCGGAGCGCCGGGGGGCAGGCCGTGGTCGAAGGCCAGGCCGCGGCCGTCCTCGACTTCTTCCGCACTCTGCCGGCCGGGAACTGAGCACGGCACCGCCGCCGCGGTTGCGGGGCCGTGCCGCCACACTGGCCTCGCGTCCGGCGCAGGGCCGGCCGGGACCCGAGGCAGGCAGGATGCGTCAAGATGACCCTGGTTGATGGAGTCTGGTTCACCGTTGCGACTTCTGCCTTATTCCACAAGCAAGGTCGTTCGATGCCCGTCGCTTTTCCATAGCCCTTCTTCAATGCGCTTGTGCAGTAAGGAGGTCATGGCAAACCCCGCGTGGATGATGCCAAGGCGGCCTTCTGCGTCGGCAAACGCAAGCGCAGCGGCCCCGATGGCGTGATGCTCGCCCTTGGCGTTTGCGAACGTCCGCGTCGAGGCCTGCATCCAACTTGGCGAGAAGACCCATACCGAGACCCCGATGCGACGTCTCCTCCGCAACGCCGACCGCCGAGGCGGCCGGCCGCGCAGTCCGCGGCCACTGGGGCATCGAGAACCGCCTGCATCAAGGGGGCTCCGAAAGGGCTTCGGCGCCACGAACATGGCCGTCGTCCGCCACTTCGCCATCAACCTCGTGCGCGCCGCAAAGGATCCGTCAAGCTCCGCCGCAAGGCCGCAGGCTGGGACACAGGCTACCTGAACGGCATCCCCAACGAGAGAATCAGGCGAACTTGGCTTCGCGGCCCCGGGCGCCGGGCAGGGCGTGCGCCATCGCCACGCTTGCCAACCGCGCCGCCGCGCCCGAGCATTCCGATCCGACCTGTCCGCCGCCCGACCCGAAAGGCTTCCCCATGCTCCATACGCCGTCGCCCCACGCCACCCAGAACTGGCGCCTTGCCAAGCCCGCTGCCAGCGGGCGCCGCGGCATGGTCGTCTCCCAGGCGGGTAGCGCCGCGGAGGCCGGGGTCGCCGTGCTCGACGCCGGCGGCAACGCGATCGACGCTGCGGTGGCGACCGCGCTGGCGCTCGCCACCGTGGAGCCGTGGAATTCCGGCCTCGGCGGCATCGGCTTCGCCGTGGTCCACCGCGCCGGGCAACCCCGCGCGGAAGTGGTGGATTTCGGACCTGTGGCGCCGCGCGGGCTCGACCCGAGCCGCTTCCGGCTGACCGGGCGGATGAAGCAGGACCTGTTCGCCTGGCCGGAGGTGGAGGGCGACGCCAACATCCACGGGCCGCTGTCCTTCGCCATCCCGTCCTCGACCGCCGGCTACGCCTTCCTGCACGACACCTGGGGCCGGCTGCCGCTGGCCGAGGTGATCGCGCCGGCCCTGGCGCTCGCCCGCCGCGGCCTGCCGGCGGATTGGTACACGACGTTGAAGGTCGCGTCCTCGGCCGCGGTGCTGCGCCGCTATCCGGAAAGCGCGCGGGTCTATCTGCCGGACGGGCTGCCGCCGATCGCGCCCTACCAGGGCGTGCCAGGCTTCTTCCGCCTGGGCCGGCTGCCGGACACGCTGGAACGCCTGGCGCAGGCCGGGTTGCGCGACCTGTACGAAGGCGACGTCGCTGCCTCCATCGCCGCCGACGTCGCGGCGATGGGCGGCGTGCTGGACCGCGAGGATCTGCGCGCCTGCCGCGCCCGCGTGCTGGCGGCGACGGATTTCCCCTGGGCCGGGCGGGTCTTGCAGCTCACCGGCGGGCTGACCGCCGCGCCCACCCTGGCGCGGGTGCTGGAGCAGATGGCCGAGGCGCCGACTGGTGCCGCGCCGTCCCCCGCCTGGTTCGTGGCACTCGCGCGCGCGATGAAGGCCGCCTACGCGGAACGGCTGGAGGGGCTGGGCGATGCCGACCCGCTCGCCGCGGAAACCTGCACGACCCACCTGACCGTCTGCGACGCCGAGGGCACGGTGGTGGCGATGACCACCACCCTGCTGTCGTCGATGGGCAGCCGGGTGGTGTTGCCGGGCTCGGGCGTGCTGATGAACAACGGGGTGATGTGGTTCGATCCGCGCCCGAACCAGCCCAATTCCATCGCGCCCGGCAAGCGCCCGCTGACCAACATGCTGCCGGTGATCCTGCGCGACGACGGGCGGCCGGTGATCGCGGCCGGCGCTTCCGGCGGGCGGCGGATCATGGCGGCGGTGGTGCAGATGCTGAGCTTCCTCGCGGTGTTCGGCATGGATGCGGAGGCGGCGGCGCACCATCCGCGCATCGACGTGTCGGGGCCGGACCTCGTCAGCGTCGACCGGCGCATGGATCCGGCGACGATCGCGGCGCTGGCGGCGGACGGGCCGATCGAGGTGGTGGAGCACGGGGTGATGCCGATCAACTTCGCCTGCCCCAACGCGATCGTTCTGGGGGCGGACGGCAGCCGGACCGGCATCAGCGATGCGGCCTCGCCGTGGTCGGCGGCGGTGGCGCAGGCCGGGTAGGCGCGGGGGGGTTATACCAACCCGCGGAGGGGCTGACCCATCGCCAAGCAAGGCCAGGGGCTCTGCCCCTGGACCCCGCCAGGGGACTAGTCCCCTGGACCCCTCGGGGGGTTCCCC
>JABBNW010000370.1 GCA_019352115.1 Pseudomonadota bacterium
TGGCAAGCTTCGGCGAAGCCCTCGTGGATCGGCCCTCTTCTGTGACATCATCGGCGCCAGTCTTGCGGTATCCTCCCCCGGCTGCGCCTCCGCGCCACGGTGCGGATCGCGACGAACCGCTGCCGTCCGACTCGGCCGTTCTGCTCCGCCAGCTTGCGTTGCGCGACCTTGCACTCGACCGCATCCGCCAGGGCCTCTGCGTGTTCGACGGGCAGCAGCGCTTGTTGCTGTTCAATCAGCAATATGCCGAGATGTACGGCCTCGACCCGGCCCAGCTCTGGGTCGGCATGACCCTGGGTGACGTGGTCAACCTCCGCTACGCCGCCGGCACCGGGCCGGAGATGTCCCCCGAGCAATACGCGGCTTGGCGCGCCCGGATCGGGGCTGCGGACCGGGTGACGAACACGGAAGTGACCCTGCGCAACGGCCGCGTGCATGTCATCCACCATGAGCCGACCCCGGGCGGCGGCTATGTTGCCAGCTTCGAGGACGTCACCGAGCGACGCCAGGCGGAGGCGCATGTCCGGCATATGGCGCATCATGATGCGCTCACCGGCCTGCCCAATCGCATCCTGTTCACCGAGCGCCTGGAACAGACCGTGGCCCGTCTGCGCGGCGAGAGCAGGCTGGAAGACCACCGACCGGCTCCGGACGCCACGGACTGGCTGATCGCGGTGCTGTTCCTCGATCTCGATCAGTTCAAAGACGTGAACGACACCCTCGGTCACGCGGCGGGCGACGAACTTCTGCGGCTGGTCGCGGTGCGGATCGGCCGCTGCATACGCGCCGAGGACACCTTGGCCCGACTGGGCGGCGACGAGTTCGCGGTGCTACTCGAAAGCTGCACAACGCCGGAGCGAGTTGCCGAGGTGGCGCAGCGGATGATCGGCGTCGTGTCGGAGCCGTTCGTGCTGGATGGGCGCGAGGCGGTGATCGGCACCAGTGTCGGCATCACTTTGTGCATCCGCGGGGACGCGGAGGACACCGACCCGGCACGGCTGCTGCGCCAGGCCGACATGGCGCTGTATCGCGTCAAGGCCGAGGGCCGGGGCGCGCATCGCTTCTTCCAGACGGGCATGCACGCCGTTCTGCACCGCCGCAAGGAGATGGAACACGACCTGCGCCGAGCGCTGGCGGACGGCGGTCTGGACGTGCATTTCCAGCCGATGGTGATGCTCGCTGCGCCGCAGCGCATCGTCGGCGCCGAAGCGCTCGCGCGCTGGCGCCATCCGGAACACGGCATGGTGCCACCGAGCGAGTTCATCCCGCTGGCCGAGGGGGCCGGCCTGATCGGCGAACTCGGCGCCTGGGTGCTGCGCACCGCCTGTGCCCGAGCGGCGCGATGGCCCGAGCTGCATGTCGCCGTGAACCTCTCGCCGGAGCAGGTGCGCCGGCCCGGGCTGGTCGATCTGGTGACGGCGGTGCTGGCCGAGACGCGGCTGCCGCCATCCCGGTTGGAGCTCGAGATCACCGAGGGCATTCTGCTGCACGACACGGCCGCGACGCTCGTGACCCTGGACCGCCTCCGCACGCTTGGCGTCGGCATCGCGCTCGACGATTTCGGCACCGGCTACTCGAGCCTCAGTTACCTGCGGCGGTTTCCGTTCAGCAAGCTCAAGGTGGACCGCAGCTTCATAGCCGGCATCACCACCGATCCCGGCGCAGCTGCCATCGTGCAGGCAGTGGTGAGCCTCGGCCGCAGCCTGGCCATCCGGGTCACCGCCGAGGGGGTCGAAACCGAGGAGCAGGTCTCGCTTTTGCGCGCGATCGGATGCGAGGAGGCACAAGGCTACCTGTTCGGCCATCCTTGCCCGGCCGAGGCGTTCGAGCGGCTGGCGGTGCCGGATTGGAAAAGACCGGACCCCAGGTGAGTTGGGCCACGCCTCCCAGAATTTGTGAATGAATGCCCGCGTGCCGCCAATGCTCAGGAAAACCTGAGCAATTTCAGCGGGCGTTCATTTACAAGCTCGATTTCCTTCCGGTCGTCGGGAGCCTTCCCCTGCCGGAATGGGCGAGAGGTGGACGCGGATGCGCGCGCTGTACAAAAACGACCACACATCAACGCCGTGCAACGGTCGGACCTTCGTTTATCACAACGAAATCACCCGGTAGCAGCGCTGTCTTCACCTCGGTCGCCCATGTGGGTTCGGGCTGCCTGGGTCGAGCGACGACACCGGCAGCTCGTCTCCACTCCATCGTCACTCGCCCCGGTCTGATGGCCGGGGCATCTTTTTTTTTGGCGGAGGGCTGCTGCCGGATCCAGCGCAAGCGGTCAAACCAGCCCAAGGGCAGCGATTCTACGCCTGGAATCGCCGCTCGCTGTCCGGAAAGATTCCGAGCAGGCGGAAGGGCTGCGCGACGCATGATCGATCCGTCACCGCCGCTCAGGGCCGCAATCTTCAGTTCACCAGCCTGAAGCCCTCGGGCCATGTTTTCCGGAGGCGGCCAGGCGGCGATCGCGGTGTCTCCGCGCACCGGGTCGTATCGCAACCGCGGGCGTCGCATGCCGGCGCGTGGCGACGTCGCCCGACCCCGCGCCACGTGGCGTGGAATTTCAAGAGGAGAAGCTGGCAGAACCACTGGTGATATCTGCGCAGGGTCGCTAAAGCCGTTGCAGCAACGCGGCGAATCGAGTTGCGTCGCAGCCGGGCCAGACAACTGCGCGGCCGCGGCGGGTTAAAACCTCGGCACGCCGCGACACCCCGGAAAGGAGACCGCATGTCGAAAGCCTTCATCGCCCAGGTGATCCAGGAATCCACCGAGATCGCCGGCACC
>JABBNW010000371.1 GCA_019352115.1 Pseudomonadota bacterium
CGCGGTGCGTTCGGCCGACCGGGCGCGGTTCCTGAAGGCGCCGCGGCTGCACTGACAGTTTGCGAAAGAATGCCCGTCTGACGCCGGAATCGCCCGAAAACCCGGGCAATTTCAACGGGCACGCTTTCGCAAGTGCGATCGCTTCCGCTCTTTTGCCAGCCCGCCTGGAGACTGACGGAGTGTCAGCCTCGAACCCTTCCCGTCATGCCCGGCTCAGAGCCGGCCATCAGCGCACGGACGATCGCGGTAGATGGGCGGCTCAGGCCGGCAACGACGGGAGGCGCCGGGCCGGCACGCAAGGGCGGGGGTCGAAACTCGCGCGGGTCGGTTTTATTGCAAAACCCCGTTGCACGGTGGCGCGGCGGGTCGAGCGGCAGCGGGCCGGGTTCGGCTTCCCTGCCTCGTGCCGGCGCAAGGAAGCATAGGGGTTTCAACCGCGGATGCACGCAGATGCGCCGAGCCGCGGCAGCGATCCCGGCCGACCTCACGCGACAGAGGATGCTGCCGGCGGGCTGGTCCGTTTGGACCATCCGCCTACATCTGCGGTTGGATAGTTCTTCGCACGGCCTCTCATCAACAGGGGTCGCGAGGTTCCCTCACCGGCTGGCGGTCTCGATCCGCAACTGCCGGGCGCGATCCAGGATCTTGGCCTCGATGTCGCCCACGGTATCGGGGCTGACCGGCGCGTCGACCCAGCGGCCGTTCTGGTAGGTCTGGTGGAACAGGGACAGCTTGATCGCATCGGCGCGCAACTGCCGGCCGAGGATGTAGGCCGTGGCCTTGAACCGCTCGTCCGGGGTGGCCGGCGGCGAATACCAGTCGGTGATGATGATGCCGCCGAACGGGTCAGCCGAGGCGAGCGGCATGAACGAGAGCGTATCCAGGGTGCCGCGCCAGAGATAGGCGTTGACCGCGATCGGGCTGCCGCTCGCATTCGCGGCGTTCTTGTTGCCGCCGCCGCCGCCGAACAGGTTTTTCAGCAGGTTGCCGGACGATTGGTGGCCGGTCGCCATCCCGGGCTGGAAGGCTGGGCCGCCCATGTAGTTGGGCGCGGTTGGATTTGCCGCGATCGGCGGGCTCGTGCAGCCGGCCAGGGCCAGGACGGCGGCCGGCAACACGGCGAGGCGGAGACGGCGGAGGAGCATGGGGGACGCTGTTCCGGTGTTGGATGGCGTGGTGCTTAGCCTGTCCGCCCTGTCCCGCCAAGAGGCGCCCCGCCAGCGGCGGCCAGATGGCGCGCAAACGAAGAAACGGCGGGGTCTCCCCCGCCGTTTCCTCAAGGCTTCATCAAGACGTGGTTGGCTTACCAGGTGATCGCGGTGCCAACCAGGAAGGCCTGCGTCCGGACGCTGTTGTTCGCGCTGGTGCCGACCGCGCCCGTGGCGAAGTTGTATCCGCCCTGGTGCGACTGGCCGTAGCCGTAGTCCGCATAGAAGGTCAGGCCCGGCGCTGCGGTGTAGGTCGCCGCGAAGTAGCCGACCCAGGCATGGCTCTGCGAGATGCCGGTAAGGGCAACGGCGCCCTGCGAGTCATACTGGCTGTAAACCCCGCCAATGGTCCACGGACCGAACGCGTATTTCACGCCCGCACCGAACCCGGTCGCATCCGGCGCACCGGCCGGCTTCGGGGCCAGAACGCCGTTGTAGGCGCCCGTCATGACGTTGCCGAACACGCTGAGGCCAGCGACGGTCACGTTCGCACCGAACATGCCGAGGCTGAGATCGTCGAACTGCCCGCTATACCCGTTGCCGGCGGGGCCGGCTGCCGCCGCAGCCTTGGCGCTGCCGGTGTAGTTGACGTGTCCGCTGCCCATGTAGGTGCCGTACAGCAGCACCGATGCCGGGCCGAGATGACCCTGGTAGCGAACGCCGGCCGCGTAGATGTTCGTCTCGATCGAACCGGAGCCGACGAACGGCGAGGAACTAAGAGCAGGACAATCGGGCGCGCCGCCCGCGATGCACCCGCCGGCAGTCCCGAACCCGTTGAACGGATGCGGCGAGTACTGGGCGGCGATATCGAACCCGTAGAACGAGGGGCTGTCGTAGAAGACCTTCTCGGTCGCGTATTCGTTGCCGCTCTGCGCGCCAAAATACGGGGTCATCCAGCCGCTGCCGGCAGCAACCCCGGTGCCCTGCAGATCGCCGCCGACGATGGTGCCGGAGGGCGACAGGAACACGCCGGTGGTGGACCCGCCTTCGTCGAAGGTGCCGATCACGCCGTCCGTCTCACCGATACGGACGACACCGACGTTGTCAGCGCCCAAATAGACGAACTCGCGCCGCACGAACAGGGTCTGCGCCGTGCTCTCGAAGGTGCCGCCCGCACCGCCAACCGAGGCGGAGGGGACGGCAGAGGTCGTCGCACCGGTGTTGCCGAAGAAGTTCTGCCGGATTTCCACCGCGGCACCGTAACGCAGGCCGTTGGCGGCCATCGCGTCGACGCCCGGATAGATACGAACGTAGGTCTCCATCCCGAGCGGATTGACCTTCGTGCCCGTGTTCGCGGTATCGACGCTCGACCAAGCTGCGGTCGCTTCCGACAGCACGATGAACCCGAGGTGGATCACCATCGTCCCGGGGGTCGGATTCGCGACCGGCCCCTTCGTCGCGGTGCCGTTCAGGTAGTTGTTGTTGCCGTAGGTGCTGGGATGGCCGGGCGACGCAGCCGTCAGAACCGTGCCACCCTGGTTATAGACCGGCAACGTGCTCGACTGCGCACTGGCGAAACCCGTCATCCCGAATGACGCCCCGACCACGGCGGCCGTGGCGAGCA
>JABBNW010000372.1 GCA_019352115.1 Pseudomonadota bacterium
GGGGTCGGTTGAGGATACGTGCAAAAATCCTCACGAGCTTGGCGGCGAGGGCGCACGGGCACGTTTGGTGATCTGGCCGACGATGCCGCGGCTGGCCTGGCCCGCGATCCTGGCCTGGATCTGACGAACGCTGAGGTCGGTCGAGGTCGCGAGGGCCTCGATCTCGCTGACGACACGCTTCGGGATCGCCGGCCGTCCCAGATGTTTTCCGCGCGCCTCGGCCGCCCGCATGCCGGCAGTAACGCGCTCGCTGATGAGCGAAGACTCCAGTTCGGCCATCGCGCCGATGATGGTGAACATTGCCCGTCCCATCGGGCTGTCGGTGTCGACCTGATCCTGGACGCTGACGAACCGGATCCCGAGATGGTCGAATTCTTCCAGCGCCATCAGCAGGTGACGCGTGCCGCGGGCGAAACGGTCGAATTTCCAGACCAGCACGCAGTCGAGGTCACGACGACGGGCGGCCGTCATCAACGCGTTGAGCTGGGGCCGCCCCTCGCGGCGGCCTGAGGCGGCCACGTCGCAGTAGTCCTGCACGATGTCGAGGCCGGCCCGCGCGGCGTAAGCGCGCAACCCGTCATATTGCAGGTCCGGTTTCTGGTCAGCGGTCGAGACCCGCAGGTAAAGAGCGGTGCGGGTGCCGTGCCAGGTAGGGACGGCGCGCCTGCGTCCAGAAAGGTGTTCCTTGCCGGACACCGGTAGGTTACCTCCCAACTCCTTCAAACCGCACGCTTCATACGACCCCTGCGGCGTACCCTTTTCCGGACACACCATGACAGCCATCGACCGCACCGCCTACCCACGTCCGGGTGCGCGGCTGAGCCGCGAGGAGATGGGAGCACGCTACGACCTGACCGAGGCGGAGATCGCCTTCGTCCGCGCGAGCGCCCGCACGGACACAAGCCGCCTGCTGCTCGCGGTGTCGCTCAAGACGCGGCGCACCTTCGGGTTTTTCCCGGCGCCCGGCGACATGCATGCCGGCATCGTCGCCCATGTCGGCGCGCAACTCGAACTGGCGACTCCGGACGCGCCGGGCGACCACCTGCGCCTCACAAGCACGCTCTATCGCCACCATGCCGCGGTCCGGGCGCATCTGCGCGTCACGCCCTATGGCGAAGTGGCCGAACGGCTGCTGACCGAGACCATTCTCAAGGCTGCTGAAACGATGAGCGATCCGGCCGACCTCATCAACCGGGCCATCGAGGCGCTGCAGTCCGCGTCCATCGACCTGCCCGCGTTCAGCACCCTGGACCGGCTCGCGGGCAGGCTGCGGGCCGAGGTCCACGGACGCATGTTCGGCCGGGTGGCGGAACATCTTGCCGGCGACGACGCGACGGCGTTGGACGCGTTGCTGACCAGGCCGCCCGACAGCGCGACGACCCCGTTCAATCGCCTCAAGCAGGCGCCCGGCCCGGCCACGCCCACGACGATCAGGCTTTGGGTGGAGCGTCTGGAATGGCTGGGCGGAATGATCGACCCCGACTTGGCCTTGCAGGGCATCGCCCACACCAAGCTGCGCCAGTTCGCGGCCGAGGCGGCGGCGATGGAGGTGAGCGATCTGACGGACGTCATGCAGCCGGGCAGACGCCACACGCTCCTGCTCGCCCTCCTGCGCCAGGCGCGGATGCGGTGCCGCGACGAGCTGGTCGAGATGATGTTGCGCCGCATCCGGCGCACGCAGGCGCTCGCCAAGGAACAGCTCGAAACTCTGCGCGACCAGCACCGGGATATCGAGGAGGCCCTGATCGGCGTCTTCGGCCAGGTTCTCGAGACGGCGCAGGCGCAGGACGCCGACGACGCGTTTGGTTCTCGCGTGCGGGCGTTGCTGTCCGGGCAGGGCGGCGTCGATGCGCTGGCGGCGCAGTGCGAAACCGTGTCGGCCTGGCACCGCGACAACGACCTGCCGCTGCTCTGGCCGATCCACGCCCGTCACCGCGCCCTGCTGTTCCGCCTGGTCGATCTGCTCGACATCCGGTCGGCGACGCAGGATCGCAGCCTGCTGGACGCGTGGGCCGTGGTGAGCGCGCACCAGCACGCGCGCCGGCCCGATGTGCGGGCAGACATCGACCTTGGGTTCTCGTCGCAGCGCTGGCGGAGCTTCGTGGTTAGGCGCCGCCCTGATATCGTCTTCGACCGGCGCGCGCTGGAGGTCTGCGTCTTCATCCATCTGGTGGACGCGCTGCAGACCGGCGACCTCTACGTCGTCGGCGCCGAAAATTTCGCAGACTACCGAGCGCAACTCCTGCCGTGGGCCGAGTGCGAACTCCGGCTGCCCGCCTACTGCGCGGCTCTCGGCATCCCTGAGCGGGGCGAGGGCTTCGCGGCGATGCTGAAGGCCGAACTGACCCAAGTCGCCACCGAAGTCGACACCGGCCTGCCCGACAACACCGAACTAAGCATCGGTGAGGACGGGACGCCGCATCTCAGGCAGATGCCAACCACCTCGCCGCCCGCTGGGCTGGCGCATTTCGAGCAGGAGGTCCGTGCGCGCATGCCCGAGCGGCACCTCCTCGACATCCTCAAGCATGCCGAACATTGGTCCCGCTACACGCGGCATTTTGGGCCGCCGTCCGGCGCCGACCCCAAGCTCGCACAGGCCGTCCAGCGCTACCTGTTCACCGTCTTCGGCTACGGCTGCAATCTCGGCCCGAACCAGACCGCGCGCCATGCGTCCGGCATCGCGACCGCGCAGGCGCTGCGCCGGATCAACGCGCAGCACATCAACGCCGACAAGCTGGAATCCGC
>JABBNW010000081.1 GCA_019352115.1 Pseudomonadota bacterium
GCCCCTCCGCAGCCGCAGGCGGGCGGAAGACCCCGCACACCGGATCGCCCGGCAGAGCGGCGTACCAGGATCATCGGCCGCGACAGCCGGGAACCATGCCAGTTTGAAGACGATCTGATCGGGTCCCTTGAAGGGTATCAGTTGCCACCGGCGGGGCCGACCCTTCGTGGAGGAAAGCCGTCCCGACCCAGGAGGCGGTCTGCGCCGGCTTGGGGACTTTACTGTTTAGAACGCGGCGCCAGCGCGCCTTCCCGCACGAGCGCTGCCCGGCCATGATAGAGGGAATAACGTCGGTTGTCAGTTGAACAACGCTGATCACCAATCGTCAACGAACACGGTCGGCGTGGCGGAGCCACGCTGCAGGTTTACTTATCAGCTGCGTAGCGCAGCACACAGCGCGGCTTTCCCCATTCCGGGCCGGGCCGAGGTCTCCCGCACGGTCAGTGCTTTGGCGGTGATGGCGGACATGCTCAAGCTTCTCATCGGTGACAACGGGCTTGCGCCCATCCTTCCGACCGCACGCTGCAGCCGCAACCAGGCCGGCGTGGGTGCGTTCCTGGATCAGGTTGCACTCGAACTGACCCAAGGCGCCGAACAGGTGAAAGACCAGGCGTCCACCTGGCGTCGTCGCGTGGGTTATCCTGATTATGGAACGGAGTTCGACGCCGCAGGTCGCCAGCGATGTCACGGTCTCGATCACGTTCGGCAGCGAGCGGCCGAGGCGGTCGGGTTTCCAGACGATCAGCACGTCGCCGTCACGCATATGGTCAAGCGCGGACGATAGTCCTCTGCGATCGGCGCGCGCGCCCGAGGCGTAATCTGGGAAACCTTTGCACACCCGGTAGCCGCGAGCGCGTCGGGCTGCAGCCCGGGGTTCTGGCTGACGGTACTGACGCGCGCGTAGCCGACATTTGCCACGGGAGCCGTCCGTTTTCCTGTCCGCCAGTCATTCCGCCAGAATTCCCGTCGGAGGTCCCGGATTTGTGGACAGTCCGGCGGTGACCACCCAATGGCCGCGAGGCGGCTGGGCGATGTCCCGCATATGGTCGCGTCGACTTGGCACCCTTTGCGTGTCAAAGAATTCCATCAGTCGATGTCAGGCGTGCTTGCGGCGGACCGCGGCGAGACCGAACAGACCGATACTCAGGAGGGTCATCGAAGCTGGCTCGGGTACAGAGGTGGCCGAAGCAGTGAGCGTGCCGCGCGGGATACCCGTCGGGTTATCGGTCAATGTCAGGTCACGGATGTAAATCGCCCCGGCCTTTGGATAAGCCTGCGAATACGGTGCGCCACTCCAGTCTTCTATCGCCAGATTGCCGATGCCGGTGCCCGCGAACGTGTAGTTGATCGTCTCCCACCCAGATGCGTCGGGGAACAAGGCGGCGGAGCCGAAGCTTGTGTCCGACAGGATCCACTGCCCACCTCCACCAGTTGCGAAAAAGGCCCCACAGCCGCTGGTGTGCCCGCAAGCGGTGTAAATCTCAAACGTCAGCGTGAAGCTCCCGGTCGACGACGTGAAGCTGGAGTTGGTCGTGAGAAGGCTACTGCCCCCTTGGAGTAGATCGAATGTCAGGGCATTGCCGCCGTCGGGCGCAGCGACGATTTCCCCTGCCGAGGCCGGGTTCGTCCATTGCGAGAGAGTGCCCTCAAGGCTGTCTGAAAACAGCACAGTCGCGGCGGCCGGATGCGTAAGCGAGCAGACGGCCGCGAGAACGGCGGCAGTAAGGACGATGGTATGATGGCAGTGAGTAGTCATGGCGCGCCCCCAGGGAGGCACTTAGATAGTGACAAATAACAGGGGTTGTAAACTCAAAACCTTCAGCATTTTAGATTTTCCAGGGGACTCGACGACTTAGAGTCTGTTCATAAATAGTCAAATGTTACCGGCCCCCCTCAATTCCCCTACTCGCGCGGCTTCTCGTCGGCCAATCTGCTCTATATGCGGGCGTTCGCCGCGGCGTGGCCCGATCCGGCAATTCTCCAACGGGTCGTTGGCAAATTGCCCTGGGGCCAGAACATCGCGCTGCTGGCGGTCAAGGACCCCGCCGCCCGGCTCTGGTACGCCGAAGCGGCGCTCGAACACGGCTGGAGCCGCCCGGTCCTCGCCGCCCAGATCGACACCGAGGCGCACGCGCGCCAGGGCCAGGCCCTTACCAATTTCGCGCGGGTGCTGCCGCCCGAGACCTCGGACCTCGCCCAGCAGGTGCTCAAGGACCCCTACCAGTTCGACTTCCTGACGCTGCGGCAGGCCGCGCACGAGCGCGACGTCGAGCGGGCTCTGATCGCCCGCGTCAAGGACCTGCTGCTCGAACTCGGCAAAGGCTTCTCCTTCATCGCGAGCCAGCATCATCTCGAGGTCGGTGGACAGGATTTCTACGTCGACCTGCTGTTCTATCACCGCAAGCTGCGCTGCCTGATCGCCGTCGACCTGAAGACCCGACCATTCCAGCCCGCGCACGCCGGCAAGATGAGTTTCTATCTCGCGGCGCTCGATGACCGCGACCGCGAGCCCGGCGAACATGGCGCGCGTCCTTCTGGATCAGACCCGTTTCGGTGCCGTTGACGACGATTGCGCGATGGCTTGTTGTCCTCCCGGGCGCCACTTTCAATACAACCCCGGGTTGCAACCATGCCGCCACCGGCTGGCTCCTGACCACTACAAACAGACACGCAGGGCACGCCTCACGACGGGGGCCCGCCGGGATGCGGCGCGGCAACGATGATGTCCCGGCTCAGGTCGGGAAGCAGCCGCCCCAGCTCCGGCAGGCAGTCGGCCCGGAAGGCCTCGATGGCGGCGCGCTGGATCAGGCGGCCGATCGCTTCCCCTTCACCCTTTCGCCCCACCAGCACCAGCCGACGTCGCAGGGCCGCGCCCGGCAAGGGCCGGCAGACCAGGCGTGGACTGAGCGAGGCCGATTTGAGCAGGCTGAGCGGCGTGATCAACGCCCACCCCAGGCCGGCCGCCACCATGGCGATCACGGCATCGATCGTGTCGAAGCGATAATGTGCCGGGGCGGCCACGCCTTCGCGCTCCAGGAACGCCTCGATCTGGCGGCTGACATAGAGCTGCTGGCCGTAGCGCAGCATGTCGAGCCGGCCGGCGAGGTCCTGCAGGGTCGAGAACGATCCGGTGAAGCGGGTGGGCAACGCGAGCAGGTAGGGCTCGGACAGGATGGGCAGGACCTGGAACGTATCCGGCACCGGCGTCTCGTCGAAAGTGGCGACGAAGTCGATCCGCCGTTCCACCAGGCCCTCGACCCGCGTTTCGGTCGGTCCGGAGGCGATCGACCAGCTGCGGGCCACATGGCGGATACGCTCCACCAGAGACGGTCCGACGGTGACCGCGAACGTGTTGGCCATGCCGAGCCGCAGCAGGGGAATCTGCTGCGTGCCGCCCACCGCGACCGCGCGCTCCAGCGCCCGCAACTGCTGCACGATCGCAACGGCATACTCGCGGACCGCTGACCCGGCCAGTGTCAGGACGGTGGGGCGCATCGAGCGGTCGAGCAGGCGTTGCCCGATCGCCTCCTCGAACGTGCGGATGGCTTGCGAGACCGCGGACTGCGTTACGCCAAGCTGCTCGGCGGCTGCCGTCATGCTGCCGGTCGCGGCGACGCTGGCGAAGACCTCCAGCGCACGCAGGCTGAGGCTGGACAGATGAGGCGCGTCCACGTCGACCGGCACAGCTTCCCTCCTTGTCGTTCGTTGTGAGGCCGGTCCTTGGCATGCTGGCCCCCCGGGAGTCCCTGGGTTGCATCTAATGATTTATATGAGCTAGCCTAATTACAAGCCAGGGCCGCCCGTTGGGGGGCCGAGCGGGAGGGAGGAGGGCCGATGTCGCGCCCGGACCTGTTGCACGCGCGTCCGCCAGGCGCCGCCGGTGCGCGTTTGCCGCGCGGTGGCGACGGATGCCGGAGCGGGGAGCTTGCCGGGCAGTTGGCGCCGGGACGCGACGGGCAGGGATCAGCCCGCCGGTTCAACATCCACCCATTCCTCGCCGGGCAGCAGCGACGTGCCGAGCCCGGCGCTGGCCGCGGCGAGCGCGCCCAGTGTTTCCGCCTCGTCCGCCGGACGGCAGGGCACGGTTTCGTTCGCCGCGTTGTGGCGGACGAAACGGAACGCCGCGCCGGCGAACCTGCCGGTGTCGAACGCGATCCGCGCCATCATCCCGACCCAGTCGCCATGCGCGCGGCCGCCGTGGCCGGTGTGGAAGGAAAAACTGCCGAGCCCGTAGAAGATCGGCTTGCCGCGATAGACCTCGACCGGCAGCGCGACGTGGGGCCCGTGTCCGATCACCACGTCCGCCCCGGCGTCGATGGCCGCATGTGCGCTCTCGGTCATGTAGTCCAGCACGTCCTTGCCGAGACCCCAGTGGCAGGATGCGACCACCACGTCGGTCGCCGCGCGCAACTGGGTGATAGCGGCGGTGAATGCCCGCAGCGAGTCGCGATCCGTCCAGGTGCGCACGATCGGCGGCAGGCCGGGTCGATTGAGTGGCGGGATGTCCGGCCGCGTCTTGTGCATCGGCAATTGCCAGGCGGTATGCGCGCGCAGCACGGCGATGCCGGTCGTCTCGGGGCCGGCCTCGTGGTTGGTGGGCCAATAGACCGCGCTGCGTTGCAGGAAGCCGAAGCGCAGTCCGCCGCGCGCCACGATCGCCGGCGCGCACGCCGCTGCGGCATTGCTGCCGGCGCCGGTATGGGCGATGCCGAGCGCGTCCAGACGCGCGATCGAGCCGAGGATTGCCGCTTCCCCGTAGTTCACGTTGTTGGCGATGCCGACCGCGGCGAATCCGGCTGCGCGCAGCGCTTCCCCGCCCGGGCCGGGCGCGGCATAGAACCCTTCATTGTGGAACGAATGGCCGCCCGGCGGTGCGTACAGGCAACATTCCAGATTGCCGAACGCGAGGCTGGCGGCGGCGAAGCCGGCGCGCACACGGGCGAACGGCACCGCGGGGTCGGTGACGTTCAGCAGGTTCACGTCGCCGGTCAGGATCAGGCTTGTCGTCATCGTCGCCTCCGGAATTGGGCGCGGCAGGGAAACGACGCCGACCGCTGCGCCGCGTTCGGTCGGCCGCGAAAGCGGGCGGACGCTACGGCGCGTCGGCCGCGGAAGACAAGTGCAGGCGCAGATGGGAAAGGAACGACCGCATGGGACTGACCGCTTCGGTGTGCGACCGGCTGGCCGCAATCGGCTACGACCAATTGGGGGAGGCCGCGCGCACGGCGGCGCGACGGCTGGTGGCCGATGGCCTTGCCATCGCCGTCGCCGGCACCACCGAATCCGCGATTGCCCTCTTGTCCGCGCATGAGCGCGAGCAGGGCTCGGCGCCGGTCTGCACCGCGCTCGGCCAGGGGTTCCGGCTCGGCCCGGTGGCCGCGGCACGGCTGAATGGCGCGGCGATGCATGTTCTCGACTACGAACCGATGTGGAGCCCGGCGACGCACGCGCTCTCGACCACCTTGCCGGCGATCCTGGCGCTGGCGGAGATTCGCGCCGTCACCGGCCCCGAGGTGCTGACCGCGCTCGTGAAGGGGATCGAGATCCAGGGTTGGCTGCGCGAGGCCTCCGGCCAGTACGAGGCGCGCAACCATGCCTTCCACCCGCCCGGCGTGGTGGGGCCGATCGGTGCGGCGGTGGCGGCCGGACATCTGCTGGCGCTCGACCCGACGCAGATGGCCTACGCGATCGGCATCGCCGCCTCGCGCGCGGGCAGCCTGCTTGCCAACGCCGGAACGATGACGAAATCGACCCATTGCGGCAACGCCTGCGCCGCCGGGCTCGATGCGGCCCTGCTGGCGGCGCGGGGGTTCACCGCCGATCCAACCATCTTCGAATCGCCGCGCGGGTTCGGCGCGGCGTTTTCACCGGGGAGCTTCCGGCCGGAACTGCTGGAACAGATCGGGCCGCCGTTCCGCATCGTCGCGCCTGGCTATGCACTCAAGATGTTCCCGAGCCAATTCGGCACCCATTTCGGCATCACCGCGGCGCTCGAGCTGCGCGGGCGGATCGGCGATCCGGCACGCATCCGCAACGTGACCCTGACCGCCCCGGAGATGCCCTACGTGAATCGGCCGGCGCCGGAGACCGGCCTCTCCGGCAAGTTCTCGCTGCAATACACGGTGGCGGCGGCGCTGCTGGACGGCGCGGTGACCATGCGCACCTTCACCGATGCCCGCGCCCAGGCGCCCGACGTCCGGGCGATGCTCGCCAAGGTGACGGTGCGCACCGACATGGAGATCCCGGCGCGGTTCGAGCGGATGCACGTGCGCCTGGAAGCGGAGCTTGTCGACGGCACGCGTGTCGCGACCCGCTGCGACGGTCCGCGCGGCCACTGGTCCGCCGTGCCGGTGCCGGACGCCGACCACCGGCGCAAGCTGGAGGAATGCCTTGCGACCCGCATGGACGCGGCGGAGGCAGGCCAGCTGCTCGACCAGGCGGCGGCGATCGAGACCCTGGACGCGGCCGGCGTGCGGGCACTGATCGCGGCCGCCGGATGTTTCGGGAGCGCGGGGGAATGAGCATGGACATGCCCTTGGCGCGGGCGCTCGGCGCGCGGATCCAGGCGATCGACTTCGCCGCGCTGCCTGACGCTGCGGTGGGGTGGGCGAAGATCGGCATCCTCGATACGGTCGGCGTGACCCTCGCCGGCGCGTCCGAACCCTGCGCGCGGATCGCGGCCCGCGTGCTGGGCGCCGCCCCCGGCCCCGCGCTGATCTTCGGCACCAGCCGGGGCGCGGCACCGCCGGATGCGGCACTGATCAACGGCACGGCGGCGCACGCGCTTGATTTCGACGACTGCTCCAACACCCTGGGCGGGCATCCGTCTGCGCCGATGCTGCCGGCGCTGTTCGCGCTGGCCGAGGGCCGCACGGTGTCCGGGGCGGATCTCATCGCCGCCTATGTCGCCGGATTCGAAACGGAAACGCGGATCGCGCGCGCCGTCAACTTCCACCACTACGAGAAGGGCTGGCACCCGACCGCCACGCTCGGCACCTTCGGCGCCGCCGCCGCCTGCGCGCATCTGCTGCGCCTCACGCCCGCGCAGACCGCGACCGCGCTCGCCATCGCGGCCTCCTTCGCCTCCGGGATCAAGGCCAATTTCGGCACCATGACGAAGCCGCTCCATGTCGGCCACTGCGCGCGCAACGGGCTTACCGCCGCGCTGCTGGCGGCGGAAGGGTTCACCGCCAATCACGACGTGTTCGACCACGCGCAGGGCTTCTTCCTCGTGTTCAACGGCGCCGGCAATTTCGATCCGGATGCGGTTCTGCGCGACTGGGCGGCCCCGTTCGACATCCAGCACCCCGGGCTTGCGATCAAGCAGTACCCGTGCTGCGGCAGCACGCATCCGGCGATCGACGCGGCGCTGGCGCTGCGCGCGGCGCACGGGCTGACCGCCGAGCAGATCGAGCACGTGACGTCCTGGACCCATCCGCGCCGGCTCGCGCACACCAACCGGCCGCAGCCGGGCAGCGCGCTCGACGCCAAGTTCAGCGTGCAGTACTGCCTCGCCCGCGCGCTCGCCGAGGGCCGGGTGGTGCTGTCGCATTTCATGGGCGACGCCTACGCCGACCCCGCGATCCGCGCCCTGATGCAACGGATCGAGGCGGCGCCGCATCCGGCGATGGCGATGGCCGATACCGCGCATTTCGGCGCCGAGGTTCGCGTGCTGACGAAGGACGGACGCAGTCTGGTGCAGCAGGTCGATCGCCCGCTCGGGCGCACGGCGGAGAACCCGCTGCCGGCGGCGATCCTGGAAGCGAAGTTCCTCGATTGCGCCGGGCGCAGCCTGCGCCCCGACGCGGCGGCCGGCGTGCTCGACCTGCTGCGCCGGCTCGACGGTCTGGCGGATGTTGCCGTCCTGCGCGATGCCCTTGCCGAAGGAGTGGCCTGACATGCCCGGTCCGACCGAGCGGATGGCCGGCTGGATTGCCGGCCTGCGCTACGACGACATCCCCGCCGCCGTGATCGCGCGGATCAAGCTGCTGATCCTCGACAGTTTCGGCTGCGCCCTGTTCGCCACCGACCTGCCCTGGAGCCGCCTGCTGCTGGAGACGCTGACAGCGATCGACAGCACGCCGGGCTGTGCGGTCTGGGGCACCGGGCAGCGCCTGTCCGCGCCGCACGCCGCGCTGGTGAACGGTACTTTGGTGCAAGGTTTCGAGCTTGACGACGTGCACCGGGTCGGCGTGCTCCATGTCGGCGCGGTGACCTTGCCGGCGTTGCTCGCCGCGGCGGAGGTGCAGCCGGGCCTGAGCGGGCGCGACCTGCTCGCCGCCGCGGTGGCGGGCTACGAGATCGGCCCGCGGGTCGGGCTGTGCATGGGCCCCGAGCATATCGGCCAGGGCTGGCATTCCGGTGCCACCGTGGGCGTGTTCTCCGCCGTGGCCGGGGCGAGCGCGGGGCTGCGCCTCGATCCCGACCGCACGATGCACGCGATCGGCCTGGCCGCCACCCAGTCGTCGGGACTGATGGCGGCGCAGTATGGCGCGATGGTCAAGCGCATGCACGCCGGCCACGCCGCGCGCAGCGGCCTGCTGTCGGCGCTGCTCGCCGCGCGTGGCTTCACCGGCATCCGCGACGTGTTCGAAGTGCCCTACGGCGGGTTCTGCACCACCTTCTCCCGCTCCGACGACCGGTTCGACCTGGTCCAGCTCACCGACGGGCTCGGCAGCCGCTGGGAGACATTGCGGATCGCGCTGAAATTCTACGCCTGCGTCGGCTCCAACCACACGACGCTCGACGCACTGCGGATGTTGCAGGCACGCCGGCCGTTCGGCGCAGATGACGTCGCGGCCGTCGTCGTGTACGGTTCGCAGGTCACGGTGGATCATGTCGGCTGGGAGTACCGGCCGGATGGGCTGACCGCGGCGCAGCTCAACCTGCCCTATTGTGTCGCTACCCTGCTGATCGAGGGCGAAGCCTTCGTCGACCAGTTCACCGAGGCGAAGATTGCCGATCCGGCACGGATGCGCCTTGCCGGACTGGTTGCCGTACAGGAAGATCCGGCCATCACCGCACGCGGACGCGGGGCGCGGCACGCGGTGCGGGTCGAAGTGACGCTGCGCGACGGCACCCGGCTCGAACAGAGCGTCGAGGCACCGCGCGGCAGCGAGGAAAGCTTCGCCAGCGCCGAGGACGTGATCGGCAAGTTCCGTAACCTGGCGGAGCGGCGTGTGTCGCCGACGCGCGCCACGCGGATCGTCGAGACCGTGATGACCCTGGAGGATCAGACGGACGCCGGCGCCCTGATCGCGGCGCTGGCGGGAGCGAAGGACTGAGACCGGCGCCGGTAGAGCGCTTGGAAAATAGGGAGCAACGACCATGAACGACGATCTGATCGCCGCCCGCATCGACCGGCTGCCGCGCTCGGCCTTGCACCGACGCCTGCTGCTGCTGGTGGCGTTTCCGCTGTTCTTCGACAGCGTGGACATCTTCACCTTGCCCTCGGCGGCACCGGGGCTGATCCACGCCTGGGGCATCGACATCAACGAAGTGGCGAGCCTGATCTCGATCAGCTTCTTCGGCATGTTCGTCGGCGCGCTGGGGGGCGGTGCGCTGTCCGATGCGATCGGCCGGCGGCGGGCGCTGATCAGCTTCGTGGCCGCCGCGTCCCTCGCTTCGGTGCTGACCGCGGCTGCGCCCGATCTGCGCTGGTTGCTGATCGGCCGGTTGTTGACCGGCATGGCCCTGGCGGCGGGAATGGTCACCGCGATCACCTATATCGCCGAGATATTCCCGGCCAAGAGTCGCGGCGGCTGGCAAGGCTGGGCCATGGTGATCGCGCTGTGCGCGATCCCCCTGACCAACTGGATCGCCCTGCTGGTCGTGCCCGCCGGACCCAATGGCTGGCGCTGGATTTTCGCCTGGGGCGCGGTGGGTCTCGCGTTCCTGGCGCTGTCGCCGGCGTTGCTGGAATCGCCCCGCTGGCTCGCCCGCCAGGGTCGGCTGGCCGAGGCCGAATCGGTACTGGCCCGGATGGAAGCGGAAGTGACGGCGGAACATGGCAGCCTGCCGCCGCCGCAGCCGCTTGCGCATGCGGGCGCGCCGCGGGCGCCCTGGTCGGCGATGTTCGGCCCGGAATACCGCCTGCGCACGGCAGTGCTCGGCGCCATCTGGATCTGCCAGACCCTGGGGTTCTACGGGTTCGAGGCCTGGGTGCCGACCTTGCTGGTCAAGCACGGCATCACCCTGGTGCACAGCCTGACCTATGTGACGCTCGGCAATCTCGGGGCCCCGCTCGGCGCGTTGCTCGCCTCGCAGATCTCGGACCGGTTCGAACGCAAGCACATGATCGCCCTTGCGTCCTTCTCCATCGCGTTGTGCGGGCTGCTGTACGGGCTCAGCTTCATCCCCGCGCTGATCGTCGTGTTCGGCTTCCTGCTGGGTCTGCTGATCCAGACCTTCGCCTGTCTGCTCTATGCCTACACGCCGGAGCAGTTCCCGACCGACATGCGCAACGGCGCCACCGGCTTCACCTACAGCCTGGGGCGCATTGCCAACGTGGCGAATGCCTTCATCGTCGCCGCGGTGTTCACGCATTTCGGCTTTCTTGCGGTGTTCATCTATATCGCCGCGGCCTGGGCCGCGACCGGCGTGCTCACCCTGGCGTTCGGCCCGCGCACCACCGGCCGGCGGCTTGAAGTGGTCAGTCCGGTCGTGCACGCGTCTGCGCCAGCCGGTGGGCCGGTGGAGGCCGGGCGATGACGCCGGCGGACATCTCCGGCGTCGATGTCCTGGTGATCGGCGCCGGCAACGCGGCGGCGAACGCCGCCCTCGCCGCACACGAGGCCGGGGCGCGCGTGGCGCTGCTGGAGGTTGCACCGCGGGAGGCGCGCGCGGGCAATTCCGCCTTCACCGGCGGCGCCTTCCGCTTCGTCCATCACGGCGTCGAGGACCTGCTGCGCCTCGCCCCCGATATTGCCGAGCTGGACCTCGCCAGCATCGACTTCGGCACCTATTCGCAGGAGCGATATTTCGACGACATGGGCCGCCTGACGGAGTACCGTTGCGATCCAGATCTCACGGAAGTACTGATCGGCGGCAGCTATGACGCAGCGTTGTGGCTGCATGGGCACGGCGTCAGGTTCCAGCCCGCGCTCGGGCGACAGGCGTTCAAGGTCGATGGCAGATTCACTTTCTGGGGTGGCCTCGCTTGCCACATCCTGGGCGGCGGGGCGCACCTGACCGCAACCCTGCATGCGGCCCTGGAACGTGCCGAAATACCGGTACTTTACGAAACCATGGCGGTGGGCCTGCTGCACGGCGATGGCGGGATCGATGGCGTCCGCGCGTTGCATCGCGGCCGGCCGTGCGAGATCCGCGCCGGGGCGGTGGTGCTGGCCTGCGGGGGCTTCGAATCGAACCCGGAGATGCGTGCCCGCTACCTGGGGCCGAACGCCGATCTGGCGAAGGTGCGCGGCACGCGCTTCAACATGGGCTGGGGCCACCGCATGGCGATGGATGCCGGCGCCGCGCCCGCGGGCCACTGGTCGGGCGCGCATGCCGTGCAATGGGACATGAACGCACCGCCCTACGGCGACCTGACGGTGGGCGACCGCTTCCAGAAGCACAACTATCCGTTCGGTATCCTGGTCAATGCCCGCGGCGAGCGCTTCCTCGACGAGGGGCTCGATTTCCACAGCTACACCTACGCGAAATACGGCTGGGAGGTGATGCGCCAGCCGGGCTTGTTCGCCTGGCAGGTTTTCGACCAGAATGCGACGCCGCTGCTGCGGGAGGAATACCGCATCCGCCGCATCACCAAGGAGTCGGCCGCTACGTTCGAGGAGCTTGCGGCGAAGCTCACCGGCGTCGATCCCGCCGGGTTCCTGCGCACGATCGCGGCCTACAACGCCGCGCCGCGACCGGACGTGCCGTTCAATCCCAACATCCACGACGGGCTGCGTACGCAGGGACTGGCGATCGACAAGACGAACTGGGCCCGCCCGCTCGATACGCCGCCGTTCGATGCCTACGGCGTGACCTGCGGGGTGACGTTCACTTTCGGCGGGCTGCGGGTCTCGACCGCGGCCGAGGTGTTGGACATCACCGGTGCGCCGATCCCGGGGCTGTATGCGGCAGGCGAAATCGTCGGCGGGCTCTACTACCACAATTACGGCAGCGGTACGGGGCTGGTCGCGGGTGTGGTGTTCGGTCGCCTGGCCGGCGCCGGTGCGGCGCAAAGCGCGCGGCAGGGCGGATCACCGACATGATCGTATCGACAAGGGAGATCCCGGCATGAGCCACGGCACCATCGTTGCATCTCCGGGGCGGCGCCTGCGCGACCTGCTCGCCGCCCCAGGCATTCTCGTCACGCCCGGCGTGTTCGACGGGTTCAGCGTGCGGTTGGTGGAGCAGATGGGGTTCCGCACCGCCGGCATCTCTGGCGCCGGGCTGAGCGAGGCGACGCTCGGCTGGGCCGATGTCGGCATCATGGGGTACGCCGAGAATGTCGCCGCCTCCGCCGCGCTCGCCGCCTGCACGTCCCTGCCGCTGTCGGCCGACGGCGACACCGGCTACGGTAATGCGATGAACGTCTATTTCACCGTGCGCGGCTTCGAGCGTGCCGGCCTCGCCTGCCTGATGATCGAGGACCAGGTCTGGCCCAAGCGCTGCGGCCACATGCCGGGCAAGCAGGTCATTCCGGCCGAGGAAGGCGTGGAGAAGATCCGTGCCGCCGCCGAAGCGCGCCGCGACCCCGATTTCGTCATCAAGGCGCGCACCGACGCGACCGCCGTGCACGGGCTGGCCGAGGCGATCCGCCGGCTGAATCTCTATGCCGAGGCGGGCGCCGACATGCTGTTCGCCGATGCGCTGCTGTCGGCCGAGGACATCGGCACCGTGGCGCGCAACGTCGGCAAGCCGCTCGCGGTGAACATGGGATTCGGCATCCGCCAGCGCCCGACCACGCCGTTGCTGTCGGTGCGCCAGCTCGAAGACCTCGGGGTGAAAGTGGTGTCCTATCCGCGGCTGCTGAGCGCGGCGGCGATCCAGGGCATGAAGAACGCGCTCGCGGTGCTCGATCAATCGCTGGCCGAGGGACGGGTGATCGACCGGCCCGACTTGCTGGTCTCGTTCGACGAATTGAACACGCTGATGGGCCTGCCGGAGGTGCGCGGGATCGAACAGCGGTTTCTCGGGCAGCGCCCGGCATGAGCGCGACGGTCGCGCCGCGCGACGCCCTGGGCTGCCTGCGGCCGCTGGCGATCGGGCAGGACAGCTATGTCTGCTACAGCCTGCCGGCGCTGGCGGCATCGCTCCATGCCGACCTCGACGGCTTGCCGTTCTCGCTCCGTGTCCTGCTCGAAAATCTGTTGCGCCACGTCGGCGATGGGACCGTGACCGAGTCGGACGTGACGACCTTGGCGCGCTGGGACGCCGTGGACCGCGAGGGCGGGGAAGTCGCGTTCCACCCGGCCCGGGTGCTGATGCCGGATTCCTCGGGGATCCCGCTGCTGATCGATTTCGCCGCGCTGCGCGATGCGGTCGCGGCGCGTGGCCTCGATCCAAGGCGGGTCAATCCGCGCATTCCGGTCGATCTGGTCATCGACCATTCCGTGCGTGCCGACCATGCCGGCACGCCGGACGCGTTCGCGCGCAACCTCGCGCTCGAGATGGCGCGCAACGGCGAGCGCTACGCCGTCGTGCGCTGGGCCATGGCGCAGTACGACAATCTGCGCGTGATCCCGCCCGCCAACGGCATCGTGCACCAGATCAACCTCGAATACCTGGCGAGCGTGGTGACCGCGACGCGGTCGGGCGAGGTGCCGCTCGCCTTCCCCGACAGCCTGGTCGGCATGGACAGCCACACGCCGATGGTGAACGCGCTCGGCGTGTTCGGCTGGGGCGTGGGCGGGATCGAGGCAGCGACCGCGTTGGTCGGCCAGCCGGTGGCGCTGCGTGTGCCGCGGGTTGTCGGCTGCCGCGTGACGGGGGCGCGCCGTGCCGGCGTGGTCTGCACCGACATCGTGCTGGCGCTGACCCGGGTGCTGCGGGCGGCCGGCGTTCTCGGCGCGGTGGTGGAGTTCTTCGGGCCGGGCCTCGATACCTTGTCGCTGCCCGATCGCGCCACGATCGCCAACATGGCCGCCGAGTATGGCGCCACCATGGGATTCTTCCCGATCGACGCCGAGACCCTGCGCTATCTCGCCGGGACCGGCCGTGCCGCGGCGCAGGTGGCGCTGGTGGAGGCCTATGCTCGCGCCCAGCGCCTCTGGCGGGAGCCGGACCGCCCGGCACCGGCGTTCGGGCGGGTGGTGGACTTCGATCTGGCCAGCGTGCAGCCCGCGCTCGCCGGGCCGTTGCGCCCGGAACAATACGTGCCGTTGCCCGACGTGCCGGCGAGCTTCCGCCGCGGCTTCGCCGACCGTGCCGGCCCCGCCCCGGCTGCGGCGGTGGACGCGACGGCGCGACCGCTGCGGCACGGCGACATCGTGATCGCCTCGATCGCCTCCTGCACCAATACGTCGAACCCGTTCCAGATCGTCGCTGCCGGGCTGTTGGCGCGCAACGCGGCGGCGCGCGGGCTGACCGCCCGGCCCTGGGTGAAGACCTCGTTCTCGCCCGGCTCGCGCGCGGTCACGGCGATGCTCGACGCGGCGGGGCTGACGGCGGGGCTGGACGCGATCGGCTTCCACCTGGCGGGCTACGGCTGCATGAGTTGCGGCGGCGGCAGCGGCCCGCTGCCCGAACCGATCGCAGCGCAGATCGAACAGGGCGGCCTGGTCGTGCTTGGCATGCTGTCGAGCAACCGCAATTTCGAGGGACGGCTGCATCCGCTGATCCGCGGGACCTATCTCGGCTCGCCGCCGCTGGTGGTGGCCTATGCGATCGCCGGCTCGGTGCTGCATGACCTGTCGCGCGACCCGCTCGGGGTCGATCCGGACGGGGTCGCGGTCCGGCTTGCCGATCTCTGGCCTTCCGATGTGGAGATCGAAGCGATGCTGCGGTCGGTCCAGTCGCCCGAACTGTTCCGCCGCAGCTACGGCGCCCTGGCCGACGGTGGCCCGGGCTGGACCGGCCTTGCGCACTGCGACGCGCCGGTGTTCGCGTGGGACCCGGACAGCCTCTACATCAAGCGCCCGCCGTTTCTGGACGGCGCCGGCAGTGCGGCGCGGCAGTTCGCGGACATTCGTGGCGCGCGCCCGCTGTTGCTGCTTGGCGATGACATCACCACCGATCACATCTCCCCGGGCGGGGCGATCCCACCAAATGCGCCGGCGGGGGAATATCTGCTCGATCACGGGGTGGCGCCCGCCGGGTTCAGCACCTATGTCGCGCGGCGCGCCAACCACGAGGTGATGGTGCGCGGCACGTTCGCCAATATCCGGATACGGAACGAGATGCTGCCCGGCACGGAAGGCGGCCTGACCCGGCACATGCCGGACGGCCGGACCACCAGCGTGTTCGCCGCGGCAGAGCAGTACCGCGCCGACGGCGTGCCGCTGCTGGTGATCGCGGGGGCGAACTACGGCTGCGGCTCCTCGCGCGACTGGGCCGCCAAGGGCGCGGCGCTGCTCGGCGTCCGTGCCGTGGTGGCCGAGAGTTTCGAGCGGATCCACCGCTCCAACCTGGTGGGCATGGGGGTGGTGCCGCTGCAGTTCGCCGCCGGGGAGACCCGACACACGCTGGGTCTCGACGGCAGCGAGGTGATCGATCTGCTGGGGTTCGACGCCGGCCTCACGCCCGGCATGAGCATCCTCGCCCGCTTCACCCGGCCCGACGGCAGCACGCAGGAAACGCGACTGCTCTGCCGGGTCGATACGCGGCGCGAGGCCGAGTGGGTGCGGGCCGGCGGCATCCTGCCTTATGTCTTCGACGAAATAACCAGCACCGCGGCTGAGCCGACCGCGGCGCCATAACAACCAGGGGGAAAACGTCCATGCCGACACCGACTGCGGCCGAGATCGCGGCCCGGCTCGATCGCCTGCCTTCCTCGCGCACCGTCTGGACCATGGTGGTGCTGCTGTCGCTTGGTGGGTTCTTCGAGTTCTATGACCTGTTCTTCACCGGCTACGTCGCGCCGGGGATGGTGAAGTCGGGGTTGTTCACGGCCGCTTCGCTCGGTCCGTTGGCAGCGCTGAAAGTGATCTCGGTGGCCGGCTTCGGCACGTTCGTGTTCGCCACATTCGCCGGACTCTGGGTGGGCGTACTGCTGTTCGCCCAGGTGGCGGACCGGCTCGGCCGGCGCGCGATCTTCACCTGGTCGCTGATCTGGTACGTGGTCTGCACCGCGATCATGGCATTCCAGACGACCGGCTTCACGGTGAACCTGTGGCGCTTCATCGCCGGCATCGGCCTCGGCGTACAGACCGTGACGATCGATGTCTTCATCGCCGAGCTGATCCCGGCGCGCGAGCGGGGGCGCGCGTTTTCGTGGAACCAGACCATCACCTTCTGCTCGGTGCCGATCATCGCGGTGCTGGCCTGGCTGCTGGTGCCCCGCGCCCCGCTCGGGTTCGATGGCTGGCGTTGGGTCGTGCTCGCCGGCTCGGTGGGGGCGGCGGTGGTGTGGTTCCTGCTGCTCGGCATTCCCGAGAGCCCGCGCTGGCTGGCCCGCCACGGCCGGCTGGCGGAAGCCGACCGCATCGTCGCGGAGATCGAGCGGCGGGTCATGCAGGAGACCGGCCGTCCGCTGCCGCCGCCGGTGCCGGTGGGCGACGAGGCGCCGGGCGAAGGATCGCTGTTCGAGGTGTTCACGCCGTTCTATCGCACCCGGACGATCATGCTGATGCTGCTGAACATCACCCAGACGATCGGGTTCTACGGGTTTGCCGCCTGGGTGCCGACCCTGCTGATCGGCCGCGGCGTGCATGTCACGCACAGCCTGGAGTACGCGTTCATCATAGCCATTGCCAATCCGTTCGGACCGTTCCTCGCGACGTTCTTCGCCGATCGGGTCGAGCGCAAGTGGCAGATCGTGGGCGCGTCCTTCCTGATGCTGGTGTTCATGACCATCTTCGCACGGCTCAACGCACCGGTGGCGCTGATCGCGGTGGGTGTGCTGTTCTCGCTGTCCGCCAACACGATGGGGTATGCGTTCCACAATTATCAGGCGGAGCTGTACCCGACCCGCATCCGTGCCCGCGCGGTGGGCTTCGCCTATTCCTGGAGCCGCCTGTCGGGTGCGTTTGCCGGCCTCGCGATCGGCTATCTGCTGCATATCGGCGGCGTGCCGGCGGTCGCCTTGTTCATCGGTGCGGCCATGATCGTGCTGATGCTGTCGGTGGCGATACTGGGTCCCTCGACGCGGCAACTGACGCTGGAGCAGATCAACCACTGAAGCGGATCGGGAGGCACGGTTGAAGATACGATGGCGGCGGGCCCAGTCATGGGTGTTGATTTTCAGTGAGATCTGACCCTGGGTTTTCACCGAGAACTGACCCGCCTTGCAGGTGTGTTTCTTGGCCGGAAAGCGGGTCAAGTCATGGCTTTCTCCCTTTGGGCCAGAACTAACGAACGGCCCACCCTTGTAGCATAAGCCGACGAAGCGAGAACG
>JABBNW010000082.1:0-15342 GCA_019352115.1 Pseudomonadota bacterium
AAGTGGTGCTGCTGGAGGGGATTGAACTCTCGACCTCTCCCTTACCAAGGGAGTGCTCTACCACTGAGCTACAGCAGCGCCGGGGCGACGCGCGGGTTACCTAGACGCCCGGGATTTCCGGCGCAAGCCCCGGACGACGCTCCCCGCTCAGCGGAACAGGTTGGTGCGCGCAAGCTCCACCACTTCGTCGGTCCGGCTGCCGAGGATCGCCTTCAGCATATAGAGGGTGAACCCCTTCGCCATCTCCGTCGTCACCTTGGGCGGCATGGCGAGCTCCATGCGGGTGACGACCGCATCGATCACCACCGGGCCGGGATGGGCCAGCGCCTCGGCGAGCTTGCCCTCCACCTCGCCCGGATCGGTGATGCGCACGCCCTTGATGCCGGCCGCCTCGGCCATGGCGGCGAAGTCCGGGTTCTGCAGCTCGGTGCCGGTATCGATGAAGCCGGAGGATTTCTGTTCCAGCTCAATGAACCCGAGCGCGCCGTTGTTGAAGACGACGACCTTCACCGGCAGCCCGAGCTGCTTCAGCGACAGCAGATCCCCCATCAGCATGGTGAAGCCGCCGTCGCCGGAGAGCGAGATCACCTGCCGTCCGGGACAGGCCGCCTGCGCGCCGATCGCCTGCGCCATCGCATTGGCCATCGACCCGTGCCAGAACGAACCCACCAGCCGCCGCCGGCCGTTCATCGCCAGGTAGCGCGCCGCCCAGACCGTGGGCAGCCCGACGTCGCAGGTGAAGACGCCATCCTCGGCGGCCAGCGCGTTCACGGTCCGGGCGATCTGTTGCGGATGCAACGTGCCACCCGGCTTGCCGACAGCCAGGTCATCGAGCCCCCGGCGCGCATCGCGATAATGCCGGACCGCCGCATCGAGGAAGCTGCGATCGGTCTTTTCCGCAAGCTGCGGCAGCAGCGCCGCGATCGTCGCGCGCACGTCGCCGAGCAGTCCCAGCTCGACCGGTGCGCGCCGGCCGATCGCCTCCGCGCGCAGGTCCACCTGGGCGATGCGCGCCCGTTTCGGATAGAACTGCCGGTAGGGAAAGTCGGTGCCCAGCATCAGCAGGGCGTCGCAGCTCTCCATGGCGTAATAGCCGGACGAAAAGCCGATCAGCCCGGTCATCCCGACGTCGAACGGATTGTCCCATTCGACATGCTCCTTGCCGCGCATGGCGTGCACGATCGGCGCCTTCAGCACCCTGGCAAGCTGGAGCAGCAGAACATGCGCGCCCTCGCAGCCGCCGCCGCACAGCAGGGTGACCCGGGATGCGCCGTTGAGCAGCGCGGCCAGGCGCGCGACCGCGTCCGCCGGCGGCGTCACCGTCGGCCGCTCCGGCAGCAGCCCGCGCGGGTGCGGCGGGGTGGGATCGACGACGGGCTGCAGCGCGATGTCGCCGGGGATGACGATCACCGACACGCAGCGCTCGGCGACCGCGCGGCGGATCGCGATCTCCAGCGCGCGCGGCATCTGCGCGGGGTTGGAGACCAGCTCGCAGTAGGTCGAGCACTCGCGGAACAGGGTCTCGGGGTGGGTTTCCTGGAAGTACCCGGAGCCGATCTCGGCCGAGGGGATCTGCGCCGCGATCGCCACCACCGGCACGCGCGAGCGGTGGCAGTCGAACAGCCCGTTGATCAGGTGCAGATTGCCCGGCCCGCAGCTACCCGCGCAGACCGCGAGCCGCCCGGTCAGATGCGCGTCCGCGCCGGCGGCGAAGGCGGCCACTTCCTCGTGGCGGACGTGCAGCCACTGGATGCCGCCGTGGCGGCGGAGGGAGTCGGTGAAGCCGTTCAGGCTGTCGCCGACGATCCCGTAGATGCGCGCCACACCGGCGGCGGCGAGGGTCTCGACCATCTGGTCTGCTACGGTCGGCATGGGGCGGATCCTCGGGCTGGCTGTTCGCGGTCGGGCGGGGCGGGGCCCAGGTCGTGGCGCACGGGTTCGGCGGCCGGCGCCGCGATCCGATCAAACCATGGATCGGCGCGCCCGTTCGGGGGCCGCACGGGGTGGGAGGATACCGATTCGTTGGCGGATGGCACAACGCGGATCGGCCGCGAGACCGACGGGAAACAGGCGATCGCTCCCGGCGTCGCGCGCGCCGTGCCAGGTCCGGGACCTTTCGGCCACCCCAGCCTGTGGGCGCGGAGGACCGGGGCGCGTAGAGCACCGGGGCCGCGTTGACTTCCCCCTCGCGGGCGCTATAACCCGCGCTCCCTCGCCTGGCCCCGTCTCGTGGCCGGGGCATGGCTGTTGGCAGGAACGATCGATGTTCGCAGTGATCCGCACCGGCGGAAAACAGTACCGCGTGACCCCGAACGCGGTGCTGAAGGTCGAAAAGCTCGAAGCCGAGCCGGGTTCGACCGTGACCTTCACCGACGTCCTCGCGGTGGGCGACACCGGCGGCCTCACGCTTGGCGCGCCGACGGTCGCCGGCGCCTCGGTCACCGCGACGGTGATCGCGCAGGACCGGCTGGACAAGGTCATCATCTTCAAGAAGCGCCGGCGCCAGAACAGCCGCCGCCGCAACGGCCACCGCCAGCACGTGACCGTGCTGCGCATCGCCGGCATCGCGCCGACCCCGGTTGCCGCCAGCCCGGCCCCGGCCAGCGCCGAAGCCGCCAGCGAAGGAGCAGTCTGACATGGCACACAAGAAAGCCGGCGGGTCCTCCCGCAACGGGCGCGATACCGAGGGCCGGCGCCTCGGGCTCAAGAAATCCGGCGGCCAGGCCGTCATCGCGGGCAACATCATCCTCCGCCAGCGCGGGACCAAGTGGAAGCCGGGCCAGAACGTGGGCCTCGGGCGCGACCACACCATCTTCGCCCTGATCGATGGGCATGTGGAGTTCCAGCGCAAGGCCGAGGGCCGGGTGCACGTCTCCGTTCGCGCCACGCCAGCACCGGCCGCCGCCGCCGAATAACGCCTGCCCGCCGCGACAGCAGCTGCCCGGGGGTCGGCGTCACGCCGGCCCCCATTCGTTTGCAGGTCCCGTCTCGGCCCCCCCCTCGCCCGTCCACCCCGGACGCCGGACCATGAAATTCCTCGACCAGGCGAAAATCTACCTCCGCTCCGGTGACGGCGGCGACGGCGTCGTGGGGTTCCGCCGCGAGAAATACATGGAATTCGGCGGCCCGGACGGCGGCGACGGCGGCAAGGGCGGGGATATCGTGCTCGAGGCCGTCGCCAACCTCAACACCCTGATCGACTTCCGCTACAGCCAGCATTTCCGCGCGAAGAAGGGCGGCAACGGTTCCGGCGCCGACCGCACCGGCGCCGGCGCGGCCGATCTCGTCATCAAGGTCCCGATCGGCACCCAGATTTTCGCCGACGATCGGGAGACGTTGCTCGCCGATCTCGCGCGCGCCGGCGAGCGGATCACCTTCCTCCCCGGCGGGGACGGCGGGTACGGCAATGCGCACTACAAATCCTCCACCAACCGCGCGCCGCGCCGGGCCGACAAGGGCTGGCCGGGGCAGGAACGCTGGGTGTGGCTGCGGCTGAAACTGATCGCCGACGCCGGGCTGGTCGGGCTGCCGAACGCCGGCAAATCCACCTTTCTCTCCCGCGCCTCCGCCGCCAAGCCCAAGATCGCCGACTACCCGTTCACCACCTTACATCCGCAGCTTGGCGTCGTGCGCCCCTCGGCCAACGAGGAATTCGTGCTCGCCGATATCCCCGGTTTGATCGAGGGCGCGCATGAAGGCGCCGGCCTCGGCGACCGCTTCCTCGGCCATGTGGAACGCTGCGCCGTGCTGCTGCACCTGGTCGACGGCGCGGCCGGGGACGTGGTGGCCGCCTGGCGCATGGTGCGGGAAGAACTCGCGGCCTATGGCGGCGGGCTGACCGACAAGCCGGAACTGATCGCGCTCAACAAATCCGACGCGATGAGCCCGCGCGAAGCCTCGGCGCGGCGGGCGGCGCTGGCGCGCGCGTCCGGCCGCCCGGTGCTGCTGCTCTCGGCGGTCAGCGGCGCCGGACTGCCGGAGGTGCTGCGCGCACTGGCCGACGCGATCGCGGCGCACCGAGCCCGATGATCGCCCCGGCCGCAGGCGCGGTCGGGCGGCGGCTCGGCCTGACACCAAGTGCGGTGGCGGGCTCGGCGGGGACGGTCGGGCCGTTCCGGCTGGTGGATATCCTGGTGATCCCGGCGCTCGTGCTGCTCGCGCTGACGGTGACGCACAAGTTCCAGATCGGACGGCTGGTGATGCATGCGGCGCCGCTGTTCGTGCTGCCGGCGGCCGCCGCGGCCGGCCGCTGGCACGCGCGTGCCGCGCGGTTCATCGCCGGCGCGCCGGATCGCCCGGTATGACAGCGCCGGCCGGCATGACCGCGCCGCCCGCGCTCACCGCCGCGCGGCGGCTCGTGGTGAAGATCGGCAGCGCGCTGGTGGTCGATCCCGCCCGCGGCGCCCCGCGCGCGGCCTGGCTCGCCGGCGTCGCCGCCGACATCACGGACCTGCGGGCGCGGGGGACGGAGGTGATCGTGGTGTCGTCGGGCGCCATCGCGCTCGCCCGCCGCAGCCTCGGCCTCACGCGCAAGCGCCTGCGGCTGGAAGAAAAGCAGGCCGCCGCCGCGGTGGGCCAGATCCGCCTGGCGCAGGCCTGGGCGGAGGCGCTGTCGGCCCAGGGCCTGACCGCGGCGCAACTGCTGCTGACCCTGGAGGATACCGAGGACCGGCGCCGCTACCTGAACGCGCGCGCCACCCTGCACACCCTGCTGGCGTTGGGCGCGGTGCCGGTGATCAACGAGAACGACACGGTGGCGACGGCGGAAATCCGTTTCGGCGACAACGACCGCCTGGCCGCCCGGGTCGCGGAGATGACCGAGGCGGACCAGCTTGTCCTGCTGTCGGACATCGACGGGCTGTACACCGCCGATCCGCGGCGCGATCCGGCGGCGGCGCATATCTCGATCGTTCCGGCGCTGACGCCGGAGATCGAAGCGATGGGGGGCGAACCCCCGCCCGGCTATTCCTCCGGCGGGATGCGCACCAAGCTGGTGGCGGCGCGGATCGCGACCCAGGCCGGCTGCGCTATGGCGATCGCGCGCGGCCAGCCGGAGGGGCGGCTTGCCGACCGCCCGCTGACCGCGCTGGCGGAGGGCGCGCGCTGCACCTGGTTCCTGCCGGCGCCGGAGGGGCGGTCGGCGCGCAAGCGCTGGATCGCCGGGGCGCTGGCGCCGCTCGGGGCCTTCGTGGTCGATGCGGGGGCGGCGCGCGCGCTGGGCGCCGGGCGGTCCCTGCTGCCGGCCGGGGTGCGCGCGGTGGAGGGCGTGTTCGAGCGCGGCGATCCAGTGCTGGTGCGCGGGCCGGACGGTGCGGCGCTGGCGCGCGGGTTGTCGGCGTATGCGAGCGGGGACGCGGCGCGAATCGCGGGGCATCGGTCGGATGAGATCGAGGCGGTGCTGGGCTGGCGCGGGCGGGACGAGATGATCCACCGGGACGATCTGGTGCTGATCGGGGGGTAGGAGCCCACTCGGGGGCGCCCTTCCGGGGTTCCATGGTGGCATTATGCTGCCGAGCAAGTTTGGCGGGTCACAGATCCGCGACCTTTCGCCCGGCCATCGGCGTTCGGGCATATGTCGCCGATATCTACGAACGCCAATAAATTGCTTCTATCGCCGTTCGCCAATCTTTGCGTTATATTGGCGACAAGGGATAGGTAGCCGAAATGTACGTGAAAACGCCGGCAGACATCGGGAGGCTCATCCGCGAGGCCCGGATGCGTAGCCGGATGTCGCAGACCGAACTGGCCTCTCGCTTAGGAACCACGCAGAGCTGGGTCAGCGAGGTCGAGACCGGCAAGGAGACGGCGGAGATCGGCAAGGTGCTGAAGATGCTGTCGTACCTGGGCCTGGACCTCGATTTGTCGCACGGACCCGACCACCGCCTGACCGGGCGTTCGGCCCCGCATGACGACAGGTTCCCCGACATTTCCGACATCGTCGGAGACACGCCGAGGCGGCCATGACGAGGCGAAGCACGTCGATGCCCGATGCGCTGGTGTTGCTCCTCGGCGGGCAGGTCATCGGCCAGGTCGAGCGCGCCGGAAACAGGTTCTCCTTCGTCTACGACGAGGAATGGCGGGAGCGCGGGCCGGTGATCCCGTTGTCGATGTCCATGCCGCTGTCCGGGGCGAAATACGGACAAGACATCATCAGCAACTGGATGTGGGGGTTGTTGACGGACAACCAGAATGTCCTCGCCCGCATCGCCAGCCAGAACGGCGTGTCGGCCGGCAATGCGTTCGCGTTGCTGTGGGCCATTGGCGAGGACTGCCCCGGCGCCGTCCAATTCGCCGAACCGGGCCGAATCGGCGCCATGGCGCAAGGCCGCGACATCCACTGGCTGGACGACCTGGAAGTCGGCGCGCGTCTTGCCGGATTGCGCCGGGATTACTCAACCGGCCGCTCGAACGGCGAAGGCCAGTTCAGTCTCCCCGGCGCGCAACCCAAGACCGCATTGGCTCTGGTGGACGGGCGCTGGGGCGTGCCGAGCGGACGCATCCCCACCACCCACATCCTCAAGCCCCCGATCCCGGGCCTCGCGGGGCACGCGGAAAACGAAGTGTTCTGCTTGCGCCTGGCCGAGCGCGTCGGGCTGCGCGCGGCCCGGGCCGAGGTGAGAGAGTTCGCAGGCGAACCGGCCATCGTGGTGGAGCGCTACGATCGCGCTCGCCTTCCCGACGGCGACATCGTCCGTGTCCACCAGGAAGACATGTGCCAGGCGATGGGCGTTCATCCGTTCGGAAAATACGAGAACGATGGCGGGCCGGGGATCAGGCGCGTCATGGATCTGTTGTCCTGGTCGTCCAACCCCGAGGCCGACCGCCGCCGCTTCATGCAGGCGATCGCGCTGAATTTCCTTATCGCGGGCACCGATGCCCACGCCAAGAACTACAGCGTCCTGTTCGGTCCCAGGCAGGCACGGCTGGCGCCGCTGTACGACGTTGCCAGCTACCTGCCATATGTCGAAGGCAGGTGGCAGGACGTGCCGATGCCGATGAAGATCGACAAATGCGACCGCTACGCCGCGGTGATGCCGAGGCACTGGGAGCGGATGGCTCGGGGGTGCGGTTATCCGGCCGACGAGGCGCTCGGCCACGTCGCCCGCCTCGTCGCCGCAGTGCCTGACACCGCCGCCGACGTGGCCGCCGGACTGCGGGCGCAAGGGGTGCGACACCCGGTGCTCGCTGTCCTGGTCGACAAAATCGCCTGGCGCTGCACTGAGGTTGGCCGCATCTGGGGGCTGACGAAGCCCGACCCGGAACCGAAACCTGTCGGCCCCGGCAAGTAGCGCCCGTGTCCGTATCGCGGGTTACCAACGGTCCCCGGTCAGGACACCCGCCCGCAGGTGCGCCGTCCAGCCTGCTCTTCGGGCACCGAATGCATCGCTTCGTTGCCCAGGTGGCTGCCGTCATTCTGCGTCCCGGGAATGCGGATGCTTCGACGACGATACGATCCAACCCTTCCCGGACGAGGTCGTGACTGCGCGAGGAGGCTGTCACACACGACTTCGCCGCCCTCTATTTCATTCGGTCGTTACGGTGACATCTCATGGGCCGTCCGACAGCCCCCTACCGCATCCGATCCCGCGCCGCCGTCGCCAGCACGTCGGCGCGCTCGTTCATCCGGTCCCCCGCATGGCCGCGCACCCAGCGCCACTCGATCCGGTGCACCGCCGCCGCCGCCAGCAGCCGCCGCCACAAATCCATGTTCGCCACCGGATCGCCCGCCGCGTTGCGCCAATTGCGCCGCACCCAGCCCACATGCCAGCGAGTCACGCCGTTGCGCAGGTATTCGCTGTCGGTGTGCAGCACGACGGTGCAGGGGCGTTTCAGCGCCTCCAACGCCGCCAGCGCGGCGGTCAGCTCCATCCGGTTGTTGGTGGTCGCGGGTTCGGCGCCGGACAATTCCCGCTCGTGGTCGCCGAAGCGCAGAATCGCCGCCCAGCCGCCGCGCCCCGGATTGGGCTTGCAGCCGCCGTCGGTCCAGATCTCCACATGGTCCGCCGGCGCGGCGGTCTCCGGTTCAGAGCCCATAGGCATGCGCGTCGCGCGCGCTCAGGTGGAAGCGCAGCCGGCGCAGGTATTCGACCGGGTCCTTGCGGGTGACGAGCGCCCCCGGCGGCGTGTTCACCCAGTCGTACAGCCGGGTGAGCAGGAAGCGCAGCGCCGCTCCCTGGCACAGCACCGGCAGCGCCGCGCGCTCCGCCGCCGACAGCGCGCGCACGCCGCCGTACCCGGACAGCAGGGCACGCGACTTCGTTACGTTCAGCGCCCCGTCCGCCTCGAAGCACCAGGCGTTCACGCACACGGCGACGTCGTAGGCCAGCAGGTCGGTGGCGGCGAAATAGAAGTCAATGAGGCCGGAGATCGCACCCTCCAGGAAGAAGACGTTGTCGGGGAACAGGTCGGCGTGGATATGCCCGATCGGCAGGTCCCCCGGCCAGCCGGCAAGAATCGCTTCAAGCGCGGCGGCAAGCTCGGCGCCCAGGCCGGGTTGCACCGTCTCCGTCCCGGCACCGCAGCGGGCCAGCAGCGGCGGCCAGCCGGCGGGGCCGAGCGCGTTCGTCCGGGTCGGCGCATAGCCGCGCCCGGCCAGATGCAGCGCGGCCAGCGCGGCGCCGAGCGGGGCACAATGCTCCACCCGGATCCGGCGCGGCCAGACGCCGGGGAGGAAGGTCGTGATCGCCGCCTGCCGGCCGCAGAGCGGGCGTAGCGGCACGCCGTCCCGCGCCGGGACCGGGCGCGGACAGACAATCCCGTTGCGCGCCAGATGGTCCATCAGCCCGAGGAACCAGGGCAGCTCCGCCGGATCGACTCGCTTTTCATACAGCGTCAGGATGAAGTCGCCCCCGGTGGTACGCAGCGCATAGTTGCTGTTCTCCACCCCCTCGGCGATGCCGCGGAAGGCGACGATGCGACCGATGTCGTAGGCGGCGAGGAACGCGGCCAGGGCGTCGTCCGAGACTTCGGTGTAAACCGCCATCAGTGCAGCGCGGCCGGCGCGTCGATCACCCTGGGCTCCTGTGCGTGGTGCAGGCCATGCGGGTAGCAGGCCCGGCCCGGGGGCGGCAACACCGGCCGCGCGGCCGGCCGCCCGCCATCGCGCCCACCGGCCATCGCGCCAACTGCCGCCCGCGCGCCAACCTCCTGCCGGCGCGCCAACCGCCTGCCAGTGCGATCGGCCCCCATCGCATCGCCGCGCCGGCCCGTCCATGCTACGCCGCCGCAGGCCCCGCGCCGGTCCTGCATCCCCTCCCCCAGCCCCCGCATGCCCATGAAAGCCGCCATCGTCGGCCTCGCCGGCCCCACCCTGCGGCCCGAGGAAACCGCGCTGCTCCGCGCCCACCCGCCTGCCGGGGTGATCCTGTTCGCCCGTAACATCCAGGACCCGCCCCAGCTCGCGGCCCTGATCGCCGCGCTGCGCGCCGTCCTCCACCCCGACGCCCATGTGATGCTGGACCAGGAGGGTGGCCGGGTCGCCCGCCTCCGTCCCCCGCACTGGCGCGCCCATCCCGCCGCCGGGACGATCGGCGCGCGCTATGCCGCCGCGCCGGAGGCCGCCACCCGCGCCGCCTGGCTGCAGGGCGCCCTGATCGGGGCGGAGGCGGCGCAGGCCGGGTTCGATATCGTCACCGCCCCGGTGCTCGACCGCGCCGTCCCCGGCGCCGCCGCCGTGATCGGCGACCGCGCGTTCGGCGCCGATCCCCAGGCCGTGGCCACCCTGGGCCGGGCGATGGCGGACGGGCTGCTCGCCGCCGGCGTGATCCCGGTCGCCAAGCACCTGCCCGGCCACGGCCGCGCCACCGCCGACAGCCATGTCGCGCTACCGGTCGTCACCGCGCCCGACCCGGAGCCCGACCTGCTGCCGTTCGCCTTGAACGCGGACCTGCCCTGGGCCATGACAGCGCATATCCTGTTCCCCGCCTGGGACCCGGCGTTGCCGGCCACCCTGTCGCCGGCGGTGATCGAGCGGATCATCCGCGGCCGGATCGGCTTTGAAGGAGTGTTGGTGACGGACGATCTCGCCATGCGCGCGCTGACCGGCGCGCCGGAAGACTTGGCCCGGGCCGCGCTCGCCGCCGGCTGCGACGTCGCGCTCTATTGCAGCGGGGCGTATCCGCCGACCGCGGCGCTGCTCGCCGCCTGCCCGGAGCTGACGCCACGCGCCGCTGCCGGGCTTGCCGCGGCCCGCCGGCGCGCTGCCGCCAGCCGGCGCGCGCTCGACCCCGATGCACTCGCGCGCGAACGCGATCGGCTGCTCGCGTGATCGACACCATCGGCACCATCGCGCTGGCGGCGATCGCGGCCATCCTCGCGATCACCCTGCATGAGGCGGCACACGGCTATGCGGCCCTGGCGATGGGCGACACCACCGCACGGGACGCGCACCGGCTGTCGCTCAATCCGCTGCGCCATGTCGATCCGGTGGGCACCTTGCTGCTACCGGGGGTGCTGCTGGTGGGCCAGTTGCTGACGTTCGGGCGGGTGATGTTCATGTTCGGCTGGGCCAAGCCGGTGCCGGTGGCGGCGTGGAAATTCCGCGACCCGCGGCGCGGCATGATGGTGGTGGCCGCCGCCGGGCCGGCGATGAACTTCGTGCTGGCGATCGCGGGGGCGCTGCTGCTGCCGCGCGCGCCCGGGGCGTTGCCGGGGGTGTTCGCCTATCTGGACCGCGCTGCGGCGGCCCACCCCTGGCTCAGCGCCTTCCTGGTACCGTTCATCCTGTACAATCTGGTGCTCGGGCTGTTCAACCTGCTGCCGATCCCGCCGCTGGATGGCGGTCGAATCGCGGTCGGGCTGTTGCCGCTGGCCCTCGCCCGGATCTGGGCGCGGCTGGAGCGGGCGGGGATCGTGATCGTGCTGCTGTTCGTGTTCCTGCTCCCGGCGGCGCTCGGCGAATTCGGTATCCGGTTCGATCCGTTCCGGGCCGTACTGGGCCGGGTGCTGCCGTGGGCGCTGCGGCTGGTGCTCGGGCTGACGGGCCACCACATGGGCCCGCCGATCCATGAACAATTTCCCTGACCCCAGGCCGGCCGCACCTGTGCCGACGGCAGTTCCCGCGGGCGGGGCACCCGACGCGGCTGCGCCGGCCGCCGCTGAGGCCGCGGGCGGGCTGATCCTGCACCTCGACGGTTTCGACGGGCCGCTCGACCTGCTGCTGGACCTGGCGCGGGGGCAAAAGGTGGACCTCGCGCGCATCTCCATCCTGGCCCTGGTCGAACAGTACCTGGCGGTGATCGAAGGCGCGCGCCGGGTGCGGCTGGAACTCGCGGCCGACTGGCTGGTGATGGCCGCCTGGCTCACCTGGCTGAAATCGCGCCTGCTGCTGCCGGCCGGTACCGACGCGGCGGACGAAGGGGAAGACGCGGCCGGCGCCCTGGCCGCGCGGCTGGCCGAACTGCTGGCGATGCGGGCGGCAGCGCAGTGGCTGGCGGCGCGGCCGGTGCTGGGCGAGGACGTGTTCGCCCGCGGCGCCCCGGAGGACCATACCGAAATCGACCGCTCCGGCCTGCTGCTCGGGATGCCGGGGCTGCTGCGGGCCTATCTGGCGGCGCTGCGGCGGGGTGGCGGCAAGCGGCACTACCAGCCGCGCCCGCTGACGGTCTGGACGGTGCAGGACGCGCTCGGCCGGCTGCGCGCGATGCTCGGAAGCCTGCCCGACGGGGCGAGCCTGGAGCGCTTCCTTCCCGACTTCCCTGCCACCGCCGCCGAACGGCGGGCCGCGCTGGCGAGCACCCTGCTGGCCGGGCTGGAACTGGCGCGCGACGGCGCGGCGCGGCTTGACCAGGACTACCCGTTCGGCCCCGTGCTACTGCGCCCTGGCGCAGCGGCGGCGGGCCGCGCATGAGCGATTGGCCCCCCCGCGAACCGGCCCGCCCGCCGGAAGACGCAACCGCGCCTTCCGAGGCGACGACCGCCAGCCCCACGCGCGACGCCGTCACCGCGCCCGACCGGGTCACCCCGGCCGACTCGGTCACCGCGCCCGCCTGCGTCACCGCGCCCGCCTGCGCCACTGCGCCTGACTCCGTGACTGCGCCTGACTCCGGCACCGCCCCTGCCCCGGCCGACTCGGTCACCGCCACCGCAGACACCGCAGCCCCGCAGACCGTGCCGGCGCCGGCCGCCGGGTCCGACCCGGTGCCGGCCGCATGGGTCCGCCTCGCCGAGGCCGCGGTGTTCGCCGCCGCCGCCCCCGTGCCGCCGCGCATCCTGGCCGCCCTGCTCCCGGACGGGGCCGATGTCGCCGCCGTGCTCGCCGCGCTGCGGGCCGCCACCGCCGGCCGCGGGGTGGAGCTCGTCGACGTGGCCGGCGGAGTGCAGTTCCGCACCGCCCCGGATCTGGCCCCGGCGCTGCGCAAGATCGTGGAAATCCCCCGCCGCCTGCCGCGGGTGGCGATGGAGACCCTGGCGATCATCGCCTGGCACCAGCCCGTCACCCGCGCCGAGATCGAGGAGATCCGCGGTGCCAGCCTCTCCCAATCGACCCTCGATGCCTTGCTGGAAGCCGATCTCGTCGCGCCGCGCGGCCGGCGGGAGACGCCGGGCCGGCCCACCCTCTGGGGCACCACGCCCGCCTTCCTCGCCCGCTTCGGCCTGCGCGACCTGCGCGAGTTGCCGCGGCGGGAAGAACTCCTGACCGAGGCTGCCGTCCTGCCCGCCGAACCGCTGCCCGGCCCGCCGGCGGAACCCGCCGCCGGGCCGAAGGACGATCCGGGGGAAGTTCCTCGGGGTGACGGCGGCGGCGACGACGCCCCGCTCGACCGGGCCGAAGACCCGCCAGGCCCGGCCGCACCCCTTCCCGACCCCCCGGCCTGAACCCTTCGCGGCGCGTGTTTCCGCGCGCGCCGTTTCCTGCTAGCAAGCCGCCCGGAGCCCCATTCCCCTCATGTTCAACTTCGCCTGGTCCGAGCTGGCCGTCATCGTCGCCGTCGCGCTGATCCTGATCGGGCCCAAGGATATGCCGGTCGCGATCCGCGCGATGACGGGCGCGATCAAGAAAGCACGCCGCATGGCCAGCGAGTTCCAGGGCCATGTGGACGAGATGGTGCGCGAGGCGAATCTCGAGGACGTCCGCGACACCCTCAGCGGATTCCGCGGCCTCAACGTCGCCAACATGCTGGAGCGCACGGTCGATCCGGACGGCAGCCTGCGCGGCAGCTTCACCGAGGACGGCGGGAGCGGAACCGCCGGGGAGATGGAGGCCGAGCCGGTCGGCGAGCTGTCGGTTGCCGACATGCCGCGCCCGGACGACGCCGACCCGGCGGGTCTGGGCGAGGCCCCGGCCTTCGTCCCGCCCGCCCTCGCCGCGGCGGCGCCGGCGATCGAGGCTGGCAACGCCGTCTCGCCGGCCTCCGCACCACCCTCTTTCGTTCCCCCGGACATCGCCGCCCGCGGCGTGCGCTGACCCCGGCCCACCCGAGCACCCGGACCCGTCTTGGACCAGCACGCACCGATCGAAGACCCGATCAACGACAAGCCGATGCCGCTGCTCGAGCACCTGATGGAGCTGCGGCGGCGGCTCATGTACGCGATCGCCGCCTTCATGGTCATGTTCGGGGTGAGCTACTATTTCTCCGGCGACATATACTACTTCCTGGCTGAACCGCTGGCGCACGTGCTGGAAGGCCAGGGGATGCACACGCCGCATCTCATCTACACCCAGCTCTACGAAGTGTTCTTCACCAAGATCAAGGTGGCGATGTTCGGCGCCGCGTTCAGCGCCTTCCCGATCATCGCCTCCCAGCTCTGGCTGTTCATCGCACCGGGGCTGTATCGCAGCGAGAAGCGCGCGCTGGCGCCGTTCCTGGTGGCAAGCCCGGTGCTGTTCCTGATGGGCGCGTCGCTCGCCTATTACGTGGTGTTCCCGTTCGCCTGGAAATTCTTCGCCAGCTTCCAGTCGAATACCGGCGGCGGCGGCGTCCCGATCGAGCTGTTACCGCGCGTGTCCGAATACCTCGACCTCGTGATGAAGCTGATCTTCGCCTTCGGGCTGACGTTCCAGTTGCCGGTGCTGCTGACGTTGCTCGCGAAAGTCGGGATCGTGTCGTCGAAGGCGCTGAAGCGGTTCCGCCGCTACGCCTATGTGGCGATGTTCGTGGTGGCGGCGATCCTGGCCCCGCCCGACGTGTTCACCCAGATCAGCCTCGCGGTGCCGCTGATCGCGCTGTACGAAATCTCCGTGCTGATGGCGCGGCTCGTGGAACCCAAGCCGGTCGAGATCTGAGCCATGCACGACATCCGCGCGATCCGCGCCGACCCGGCGGCGTTCGATGCGGCGATGGCGCGCCGGGGGATGGCGCCGGTTGCCGCCGCCTTGCTGACCCAGGATGCCGACCGCCGGGCCGCCCAGACCGCGTTGCAGGAGACGCAGGCGCGGCGCAACGCGCTCGCCCGCGAGATCGGCCAGGGCAAGCGCACGGGTGCCGACACCGCCGCCCTGGAAGCCGAAGCGACCGCGTTACGGGCGGAGATGGAGGGGCTGGAAACCCGCGCCGCCGCCCTGGACGCGGCGATCCGCGGCACCTTGGAGCGGCTGCCCAATATCCTGGACCTCGAGGTGCCGGACGGCGCCGATGAGCGCGCCAACGTCGTGCTGGCGCAGCACGGGACGCCACACGACCTCGACTTCCCGCCGCAGCAGCATTTCGAGCTGGGCGAGGCGCTGGGGCTGATGGATTTCGCCACGGCCGCCAAACTCGCCGGCGCGCGCTTCGTCGTGCTGCGGGGCGCCCTGGCGCGACTGGAACGCGCGCTCGGGCAGTTCATGCTCGATCTGCACACCGGCGTGCACGGCTACACCGAGATGGTGGTGCCGTCGCTGGTCAACGACGCGACGCTGTACGGCACCGGACAGTTGCCGAAATTCGCCGACGATCTGTTCCGCACCACCGACGGGCGCTGGCTGATCCCGACCGCGGAAGTGCCGCTGACGAACACCGTGGCCGGGGAGATCATCCCGGCGGCCACCCTGCCGCTGCGCCTGACCGCGCTCACGGATTGCTACCGCAGCGAGGCCGGCGCGGCGGGGCGCGACACGCGCGGGATGCTGCGCCAGCACCAGTTCCGCAAGGTCGAGCTGGTCTCGATCGTCGCGCCCGACGCCAGCGCAGCCGAGCACGAACGCATGACGGCCTGCGCGGAGGCCGTCCTGCGGGCGCTGGACCTGACGTTCCGGCGGGTCGTGCTGTGCGCCGGCGATACCGGGTTCGGCGCGGCGCGGACGTTCGATCTGGAAGTCTGGCTGCCGGGGCAGCAGGCGTGGCGGGAAATCTCGTCCTGCTCCAACTGCCGGGATTTCCAGGCGCGGCGGATGAACGCGCGCATCCGCGGCGCGGACGGCAA
>JABBNW010000082.1:15535-17465 GCA_019352115.1 Pseudomonadota bacterium
CTCGACCGGGCGAAGCTCCGGTCCTTCACCTCTCCCGCTCTCGCGGGAGAGGTCGGTTCGCGGAGCGAACCGGATGAGGGTCCCGTGCCGCGTGCCCTCACCCGCCGTGTCGCGCACTGCGACCTGCTATGAAAATTCCTGGTCCGGGGGATCCGGCGGCGCCGCTCTTCCCCCGCGCGCCGTTATTTGGCCGTCAGCCCTGGGATGCGCGGGGCACGGCGTTCGCCATGCTCCGCCGGTTGGCCGATACTCGTCCACGCGCATCCAGGGAGACTCGCGCATGCCGATCGATCCGGCCGCCGTGCTGGCGGGCCTCGCCATGCTGGCGGCGCTGGCGGCGCTGCTCGTTGTCCTGCGCCAGGGGGCGGCGCTGGAGCGGCTGCGCCTGCTGGCCGAACAGGCCGCCGCGGGCACGCGGTCCGAAGCGGAGACCACGCGGCGCGGCGTGGGCGCGCTCGGCACGGACCTCGTGGAGCGGCTGACCCGGCTGGTCGGCGTGCAGGAGGGCGGGCTGGCCCAGTTGCGCGCGGTCCTGGTCGACGAGCAGGGCAAGCTCCGGCTCGCGCTGACGGAGGCGCAGCAGAAGGGCGCCGAGGCGATCGGCACCCAGTTCGAGAACACCCGCACCTTGCTGGAAGCCAAGCTGCGTGAGTTGCGCGAGGGCAACGAGACCAGGCTTGCGGGGATCCAGAAGGCCCTGGCTGAGCAGATGCAGGCCGCCGGCACCCAGGCGGAGATCACGCGCGGCGTGCTGGACGCCAAGCTGCGCGAATTGCGCGAAGGCAACGAGACCAAGCTGGCCGAAATCCAGAAGACCGTGAACGAGCAGCTCCACGCCGCGGTGGAGAAGCAGATGAACGAGAGCTTCAACCGGGTGATCGACCAGTTCGCCGCGGTGCAGAAGGCGATGGGCGACGTCGCCGCCGTCACCGCGCAGATCGGCGACATCAAGCGCCTGTTCTCCAACGTGAAGACCCGCGGCGGCTGGGGCGAGACCCAGGTGCGCGCGATGCTGGACGATATCCTGCCGGTCGGCGCCTATGAGACCAATTGCAAGGTGCGCGCCGGATCGGACGATGCGGTGGAGTTCGCGGTGCGCATGCCGGGCCGCGGCGAGGGACGGCCGCTGCTGCCGATCGACGCCAAATTCCCGGTGGAGGACTACGAACGCCTGCTCGCCGCGTCCGAAGCCGGTGATGCGGACGGCGAACGCGCCGCGTCGCGCAAGCTGGAAACGGCGGTGCGGCTGCAGGCGAAGAAGATCGCGGAGAAATACATCAACCCGCCGGTGACGGTGGAATTCGCGGTGATGTACCTGCCGACCGACGCGCTGTTCGCCGAGGTGGCGCGGCTGCCCGGACTGATCGATGCGGTCGGGCGGGACAACCGGGTGCTGATCCTGGGTCCGAGTCTGTTCCCGGCGCTACTGCGCACCATCCACCTCGGGTTCATCACCTTGGCCTTGGAACAGAAGGCCGACCAGGTGCGCGCCCTGCTCGGCGCGACGGTCACCGAGATGCGCAAGATGGACGGGGTGCTGGAACGCCTGGCGAAGAACGCCGGCACCATGACCAATACAATCGAGGCCGCCCGCCGGCGCACCCGCGCCGTCGGTCGCGCGCTGCGCGGAGTGGAGGCGGTGGAAGACGCCACGGCCGAGCAACTGCTGGAACTGGAAGCGGAGACGGTGGTCGAGGAGGACTGACGCCGAGCGGCCCCGGTCTCACCGACCCGGCAGCGGGAAGCGCAAGGTCAGCCGGTTGCGCCCGCCGATCCGTTCGTAGCTGATATCGCGGCAGTAATGGCGCAGCAGGGTGAGGCCGAGGCCGCCGGGCCTTGCATCCTGTAGGCGCGCCGGCCGCGCCGGCGCCGGCGCCGCGGCGGGATCGAACGGACGGCCGCCGTCTTCGACCACCAATGCGGCGACGCC
>JABBNW010000373.1 GCA_019352115.1 Pseudomonadota bacterium
TCGGTGCTGACCGCCCCGAAGCCACCCCGCGCAAAACGCTCATAGTAGCGGGCCATCGTCTCGCTCGCCCGGCCATCTTCCGTTGCGCTGATGCGCGTCATCGGCGCGACGGCAAGGCGGTTCTTCACCGTATGTCCGTTTATGACGATCGGCGCAAAAAGCGCGCTGGTATCGATGTCCATTGCCTTTATCTCCGGTAATGCAAAAGGGGATGGGCGGTCGGCATATGCACCGCGCCAGGCCGCCCAGGTTCATCATCTGTTTCGCAATGAAGAGCCGCGGCAGCGCCTTACTTCTCGGCGATGACCTGAAGCCGGTAAACCTTTGGAGCCTCGGAAAAAAGCTCTTCAGCATGCGCCACAAGCTCCGCTGCCGCTTCGCCGTTCAAATGCACCTCGCGGGCAGCTTCATCATGGAAAGTGTCGAAGATTCGATAGACGCCGTTCTCACCTTCGACTTTCGCCGCGTGCCACGTCAGAGTACCTGGCTCCTTTTTGGCCAGCACGGCCTCCTTCTTCAGAAACGCCTCGACCTGCGCTTCCTTTTCCGGTTTGGCCTTCAACTCGACAAGTAATGCGAACTTCGCCATTTGACATATCCTTTTCTGAAGGGTGAGTAAAGGTTTCAGTTGGTCGTTTCGGTCGACCTCGGTCTGCCGTTACTTCGCGACGGCGCCGGCGGCCTGGTTGATCACATCGACAACGACGTCCGGGTAAGTGACGGGAACGGCGTGCGAAGAATTCACTTCGGTGACGTGCGCGTGGGCACGATCGGATTGGAACTTCCATTCTTCCACGGGAAATACCGGATCCTGCAGAGGCCGGATTTGCCAGCTCGGCTTGGTCGTCCATGCGGCCGATGTCAGCTTTTCATTGAGGGCTGCCAGGTCGACGGGGCGCTGGGTGGCGATCATCAAGGCGAGCACGCTCTCAGGCACGTCGGCCGCGAGGAGGGGGCCGTATTTGTCAGCCTGGACGAGGGCATAGGTGCCGCTGGTGCCGTCGGGCAGTGTGTAGTCGGTCAGATTGATGGCCGAGGCGAAGTCGCCACCGGGGAAACGTCGGAGAGTATCCGTTGCGGATTCGCCCGCCGCAGGCATAGGCGAGGCCGCGTAGACCAGGCCCTTGACGTTGCGGTGATCCCCGGCCTGGGTGATGACGGCCCCGCCATAGGCGTGGGACACAAGGATCACCGGGCCCTCGATCCTGTCCAGCACGGTGCACAGATAGGCAACGTCGACGGACAGGCTCCGCAGCGGGTTGGCGAAGGCGATGACGGGGAAGCCGTCGCGCTGGAGCCGGGGGATCACTTGATGCCAGATCGACGCATCTTCGAGGGCGCCGTGCACCAGCACGATCGTCGGCTTGGGCTGTGCAGCGGGGGTGGAGTCATGGGTTGGAACCGTATTGGCCGACATGGGGCTCTCCTTGGATCGCCAGTTGCGGTGTGATCCGTGATGTAGAACCCGAGCGCCAATGCGATAATACGGCGAGTTGACAAAACTTTATTGCTGTTTTAGCAATTATATATGGACAATCTCGAAGCCATGCGCGTTTTCGTCTCTGTCGCGACCCTGGGCAGTTTTACGGAGGCGGCTCGGCGCATGCGGCTGTCACCGTCCGTGGCGACGCGATCCGTCGCGCAGATCGAGGAAAGACTGGGGATCATGCTGCTCAACCGCACGACCCGGTCTGTGCAATTGACCGAGCGCGGCCAGATCTACCTGGAGGACTGTAAACGCATTCTGGAAGATTTCGAGATGGCGGAGCGGCGGGTCCGCGGCGAGGATGCAAAACCCCGCGGGACCTTGCGAGTCGCGGCACCGGTTCTGTTTGGGCGCTTGTACGTGTTGCCGATTGTGAATGCGCTTTTGCACAAGCATCCGGAGCTGGCGATCAGTCTGACATTGTCGGATCGCAGCGTTAATCTGTTCGAGGACGGTGTGGACGTTGCCGTGCGCGTCGGCGAGCTTGCCGATAGTAGTTTGATCGCCCTAAAGCTGGGCCTCGCGACGCCGGTCCTCGTCGCCAGCCCCGCTTATCTGCAAAAGCACGGCGCGCCGGCAACGCCGGCAGCACTCTCGTCGCACGGCATCATCCTGTTCGAAGGTATCGGCGCCACCAATGAATGGCCTTTAGGCGCAGATAGAAGAACAGTACGGGTCGAGCCTCGCCTCATTGTCAACGGGGCGGACGCAGCGATCACGGCCGCGGAGGCTGGTGTTGGCATCGCGCGAACGCTCTCCTACCAGGTCTGGGACGCTGTCCGCGCCGGGCGTCTCATACTCGTTCTACAGGATTTCGCGCCGCCGCCGCTGCCGGTCAGTGTCGCCTACCAGGCGCGGCGGATTGCGTCCGCCAATGTTGCCATATTCGTCAAAGCGATACGGGAGCATTTCAACGCCAACCCGCTCGCTCAGTTCAATGGGGCACAAACGTTCGTTGAGAAAAACTGAATAGATGACGAACGATACGAGGTGCCCAGGCGCCTGGGGATAAACCGGCGAATGATTTTCCGTAACGCTAACGATATGCGCGCCCATCAGGTGGCGTTTCCGATGTCCGTTTACGCGAAGACGGCTGGGTTTGGCCTATGGCCGGGTTTGGGCGCGTGCTGGACGCTGGCTCTTCCGTATCCCACGCCCGCCTCCGACCCAATCCAGACGTTCAAACCGTCCCACCACCCGAAACCCGCTTGACACGGCGGCGGATTTATGTTCT
>JABBNW010000374.1 GCA_019352115.1 Pseudomonadota bacterium
CGCCATGTGGTAGAGATTATGGCAGTGGAACAACCAGCGGCCGGGGCTGTCCGCATCGAAGGCGATGCGCACCATGCCGCCCACCGGCACCAGCACGGTGTCGCGCATCGCGCCGCCGAAGCGGACGCCATTCAGCGCCTGCACCTGGAAATGATGTCCATGCAGGTGCATCGGATGCGCCATCGCCGTGCGGTTGACGAGATCGAATACCACGCGCTTGCCCTGCGCCACCTCCAGCGGCACCCGATCGGACCAGGGGCGTCCGTCGATGCCCCAGGCGAACGGCATCATCTGCCCGGTCAGTGCCACGCGGTACACGATGTCGGGGCGACGTGGGCCCAACGGAACGCGCGCCCGCAGCCGCTGTTCCAGCGACATGTCGACCGCCCCCGCCGCGGCCGGCGCATCGGACGGCAGCTTGCGGACCGCGGTACCCCGGGTGGCCAGGACGATGCCGGTGCGCGGCCGGTCGCCCTCGCGTTGCGCGAGCACCGGGAAGGCCCCGCCGGCGGCGGGGATGCGCAGGACCACATCGACCCGCTGCGCCTCGGCGATCGGGATGCGGCGGACCGGCACCGGATGCACCGGATCGCCGTCGACCGCGACGACCGTGCCGTCGAGCGCGCCAAGATCGATCCAGAACGCCGTGGCGGCAGCACCGTTGATCAGGCGCAGCCGCACCTGGCCGCCGCGTTCCGTGCGCACCACCTCGGGGTCGGCCAGAGTCCGATCATTGGCAAGGAAGGCGTCGTAGGCGACATCGTTGAGGTCCATGCCACCCGCGCCAGCGCCACCGGACGGCATGCGCATCCCCCCGCTGCCCATGGTCGTTGCCATTCCGGACATGCCGGGCCGATTTCCCATCGGGGCTCGCGGAGCGTGCTGCGCCAGACCGGCGCGGCGGAGCCCGGCAAGGATTTCCTGTGGATCCCGGAAGGTGAAATCCTGCAGCAGCACCGTCACGTCCTGTACGTCGGCGCGCAGGTCTGCGGGCGTGCGAACAATGAGCGGCGCCGCCATCAACTGCTGTTCCTGCAGGCCGTGATGCGAGTGCATCCAATAGGTCCCCGGCCGCGGCACGTAGTCGTAAGCCTGATCGGCTCCGGCCGGGATCAGCGTCTCCAGCCCGGTCTGGGTGACGCCGTCCTGGCGGACCGGCGGGATCTGGCCATGCCAGTGGAGGATGCTCGGCACGCCGGCGCGGTTGCGCAGATCGACGGCGAAGCGCTGTCCGGGATCGAGTTCGATGCCGAACGCTCCGTTGTCCTGCCGGATGCCGAACACCGTGGCCGGCCGGCCGTTCACCTCCAGGCTGCGGCGTTCGATGGTGAGCCGCGTGGCGCCGGCTCTGGCTTGGCTCGGCAGCAGCGCGGCCAACGATACCGAGGCCACACCGGTGGTCAGCACCCGGCGGCGGGACAGCATCGCCGCCGGCATGTCGGTCGCAGGATCGTCGAGGCCGGCGCGCGCTATCGCCGGCGGCAACACGGCCTGCTGCTGCGGTCCGGCCTTGGCCGCCGCCGCCCCCTGCTTCGTTGCGTGTCGCATCACCGGGATACCCCTTCGGTACATACCCGGATGGGGTATATTGGCGCCGGACGAAGGCGCGCAAGAGGTCCGGTCCCGGGCAATACGAGCTCCACCGCGGCGACCCGAAGGCAGGTCCCGTCGCCAACGGCCGCGGGCAGCGGGCCGGGTGCCTGGGGTTGCCCGCCCCTGCACCGCCCGCTTATAGGCCTCCGTACTGTAGGAGCGTCCATGGCCAGCGTTGCCGAACCACTCGCCGCCCCGAATGCCGCGCTTGGCCGCCAGGCGGAGATCCTGGCACGCCCGCTCACGGTGGCCCGGCGGATGGCGGATGCTGTTCGTGTCCTTGCGATCGATGCGGTCGAGGCCGCCAGATCCGGCCATCCCGGCCTGCCGATGGGCATGGCGGACGTCGCCACCGTGCTGTGGACCCGGTTCCTGAAATTCGATGCGGCCGATCCACGCTGGCCGGACCGCGATCGCTTCGTGCTGTCCGCCGGGCACGGGTCCATGCTGCTCTACGGGCTGCTCCACCTGACCGGCTTTGCCGGCATGGGTATCGAGGACCTGAAGCGATTCCGCCAACTTCATTCCCCGGCGGCCGGCCACCCGGAGCACGGCGCCCATCCCGGCATCGAAACCACGACCGGCCCGCTGGGTCAGGGCCTGGCCACCGCGGTCGGGATGGCGCTGGCCGAACGCATGATGGCGGCGCGGTTTGGCCGCTCGCTGGTCGATCACCGCACCTGGGTGATCGGCTCCGATGGCGACCTGATGGAAGGGATCAGCCACGAGGCGATCGGACTCGCGGGTCACCTGCGCCTCCACAAGCTGACCCTGCTCTATGACGACAATCACATCTCGATCGACGGCGACACGGCGCTGGCGCGATCCGAGGACACGCTCAAGCGATTTTCCGCGGCGGGGTGGGCCACCAAGGCGGTGGACGGACACGATCCGACACAGGTCGCCGCCGCGTTGTCTTTTGCGGTCCGTTCAAAAAAGCCCACCCTGATCGCCTGCCGGACCATCATCGGCTTCGGCGCCCCCACCAAGGCCGGCACGTCGGCGGCGCACGGAGCCCCGCTCGGGGCCGGGGAAGCCGAGGCGGCGAAGGCGCTGCTTGGCTGGCACCATCCCCCATTCACCCTGCCGGATGATCTCGCCCAGC
>JABBNW010000375.1 GCA_019352115.1 Pseudomonadota bacterium
GGGCGAGCGTCGAGTAGCGAGGAGAAAGCTACGCGCCTAATTGTCGTTTGGCAATAGGGTGACGTGGCGACAATTACTTTAATTGCCGCTGGTTGTTCGTGGTCCCGTTGTCGGTAGTTGTCGGTGGCGGTTTGGGGAGCGACAATTACCCAGGCGGGAGGCGAGACGCTGTCATGGAAAGCTATGCAATGACGTGGGGATCCTCCTTGGCGGCTCTGTGAGCGGCGGAGCGCTCCCTGTAGCTTTCCCCGTTCATTTCAATAATCTTCGCGTGATGGACCAATCTGTCGACGGCCGCCGCAGTCATGGCGGCGTCCGGAAAAACATTGCTCCATGCTGAGAAGGCTTGATTGGCCGTGATGGCGATGCTGTGCCGTTCGTATCGATGCGCGATGAGTTCGAACAGGACGCTGGTCTCGGCTTGATCCTTGCGGACATAGGAGAGGTCGTCGAGCACGATGAGGTCGAACTTATCCAGCTTTTCGAGGGCGCCGATCAGGGAAAGATCGCGCCGCGCGGTCTGAAGCCGTTGAACGATGTCGATGGTGCGCGTGAACAAAACCCGCTTTCCCGCATCGATGAGAGCATGGCAGATCGCCGCCATAGCGTGACTCTTGCCCGTGCCGCTTTTGCCGAACAGCAAGAGATTATCGCCGTTCTCGATCCAGTCTCCGCCGGCGCCGAGCGCCAGAAGTTGCTGTTTTCGCACACCCGGCGCGGCGTCGAAATCGAAGCTGGCGAAGGTTTTTCCGGCCGGCGCCTCGGATTGCTCGCGATGACGCTGGATGCGGCGCGAGGTGCGCTCGGCGACTTCGATTTCCATCAGCGCGACGATGGTTTTCTGAGCCGGCCAGCCCTCGCGGTCGGCGCCCTCGGCGATGCGTCGCCAATGGCGCGCGATGCTGGGCAGGCGCAGTTGCGTCAGCAAGGAGGCGAGGAAGGCCGCGTCGGGCATAATGGCGTCCGTCATGGCCGAGCCTCGCAAGCGGAGGGCAGAAGCCGATCGTAGGCTTTCAGATTTGGTTCGGGGATGGCGACCTCGCTCGGCGGGCTCGGTTTGCTCGCAAACTCCTCTTCGAGTTTGGCGAGGTCAGGCAGTCGGCCGGCGTCCAGGATCGCGTCGAGACGCGCGGCCAGAGCGATCTCGCAGGCTTCGCACGTCGAAGCGAGCACCAACAATGCGACCATCGTCCGGCAGGCGTCTCTGGGCGGCAGGGCGTCGTCCAGGGCGGTCCAGGCGCGGGCGTAGGCGGCGCGCGGAAAGAGGGCCTCGCGGTAGACGAGGTAGCGCAGGGCTTGCGGCTTGCGGCGCAGCGTGCCGATCAGATGATGATAATCGATGGCGTGGCCGCGCGCTCCGTCGGTGCGCACGCGGGTCAGGCGCATGACCGGGTCGGGCCCGAGGAAGCATTCCAGCCGATCGTCGAAAAGGCGCACTTCGATTTTGTGGCCGATCAGCCGGGAGGGGACGGAATAAAGCACCCGGTCGACATTGATGGTGCTGTTGCGCGTGACGTTCGCCGACACCGTCGCGAAGTCGGTGGTCCGGCGCTTGGGCAGGGTCTTGAGCGTCTCGCGCTCGGCGGCGACCGCCTTGGCGCGACGGGCGTTGTGACGGTTGCAGATGCCGGCGACGAAGGCGCGGTAAGCTTCCAGACTGTCGAAATCCCGGCTTCCCCGGCGACGCAGCCTCTGGTCGAGGCGGACCTTGATGTGGCCGTTGGCGGCTTCGATGCTGCCGTTCTCATTGGCGACGCCGGGATTGTTTCGGGTGGCCTCCATGCCATAGTGCCGGCACAAGTCGTCGTAACGCTTGGTGAAATCAAGCTCGGCGTCGCGGTCGAGGTTCTTGAAGGCCGCCGACAGCGAGTCGGTTCGGTGCTCGCGCGGCACGCCGCCCAACTTCCAAAGCGCGTCTTGCAGGCCTTCGGCGACGGCTGAAAAGCTTTCTCCGCCCAGGATCACCCGCGCATGCTCCCAGCCGCTGCAAGCCAGCCGAAAATGATAGAGGCGGTGAGGGAAAGCCTCGCCGGCGATGGTGACGCCGAGACTGTCGGTGACGGTGAAATCGGACAGCGCCTGACGGCCGGGATCATGGCGCTGAGGGAAGAAAACCTCCTTGTCCCCGCCGTGAAGGGCGCGCCATTTCGCGATGCGACGCTCCAGCGTGCGCCGGACGCTGTCGGGAAGAACGTCCGGGCCGAGTTCATCCTGGAGGTCCTCGAAAATCGTCACCGCCATAACGCCTGGGATATCGAGCATCTCCAGCACCTGCGGCCAGATGTCGGTCAGCGGGTCGGCGCGGGTCCGCCAACTTCGCGGCGGCTTCTTTTGTGAGGGCAAACGCGGGTCGTTGTCGATGCGGCGCGCCGTGCGCGCGCTGAAGCCCGCGCTGGCTGCGGCGGCTTCCTGGTTTTGATGTCGGGAGCGGTAGGTCATGTAGAGCATCACCTGGTGGTCGGTTACGTGAAGGTGCGGCATCGTGCTCAGATCGTCCGTTGACTGAGCTGCGATACCACCCTCGACCCCGAGCGGCTGACGCCCCTCAAGGGGGCTTCGAAGCGCCGCCGTCCGCCAGCGCCACTTTCCGGTCGGGGCTTCGCCCCTCCCTTCAAGCGGCGCTGGCGGACGCCCTAACCGGCCAAGATAATTGTCGGTGAACCGGCCACTTTAATTGTCGCCGCGCA
>JABBNW010000376.1 GCA_019352115.1 Pseudomonadota bacterium
CCAGTCGGTCGAGTTCCACCAGCCCTCGGCGCAGGCGACGATCCTGAACCGGGTCGTCGGGCCCAACCCCTCCCAGATCGCCGGGCGCATCACCGCCAACGGCCAGGTCATCCTGCAGAACCAGGACGGGATCACCTTCTACAAGGGCGCGCAGGTCAACACGGCAGGCTTCCTCGCCACCGCCGCCGGGATCACGAACCGCAATTTCATGGCCGGGCGGATGGTGTTCGACCAGCCGGCGGCGGCCGGGGCGCGGATCGAGAACCAGGGCCACATCACGGTGCGCGAGGCCGGGCTCGCCGCGCTGGTCGCGCCGCAGGTCGCCAATTCGGGGGAGATCACGGCCCGGCTCGGGCGGGTCGTGCTGGCGGGGGCGAAGACCTACGCGCTCGATCTCTATGGCGACGGGCTGGTGTCGATCGACGTCAACGGCGCGGTAACCCAGGTGCGGGTCGGACCGGACGGCAAGCCGGTCACCGCACTGGTGACGAATACCGGAACGATCCTCGCCGCTGGCGGGGTGGTCGAGCTGACCGCCCGCGAGGCTGCCGGAGTGGTGCAGAACCTGGTGAGCGCGGGCGGCAGGATCGCCGCCCCCACGGTCGGAGCGCGGACCGGGGAGATCGTGCTGAACGGCATCGGCGGGTCGATCGTGGTGGCGGGCCAACTGCTGGCCGACGGCCACGCACCGGCCACGCGGGGCGGGCGGATTGAAATCGCCCCCGACGGCGGCGTGTCGCTTGCCGCAACGACGCGGATCGATGCGTCCGGTGCGGCGGGCGGGGGCGTCGTCGCGGTCGGCACCACGCTCGACCGCGCCGAGGGTGGCCCCGGCGTGACGCCGGCGATGACGTCGCGGAGCGTGACGGTGGCGCGCGGCGCGCGGATCGCGGCGGATGCGACGGCGCGGGGCAACGGCGGGCGGATCGCCATCCTGTCGGCGGACAACACGTCGATGGACGGCGCGATCAGCGCCCGCGGCGGCCCGTTGGGCGGGGACGGCGGGTTCGCGGAGGTGTCCGGGAAGACCCTCGGCTTCGACGGTTCGGTGGACCTCGGCGCGCCGCTGGGGAATCTGGGAACGATCCTGTTCGATCCGGGCACGCTCGATATCATCGGCGGCACACTCGGGTCCGGCAGCCTCGATTCGACCGTCACGAGCAGCTCGCAGATCGGGTTCAACACCCACGGCACCACGGCGTTCGATACGGTGAGCAACACCGCGATCGAGGCCGCCGGATCGCTCTCCAACGTCATTCTGCAAGCGACGACCCTGCTCGACGTGTTGGCCTCAGTGAGCGTGACGCACGGCCTGACGCTGCAATCCGGCGGCGATTTGTCCATTCAGGCCAGCGTGTCGGCGAGCGCGCTCACCGTGGATGCCGGCCGGAACCTCACCGTCGGTAGCATCGATCTGCCGGTCGCCATAACAGCGACCAACGATGTGGTGATGGCGGCGGGCACGGCAGGGGCGGGCAGCATGACGCTCGACGGGTCCGTCACCGCGCTCAACGGCGGCGTGTTCCTGTCCACGCATGGCGGCACGATCGCCGTCAACGGGGCAATCACTGCCGACTCGCAGGTGAACTCTGCGGGCTCGACTTCCGGCGTGATCTCCTTGCAGACGGACGCTCTCAGCTTCGGGGCCGCCGGCAGCCTGGTTGCGCCCGATTTCGGCACGATCGAGATTGCCCCGGCGACCCCGAACCTCGCGATGTCGGTCGATGGCAGTGGACCCGGTTTCGACGTGCCGATCCTGCCGGTGGTGGGCAATCTTTTCGGCCTCCTGCCGAGCATTCAGCTCGGTGCGGCCGCCGCCTCCGACACCGGAACCGCGACCACGACCGCCGGGGCGATCACGCTCGCCGGATCGATCGTGTCCGGCGGCCTCAGCGGGACGAGTCTCGCACTCGAGTCGACCGGAGCGGTGACACAGACCACATCTCTGGTCGGGATTGGTACCCTGACCGGCTCGACAGGGGCGGTCACCCTGACCAATCCGGGCAATCAGATCGGCCAACTCGGCCCATTCACTGCCAACGGCGATTTCCAGCTGGCGACAAACCAGTATCTGTCCGTGGACGGTAGCATCGTGGCCAACGGCGACGTCCAACTGGTCACCAGCCAGGATATGTACGTTTATAGTGGCATCACTGCGAACGATATCCTGCTTGAGGTCGGCACGCCGAACGGCGGCAATACCCTGGCTCTCGGCTACTTTGGCGAGGGTTCGGTCCCAGGCACGCTCGCCGTGCCGCAAGGCGGGCGCATCTCCCTGGTCGCGGACAATTTCTCGATCGTATCCGGCAGCGCGATCATCGCGCCCGGCGGCACGGTGGAGATCGCCCCGCGGACGCCGGGGCTCGATACCAGTTTCACCGAGCAGACCCTGGCCGCCGATCCCGTCATCAGCGCCGCCGACCTCGGCGCGCTCCAACCCGGCATCGCGGTGCTGCGGATCGGCAGCATCACCGGCCTGCCGGGCCTCTATACGACCAACATCACATTCGATGAGCCGGTGAACCTCACCGGCATCGTCGGCCGGCTGGAACTCGATGCGACCGGCACGATCAGCCAGCTCAGCGGCGCAACCCTGGCCGTCGACGCGCTGAGCGGTCAGGCCGCGACGATGACGCTCGATGGGGCCAACGCCATCGGCACGCTCGGGGCCTTCGCGGCC
>JABBNW010000083.1 GCA_019352115.1 Pseudomonadota bacterium
AGGTAGGACGCGAGGATCCAGAATGGCCTTTCTCACCGAACCCGAGCCCGAACGCGGCGCGGTGCTGCCGGTGCTGCCCGGCATCAGCCGCATCGTCGCCGCCAATCCCGGGCCGATGACCTATCACGGCACCAACACCTACCTGATCGAAACCGCGGACGGCCTGGTGGTGCTCGACCCCGGTCCCGACGAACCCGCGCATGTCGCGGCGATCCTGCGCGCCACCGGCGGCAAGGTGGACCTGATCCTGCTGTCGCACACCCATCACGACCACCTGGAAGCGACGCCGGCGCTGGTCGCCGCCACCGGCGCGCGCACCGCCGGCTTCCGCGCCAGCGCGGTCGCGAGCTTCACCCCCGACATCAAGCTCGACGACAACGCCAGCATCGCCGGGATGACCGCGCTGCATACGCCCGGCCATGCCTCGGACCATCTGTGCTACGCGCTCGCCGCCCGCGACGGCAGCGCGGTGCTGTTCAGCGCCGATCACGTGATGTCCTGGAGTTCCAGCGTCGTCAGCCCGCCCGACGGCGACATGGGCGCCTATTTCGCCAGCCTGAAACGGGTGCAGGACCGGCGCGACGACGTGTTCCTGCCCGGTCACGGGCCGCCGCTGCCGGAGCCACAGAAGCTGGCCCGCGCGCTGCTGTTCCACCGCATGGAGCGCGAGCACGCGATTCTCGCCCGGCTCGGTCGGGCGGAGATGACGACCGCCGGGATGACGACGGCGGCGCTGCGCGACGCGCTCTATTCGCAGACCAACCCGTGGCTGCAACGCGCGGCCGAGCGCAACGTGCTCGCCCATCTGATGAAGCTGCACGCCGACGGCAAGGTGGTGCGCGACGGGGAGGCCTGGCGCCCGGCCTGACCCCGCCCGGGATCAGGACCCGCTGAACCAGTTGTAGCCCTGCGCGACCCAATAGCCGCCTGGGAATACGTTGGTCACCCCGAGCGCGACCAGCGACTTCGGGTTCTTGAACCCGAGCTTGGTCGGGATGCGCAGCCGTAGCGGATAACCGAACGGCGGCGTCAGCGGCTTGCCGAGGAAATCGAGCGCCAGCAGCGTCTGCGGGTGCAGCGCCGATGGCATGTCGATGCTTTCGTAATAGCCGTCGGCGCAGCGGAACGACACGTAGCGCGCTTTCGTATCGGCACCGATGCGGCGCAGGAACCAGCCGAGCGGCACGCCGCCCCATTGCCCGATCACCCGCCAGCCCTCGACGCAGATCAGCCGGGTGATCTGGCTCTCCTGCGGCGCGGCGCGCAGGTCGGCGAGCCGCCACGGGCGCTTCTCCGCGATGTTGCCGAACAGCTCCAACTGCCAGCTCGCGCCGTCGACGACATGCACATGGGCCTCGTCGTAGAAGGCGTTGAAGCGCGGCGGACGGGTGATGGCGCTGGCGGGGAAGGTGGGGGCAAGGGTGTGCGGGTCGAACAGCGCCGCCTGCACCCGGTCATTCCACCGCGACATCGCCCGCAGCGCGCGGTCGGCGAAATCCGGGTGCTGCAGGTTGTCGTAATTGCAGCCGGGCAGCACGCTCAGTGCACCGAAGGCCAGCGCACGGCCGAGCAGCCGGCGGCGATCCAACGCGTCGCTCATGGCGCGTCCTCCGACAGGCGCCCGCCGGTAATCATCGGCGGCAGCACTTTCGGCACCAGCGCGACCAGCATCAGATGCACGGCCAGGAAGCCGACAATCCCCGCCATGGCGAAGAAATGCACGTAGCGGGAGGCACGGAAGCCGCCGAACAGATCGGACAGGAACCAAAGCTGCACCGGCTTCCACACTGCGAGCCCGGAGGCCACCGCCAGCACGCCGAACGCGATCACCGCCAGGTAGAGCGCCCGCTGCACGGCGTTGTACACCCCGTGCCGGTGATCTAGCCGGAACGTCAGCGCCAGGATGGTGTCGCGCCAGACCTCGCGCGGACCGGGCGGGCGCAGCCGGCGGCGGAAATGCCCGTTCAGGCTGCCCCAGGCCAGGTAGGCGACCCCGTTCAGCACCAGCAGCCACATCGCGGCCAGGTGCCAGGCGATCGCGCCGCCGAGCCATTCGCCGAGGGTGATCCGGCCAGGGAAGCTGAACCCGAACAGCGGTGAGGCGTCGTAGATCTGCCAGCCGCTCATGACCATGACGACGATCGCCGTGGCGTTCAGCCAGTGCATCAGCCGCAGCGGCCAGGGATGGACAGGGCGGGTGCGCCCCCGATTGGGCCGTGGATTGGGCCCCGGATTGGGCCGCGGATCGGGCCCTCGATCGGGATGGTGCGGCATGGCCTGCCTCCGCGTTGCGTGCGGCGGCGGTGTGCGTCCGGCCATCCTGCCGGGTCCACGCATGAAGACGATAACCACTCGGCATTGGCCGCCGCGGCTGCGTTTCGCGATCCTGGTGTCGGTCGGGCGCTCTCGTGATGCCCGCTTGCACGTCGAGGAGACAGACAATGAAGCGCTTCGCATATGCCTGCGCGCTGGCTTTTGGCCTTGCCCTGGCCGGCAGCCTCCCGGGTCATGCCGCGTCCGACACCACGACCCCGTCAGGCACGGCGATGGGCCATGACACCATGGGCCACGGCACGATGGCCAACGACAGCATGGGCCACGGCGGCATGGGCCACGATACGATGGGCCATCCGGCGACGGATTCGTCGGCCATGGGCCATGGCGGCATGGCCCACGACAGCATGGGTCACGCGACAACGACCGGCCAGAAGTAGCCGCCGCCGTCGCGTCAGGCGAGCGACCCTTTCACCTCTCCCGCACGGCGGGAGAGGTGGCGGCCGGTCGTTCGCGCGAGCGCGATGGCCCGCCCCATTGCTTCGCTTGCCCGGCGCCCGCCGGCGGAGCACCGTCGGGCAAGGAGATCTGTGCATGCCGCGCCTTCGCGACCAGCTCGAAGCCAAGCGACGAACGATGTCCGAAGAGGTCCGTCGCGCCTACGAAGCGATGGTGACGGACCTGCGCCGGACCGGCTTCCTTGAACAGGTGCTGCAGGTCGGCGACCGGTTTCCCGACCTCGTGTTGCCCAATGCCGAGGGCGACCTGCTCGCGATCACCACCCTGTTGCGCCGCGGCCCGCTGGTGGTGACCTTCTTTCGCGGCGAATGGTGTCCCTATTGCCGCCTGACCCTGGATGCGCTGGCCGAGGCGCTGCCCGACTTCCGCGCTGCCGGCGCCGCCCTGGTCGCGATCACGCCGGAAGCGGGCGGTCGGGCGCTGGTCGTCAAGCGCAACCATCACGCCGCGTTCGAGGTGCTCTCCGACGTCGATTGCGGCGTCGGGCTGAGCTGCGGCGTGGTGTTCCGCGCGCCCGACCCGTACCGCCTGTTGCTGCTGAAATACGGCACCGACCTTGCCGAACGGCATGGCAACCCGGCCTGGTTCCTGCCCGTGCCGGCGACCTTCGTGGTCGATCGGGACGGCATCATCCGCTGGCGCTTCGTCACCGTCGATTTCACCGAGCGTGCCGAGCCGGCCGACATACTGGCCGCGCTGCGCGCGCTCGGCGCGCCGGAAGCCTGAGGGCACAGGTGATGGAGCTGCACCAGGTCCGCTACTTCGTGACCCTTTGCCGCACCCTGAATTTCACGCGCGCGGCGGCGGCGTGCAACGTGACCCAGCCGGCGCTGACGCGCGCGATCCAACGGCTGGAGGAGGAGCTGGGCGGCCTGCTGCTGTATCGCGAGCGCGCGATGACCCAGCTCACGCCGCTCGGGCGCGCCATGGTGCCGCATCTGCAAGCGATGCTGACCGCGGCGGAGACCGCGCGGCGGATCGCCGACGAGCAGCTTGGCCGCCAGCAGATGAGCCTGCGCGTCGGCCTGGGTCCCGCAATAGCGGCGGCGCGGGTTGCCGACGTGGTGGGGCGCCTCGTTCGTTTCTGCCCCGATCTCTCGGTGGAGTTCGAGGACGCGGGCGCGCCGGCACTGGTCGATTCCATGCTGTCCGACATGCTGGACTGCGCCTTGCTGCCCGATAGTCCCGACCTGCCGGACCGGCTGCATCGTTGGAAACTGTGGGAGGAGGGCTGCGTCGTCGTGCTTCCCGCCGGCCACCGGCTGGCGGCGCAGGACAGCCTGTCCGGCGCCGATCTCGCCGACGAGACCCTGCTGGTGGGCGAGCGTTGCGGCGGGTTCGCGCTGCGCCTGATCGAGGCGAGCAGGAGCACGTTCACCGTGCGCCGCTGCGGTGGGTCCTGGGTGCAGATGCTCGACCTGGTGGCGGCGGGGGTGGGGCTTGCGCTGCTGCCGGACGCGCTCGCGATCGGCGCCGGGGTGGTCTCGCGCCCGCTGGCCGAGCCGTCGCTGCGCCGATCGGTGCTGCTGACCCTGGTGGCCGGCCGGCCGCAGGGCACGGCAATGGCGCATTTCGTCAAGCTGTGCCGGGCGCGGGAATTCGCGTGATCCTCGGCGCACACCCCTGGCCTTTGCCGCCGAAGGTCGAGGCCTGCGCTCCCTGGTATCAGTTGCCACCGGCGGGGCCGACCCTTCGCGGAGGAAAGCCGTCCCGATCCCGGTGGCGGTCTGCGCCGGCTTGGGGACTTTCTGTTTAGTGCGCCGCGCGGCGGCTTTCGTCGAGCACGGCGCAGGCGAGGCGCACGAGCCGGGTGGCGGTGGTGGGCAGCCCGGCCCGTTCCGCATCTTCAGCCAACGAAATCAAGCGGTCGGAAAGCACGAGAGGTGTCGGGGCGGCGGAGTGCGCGGGCTCGGGCGGGGAAAGATGCAGCATTTTCGTCTGATCTCCTGCACGGGCGATTTTCGCCCGCGGTCGGACAATGCCAGTTTGATCTTACGAAAGCGTTAAGCGGGGTTTCAATCCCGCGCGCCGCCGTTCCCGCCCGGCCGGTCCCGCTCCGCCTCGATCAGCGCCAGTACGCGCAGTGCCGAAGCGAGCGGCCGGTCCGCCGCGCGCGCCGCGTCCACCGTTGCCACGAGCCCGGACAGGCTTTGCCCGCGCGCCGTGGCGACGGTCCCGAGGGCCGCCCAGAATTCCGGCTCCAGCGCGACGGAGGTGCGGTGGCCGGACAGCACCAGGCTGCGCTTGACCAGCATCGTCAGTCGCCGAGGCTCATGCCGGGCGCGGTCATGTCTTCCGGGCGCACCCAGCGGTCGAAATCGTCGGCCGAAACGAAGCCGAGTTCCGCCGCGGCGTCCTTCAGGGACAGATTCCGCGCGAACGCCAGCTTGCCGATCCGGACCGCCTTGTCGTAGCCGATATGCGGGTTGAGCGCGGTGACCAGCATCAGCGAATTGGCGAGGTGCTGCGCGATCCGCGCCCGGTCCGGCTCCAGCTTCGCCACCATGTTGTCGGCGAAGCTGACGGCCGCGTCGCCGAGCAGCCGGATCGCATGCAGCACGTTCTGGATGATGACCGGCTTGAACACGTTCAGTTCCAGGAAGCTCTGCGCGGCGCCGATGGTCACCGTGACGTGGTTTCCCATCACCTGCGCGCAGACCATCGTCAGCGCCTCGCACTGGGTCGGGTTGGTCTTGCCCGGCATGATGGAGCTGGACAGGCCGTCCGCCGGCACGATCAGCTCCCCGATCGCGGCGCGCGGGCCGGAGCCGAGCAGGCGGATGTCGTTGCCGAGCTTGGTCAGCGACACCGCGATGACGTTGAGCATCCCGGACAGTTCCACCATCGCATCATGCGCGCCCATGCCCTCGAATTTGTTCGGGTTGGGCGTGAAATCGAGCCCGGTGAGCGCGGCGATGCGGGCGCAGAAGACGCGGTCGAAATCGGGATGCCGGTTGAGCCCGGTGCCGACCGCGGTGCCGCCCTGCGGCAGGGACAGCAGCCGCGGCATCGTGGCGCGCAGCCGTTCGATGCCGAGCTCCACCTGGCGCGCCCAGGCGCCGAATTCCTGGCCGAGCGTGACCGGCACCGCGTCCATCATATGCGTGCGACCGAGCTTCACGATCCCGGCCCACTCCGTCGCCCGCGCCTCCAACGCGCTGCGCAGGTGATCGAGGCGGGGGATCAGCGCCTGGCTCGCGCGCGCGGCGGCGATGTGCATGACGGTGGGGAAGCTGTCGTTGGACGACTGGCCGCGGTTCACGTGATCGTTCGGGTGGACCGGGGCGCGCGCGCCGCGCGGCTTGCCCTCCATCTCGTTGGCCCGGTTCGCCAGCACCTCGTTGGCGTTCATGTTGGTCTGGGTGCCCGATCCGGTCTGCCAGACCGGCAGCGGGAAATCGGCATCGAACCGGCCGGCGGCGAGTTCGCCGGCCGCGGCGATGATGGGCCGCGCGATCGCTTCGGGCAGCTCGCCGAGCGCGAGGTTGGCCTCCGCGGCGGCTTGTTTCTGCAGACCGAAGGCGTGGATCAGGTCGGGGGGAAACCGGTCGTCGCCGATACGGAACAGTCGGCGCGCGCGCTCGGTCTGCGGACCCCAGTAGCGGGCGGCGTCGATCTCGATGCTGCCGAGGCTGTCGGTTTCGGTGCGGGTGTCCGGCATGGAGGCCTCCGCTGGCGGGTTGTGCCCCGGGACGCCCGGGGGACCGGAGATGACATGGGCCGGAGGGGGCGGCGGCTCAACCGCTGCGCCCGGACACCGCCGCGAGGCCGATCCCGCACAGCACCAGGCCGGTGCCGGCCAGGAAGCGCAGATCCAGCCGGTCGCCGAAGATCACCGCCGACGCCGCGATGCCGATCAGCGGCTGGCCGTATTGGGAGGCGCCGGCGATGCGCGCCGGCAGGCGGCCGAGCGCGCGCAGCCAGATCCAGATCCCCAGCACCGTGACCATCAGCCCGAGGTAGAGCACGACGCCAATGGCGGTGGGGGTGAGGTGGATGGCGCGGGCGGGCGTCGCCCACAGTCCCGGCAGCAGGCCGGCGGCGGCGAACAGCGAGCTCCAGGCGGCGGTGGCGATCACGCCTTCGCGTGCGGCTACTTCGACGCTGAACACGTAGTAGCCGGCGACGCAGAAGGACGAGAGCAGCATCAGCGCCTCGCCCGCGGGCGTGGAGGCGGTGGGGCCGCTGGTGGGGGCGGCGGCGATGGCGAGGCCGACTCCGCCCAGCGCCAGGACGAATCCCAGGGCGTGCGGGGCGCGGATCGGCTGGCGCAGGCGGACGCTCGCGAGCAGGACGGTGAGCACGGGGATGATGGCGGTGATCATGGTGGCGACCGCGGCCGAGCAGCGCGCCACGCCGAACATCTGCGCCGATTGGCCGACGTCGATCCCGAAAACGCCAAGCGCAGCCATTGCCGCGAGGTTGCGCCGCCGCGGCAGCTTGCGACCGATCAGCATCAGGGCGAAGCAGGGCGCGGCAGCCAGATAGCGGAAGGCGACCAGCGCCGTGGCCGGTACGTCGCGCAGGCCGAGCTTGGTGAACGGCACCGACATGCCCCAGATCAGGGTGAGCAGGGCCAGCAGGGCGAGCGGGGCGAGGTCCGGGCGGGCGGCACTTCCACCGGAGGACGCTGGGCCGTCGGGCGGACGGTTTAGCGATGCGCGCGATCGGGGAATATCCATGACCCTCCGATCGGCTCGTGGCTAGGGGTAGCCCCCGACCGATAGGTCATCGGGCTATATCGCAAGCGCATTGATAAGCCGATTGTTGTAATCGCTTGCCATCCCAGGAATGAGGAAAGCATCGACGATCCACCAGACACCGATCACGAGAAATCCGAGCAGCCCGACATAGACGAACGTCAGAAGAACCGAAACAATCCATATCACCAACATCGCTGCGCCGGATCCTGCGTGCTTCAGGTAAAAGCGGTGCGCACCAAGATAGCCGAGGAATATCCATAAGAGATACGCGATCAGTGTAGATTTCTTGTTGGCGTCGTAGCGCATCATCGCCTTAGCGCTACGGTCCGACCGGTCTTCGTCCGACATTGTTGCTCTCCTCCACGATCAGTTCGACAGCGTAGGAGTAAAACAGGAACCGGGTCAACTTCGTCGTTGCGGTCGCCGGGTTCAGCCGTCCCCTCATTCTTTTTCTCCTGATATCAATGCGGTAGCGTTGGGCGACAGCTTATACCCGCACCGGCATCGGTAGGCTGAGCCAGCCGACCGGGTCACGCACAGAGCCACGTTGCCCAGCCAGGAACAGAAAGCGAAGTCCCGGAGGGTCGCGGCCGGCCCAACTGTAGTAATATGGCAGTAAAAATGAGGGGAGTCATAAGGTCGCCGGGCCATCGGTCGATGTCTACGCCCTCCGTCGCGCCTTCGTCCGCACCGGGACCGGCGCGGCGAGCCTCGGCGCCAGCATGGGCGCGAGGAAGCGGCCCGTATAGCTGTCGGGGCAGGCGGCGATGTCCTCCGGCGTGCCTTGCGCCACGATGCGCCCGCCGCCGTTGCCGCCTTCAGGGCCGAGGTCCAGGATCCAGTCGGCGGTCTTGATGACTTCCAGATTATGCTCGATCACCACCACCGTGTTGCCCTGTTCCACCAGCGCGTGCAGCACTTCCAGCAGCTTGCGCACGTCCTCGAAATGCAGCCCCGTCGTGGGTTCGTCGAGGATGTACAGGGTGCGTCCGGTGGCCCGGCGGGCGAGTTCCTTCGACAGCTTGATGCGCTGCGCCTCGCCGCCCGAAAGCGTGGTCGCCTGCTGGCCGAGGCTGATGTAGCCGAGCCCCACTTGTTGCAGGATGCGCAGCCGGTCGCGGATGCGCGGCTGGGCGGAGAAATAGGGCACCGCTTCGTCGATCGTCATCGCCAGCACGTCGGCGATCGAGTGGTCGCGGAACTTGATCTCCAGGGTTTCGCGGTTGTAGCGCTTGCCCTTGCAGGTGTCGCAGGTCACGAACACGTCGGGCAGGAAGTGCATCTCGATCTTCAGCACGCCGTCGCCCTGGCAGGCTTCGCAGCGGCCACCCTTGACGTTGAAGCTGAAACGACCGGGCTTGTAGCCGCGCGCGCGCGCGTCCGGCAGTTCGGCGAACCAGTCGCGGATCGGCGCGAACAGGTCGGTGTAGGTGGCGGGGTTCGATCGCGGCGTGCGGCCGATCGGGGACTGGTCGATGTCGATGATCTTGTCGAGCAGGTCGAGCCCCTCGATCCGGTCGTGCGGCGCCGGCGCCTCGCCCGAGCCCATCAGCCGGCGCGAGGCGGCGCGGTACAAGGTATCGACCACCAGGGTGGATTTGCCGCCACCCGACACGCCGGTGACGCAGGTGAAGGTGCCGAGCGGGAACGATGCCGTCAGGTCCTTCAGATTGTTGCCGCGCGCGCCCACCACCGTGACCGCGCGGTCCGGCTGCGCGGGGCGGCGCAGGCGCGGCACTTCGATGCGTTTGCGACCGGAGAGGTAGGCGCCGGTGAGGGAGTTCGGATTGGCGGCGACCTCGGCCGGCGTGCCTTCCGCGATCACGTGGCCGCCGTTGATGCCGGCTTCCGGCCCCATGTCGATCAGATGGTCGGCGCTTCGGATCGCTTCCTCGTCGTGTTCCACCACCAGAACGGTATTGCCGAGATCGCGCAGCCGCCGCAACGTGACCAGCAGGCGTTCGTTGTCGCGCTGGTGCAGGCCGATCGAGGGCTCGTCCAGCACATACAACACGCCGGTCAGGCCCGAGCCGATCTGGCTCGCGAGCCTGATGCGCTGGCTTTCGCCGCCCGACAAAGTGGCCGAGCCGCGCGCCAACGTCAGATAATCCAGCCCGACATCGACCAGGAAGCGCAGCCGGTCCACGATCTCGCGCAGGATGCGGCGCGCGATCTCGGCGCGTTGCGGGGTGAGCGTGCCGATCGCGGCGTCGAACCACGGCAGCGCGGCGGCGATCGGCAGTTCGGAGGCTTCGGCGATGTTCTTGCCGGCGACACGCACGGAAAGGGCTTCGGGCTTCAGCCGCGCGCCGTGGCAGACGGCGCAGGGGCGCTCGGCCTGGTAGCGCGACAGTTCCTCGCGCACCCAGACGCTGTCGGTTTCCTGGTGGCGGCGTTGCAGGTTGCGGATGACACCTTCGAACGGCTTGTTCACGCTGTAGGCGCGCACGCCGTCCTTGTACGTCAGTTCCACCGGCGTATCGGTGGTGCCGTACAGGATCGCGTCGCGCACGGTCTGCGGCAGCTCCTCCCACGGCGTGCGGGTGGTGACCTTGAAATGGCGCGCGAGGCTGGCGAGCGTCTGGTCGTAATAGGGCGAGGCCGCGCCGGTCCAGGGCGCGATCGCGCCGCCGGCGAGCGACTGGCGTTCGTCGGGCACCACCAGCGCGGGGTCGAAGAAGCTTTCAGTGCCGAGACCATCGCATTTCGGGCAGGCGCCGTGCGGGGAGTTGAAGCTGAACAGGCGCGGTTCGATCTCCTCGATCGTGAAGCCGCTGACCGGGCAGGCGAAGCGGGAGGAGAAGACCGTGCGGTCCGCCCCGGGGGAGTCAGAATCGGCGTTTTCGGCGTAGACGATGCCGTCCGACAGGGCGAGCGCAGTTTCGAAACTGTCGGCCAGGCGCTGGCCGAGACCCTCGCGCACCACCAGGCGATCGACCACCGCTTCGATCTCGTGCTTGGTCTTGCGGTTCAGGGTCGGCACGTCGCCGATTTCGTACAACTTCCCGTCGACCTTCACCCGGGTGAAGCCGCGGCGCTGCAATTCCGCCAGTTCCTTGCGGTATTCGCCCTTGCGGTCGCGCACGACGGGGGCGAGCAGCAGCAGGCGCGTCCCTTCCGGCATCGCCAGCACGCGATCGACCATCTGCGAAACGGTCTGCGCCTCGATCGGCAGGCCGGTCGCCGGCGAATAGGGCACGCCGGCGCGTGCCCAGAGCAGGCGCATGTAGTCGTGGATTTCCGTCACCGTGCCGACGGTGGAGCGCGGATTGCGGCTGGTGGTTTTCTGGTCGATGGAGATGGCGGGCGACAAGCCCTCGATACTGTCCACGTCGGGCTTGCCGGCGAGTTCCAGGAACTGGCGCGCGTAGGAGGACAGGCTTTCGACGTAGCGGCGCTGGCCTTCCGCGTAGATCGTATCGAACGCCAGCGAGGATTTGCCGGAGCCGGAGAGGCCGGTGATGACGGTCAGGCTGTCGCGCGGGATGACGACGTCGACGTTCTTGAGGTTGTGTTCGCGGGCGCCGCGGACGTGGATGGAGCCGGTCATGCAGGCGAGGTCCTTGGGTGTCCGGGCCTGGCCGGCCAGGGCAGGGCGCGGGGGGCGGGGCGCGGCGGGGCAGGGGTACGAGACAGGGGGCGGCGTGATGCGGTCGGCACGAATCTGGTTGTTCCCGAGGTGTTCCTGGGTTATAGGGGAAAATCGATGCAATGTGGAAGGGCTGTTAACGGGCGCCGGGATAGGGTGCCAGGGGGATAACCGGGGATGGCGCAGCGGGTGGGCGGGTCGGCGCGGTGGGCGTCCGGCCGCGTTCCCGGCGAGACACGGATAGGCGGGATCGGCTAGTCTCGATCCCTTGGCATAGGATTTGGTGTGATGGCAGGCAGCGTCAACAAGGTCATCCTGGTCGGCAATCTGGGCAAGGACCCGGAGGTGCGAACCACCCAGGACGGCACGAAAATCGTCAATTTCACCCTCGCGACCAGCGAGACCTGGAACGACCGCGCCTCCGGCGAGCGCAAGGAGCGCACCGAGTGGCACCGGGTGGTGATCTTCAACGATCGGGTCGCCGACGTGGCGGAGAAATACCTGCGCAAGGGCCGCAAGGTCTATGTGGAAGGCGCGCTGCAGACCCGCAAGTGGACCGACCAGTCGGGCCAGGAGCGCTACACGACGGAGGTGGTGATCGGCCGCTTCCGTGGCGAGTTGGTGCTGATCGACAGCAACCGCGGCGAGGACGCCGGCGGGGCGGCCGAGTCCGGCGGCGGGGGATACCGCGAGCGGGCACCGGCGGCGGCGCGGGCGCCAAGCGGCGGGGGCGGCAGCGGTGCGGGCGGCAGCGGCGGGCCGTCCTGGGATGCGCCGAAGGGTGGCGATCTGGACGACGAAATCCCGTTCTGAGGCGGGGCCTGTTTTCTCCCTCCCCCCTTGTGGGGGAGGGTCGGGGTGGGGGGTGCCCACCACTCGAGGATAGGCGCGGTGGGCACCCCCCACCCCAACCCTCCCCCGCGAGGGGGGAGGGAGAAGGTGCAGCGTGTGACCCAATGACCTCGACCTCCCGTGCCAATACCGACATCGACACCGCGCTTGCCGAAGTCCGCCAGGCGTACACCGTTCGCAACCCGCGCTCGCGGGCGCGCTTCACCGACGCCACCGCTTCGATGCCGGGCGGCAACACGCGCACCGTCCTGCACTACGACCCGTTCCCGCTGGCGATGGCGCGCGGGGAGGGCTGCCGACTCTGGGACCTGGACGGGGCCGAGTACGTGGACTTCCTCGGCGAATACACCGCCGGGCTTTACGGCCACTCCCACCCGATCATCCGCGCCGCGATCGACCGCGCGCTGGACCGGGGCCTCAGCTTCGGCGCCTCCAACGCCACCGAGGCGGGGTTTGCCGCCGCCGTCTGCGCGCGCTTCGGCCTTGATCGGGTGCGCTTCACCAATTCCGGCACCGAGGCGAACCTGATGGCGCTGGTCACCGCCTGCGCGGTCACCGGCAGGCGGGGGGTGCTGGCTTTCGGCGGTGGCTACCACGGCGGCGTGCTCACCTTTGCCGGCGGCGGCAGCCCGATCAACGCGCCGTTCGACTTCGTCGTGGCGCCCTACAACGACATCGAGGCGACGCTCGCGCTGATCGACCGCCACGGCGCCGATCTCGCCGCGATCATCCTGGAACCGATGCAGGGCAGCGGCGGCTGCCTGCCGGCCGAGCCTGCATTCCTCGCGGCCCTGCGCGCCGCCGCCACGCGCATCGGCGCGGTGCTGATCCTGGACGAGGTCATGACGTCCCGCCTGGCCCCCGGCGGGCTGGCGTCGGTGCATGGGGTGCAGCCCGATCTGACCACGCTCGGCAAGTATATCGGTGGTGGGATGTCGTTCGGCGCGTTCGGCGGCCGGGCCGAGTTGATGGACCGGTTCGATCCGCGCCGGCCGGATGCGTTCCCGCACGCCGGCACGTTCAACAACAATGTGCTCACCATGTCGGCGGGCTTGGTTGGCCTGACCGAGCTCTATACGCCGGCGGCGGCGGCGGCGCTGAACGCGCGCGGGGACGCGCTGCGCGACCGGCTGAACGCGCTGTGCCGGGACGCGGACGCGCCGGTGCAGTTTACCGGCATCGGCTCGATGCTGGCGGTGCACACCCAGCGCGGCCCGATCCGCACGCCGGCGGACGCGGCGCGCGACGATGCGGGGCTGAAGGAGCTGCTGTTCTTCGACCTGCTGGCGCAAGGCGTCTGGCTGGCGCGGCGCGGGATGATGGCGCTCAGCCTGCCGATCGGCGACGCGGAGTGCGACCTGCTGGCGGCGGCGGTGGCGGAATTCCTGGCCGCGCGGCGGTCTCTGCTGGCGCGCGCGGGGTAGCGGCGGCGCCCGATCGGCCGGGGCGCCGGGGCGGGTGCCTGCCGGCGGCCGGACAGTGTTCGGTGGTGCGCGCGCGGCTTGCTCCGCCGGGGATGGGCCGATAGGGTTGCTTGTCGTTCGGCAAAGGCATTCCTCGCATGTCCGTGGTCCCGGCCAATGCTGCCGCCTCCCTCAGCCCGGCCGAGATGCAGGTGCTGATGGCGCGCGTCGGGCTGGCGCTCAACCCGGGCCAGATGGCGGATCTGGTGCTGGTCTGGCGGCAGTTGGCCGGGCTGATCGCGGCGTTGCCGCGGGATCGGCCGCTGGCGGACGACTTGGCCTTCGCCTTCCGCCTGCCTGCGCCGATCGCACCGCCTGGCGGAGCGCCGCGCGTGGAGTCCGGCCGGGCCGCGACCCCGGCGGCGCGGCCCGCGCGGGTTCGGCCTGGCCATGCCGCTCCTGCCGCCGCCCGGCCGCCGGTTGGTCGGCCCATGGTGGCCGGACCGGCGAGCGCCCTACCGGCGCGGGCCAATCCGAGCGGGGCCACCCCGGTGCGGGGCAAGTCCGCCGTGGGTGCATCGCCCCGGGCGAAGCCGCCGTCCGACGCGGTCCCGGCGGACAAACCCACCGCCGGCAAACCCAGCCTCGGCAAATCCGGCCTCGGCAAAGCCATCGGCGGCAAACCCACCCGCGGCAAATCCAGCCTTGGCAAATCCAGCCTCGGCAAATCCGCCGGCAAACCGCCGGCGCCCAAGACCGCGTCCCGCCCGGCCGCGCGTGGCCCGTCGCCCGCCCCATCGCCCGCCGCCCGGCCCCGACCGCCCCGAAAACCTACCCGGCCGAGGCGATGACGGCGCCCACGCCGCCCTTTCTCACCATCGCCGAGGCCGCCGGGCTGATCGCCGCGCGCAAGCTCGGCCCGGTCGAACTCACCCGCGCCCTGCTCGCCCGCATCGCCGCGATCGATCCGGCGCTGAACGCCTTCATCACCGTGACCGAACGCCCGGCGCTGGCCGCCGCGCGGGCCGCGGACCGCGCGCTGGCGGCGGGCACGCGCCACAAGCTGCTCGGCATCCCGCTGGCGTTCAAGGACATCTACGACACGGCGGGCATCCGCACGACGGCGCAGTCGAAGCTGCTCGCCGACAATATCCCGACCCGGGACGCCGAGACGGTGCATCGGCTGCGCGCGGCCGGCGCGGTGATGCTGGGCAAGCTCACGACGCATGAATTCGCCATCGGCGGGCCGGCCTTCGACCTGCCCTGGCCGCCGGCGCGTAACCCGTGGGACACGCGCCGCTTTACGGGCGGGTCGAGTTCCGGCTCCGGCGCCGCCGTCGCGGCCGGGCTGGCGCTGGGGGCTCTGGGGTCGGACACCGCCGGGTCGATCCGGCTGCCGGCGGCCTATTGCGGCATCGCCGGGCTGAAGCCGACCGCCGGGCTGGTGTCGCGCCGGGGGGTGATCCCGCTGGCGCCGAGCCTCGATACCGCCGGCCCGATGGCCTGGACGGCGGAGGATTGCGCGATCCTGCTGGACACAATGGCGGGGTACGATCCGGCCGACCCGGCCTCGGTCGCCGGGCCGCGGGTGTCGTATGCGCAGGGGCTGGCGGCGCCGATCAAGGGGCTGCGGGTCGGCGTGCTGCGCCGCTTTTTCGAGCGCGACGCCCCGGTGGCGCCGGAAACCCAGCGTATGATGGCGGACGCGCTGCGCGTCCTGCGCGACCTCGGCTGCCGGGTCGAGGACGCCGAGCCGCCGCCGCTGATCGACTTCAACGCCGTCGGGCGGGTGATCATCTCGGCCGAAGCCTACGCGCTGCACGAGGGGCGGCTGAAAACCAGGCTCGCGGACTACTCGCGCGCGTTCCGGGTGCGGGTGCTGGGGGGCGCACTGATCAGCGCCGCGGACTACCTGGCGGCGCAGCGCCACCGGACCGATCTGATCGCGTCCATGGCCGGGCTGTTCCGGCATTTCGACGTGCTGGTGGCCGCCCCGACTGCCGGGCCGGCGCCGCTGCTGGCCGAGCAGCGGCCGGACGACGGGTTCGCCCGCCCGATCGCGACCACGGTTGCGAACGTGGCGGCGGTGCCGTCGTTGGTCGTGTGCGGCGGGTTCAGCGCCGGCGGGCTGCCGCTCGGGATCGAGTTCCTGGGGCCGGCCTGGGGGGATGCGACGGTGCTGCGGGTCGGCCACCAGTTCGAGCAGGCGGCGGGAACGCGCTCGCGGCGGCCGGAGATGTAGGTGGCCGCCGCGGCGCGCGCGTCCGGAGCGTCGCGGGCGGCTGTTCCCGACTCGGCTCCTCCGGCACACTGGTCCGTCATGATCCTCTCCCGAGCCCTTCCCACCCTGGCCGTCACCGAGGCGCTGGCGGCTGCCGTTGCCCGCGCCGCCCGCCCGGGTGACTCGATCCTGCTGGAAGGGCCGCTCGGCGCCGGCAAGACCGCGTTCGCGCGCGCCTTCCTCCGCGCCGCCGCCGCCGATCCGACGCTGGAGGTGCCGAGCCCCAGCTTCACCCTGGTGCAAAGCTATGCGACGGGACTCGGCCTGGTGCATCATTTCGACCTCTGGCGGCTCGACGGCCCCGCCGCGTTGGCTGAGTTGGGCTGGGACGACGCGCTGACCGACATCGTGCTGGTCGAATGGCCGGACCGGCTTGGGCCGCTGCGGCCGGCGGACGCGCTCTCCATCGCGCTTGTCCCGACCGATGCGCCGATTGCCGTCGATACGCCGGTCACCGCCGGGGGAGACGCCGCGCGGACCGCGCTCCTGTCCGGCTGGCCCGGCCGTCTCGGAGCGCTGGCATGAGCCGGGCGGCGGCGATCGCCGCGTTCCTCGCCCGGCATGGGTTCGCCGCCGCGCGGGCCGTGCCGCTGGCGCAGGACGCCAGTTTCCGCCGCTATCTGCGCCTGATCGGCGGGCCGCGTCCGGCGGTGCTGATGGACGCGCCGGCGCCGGAGGACGTGCGCCCGTTCCTGCGCATCGCCGCGCATCTCGCCGGGCTCGGGCTGTCGGCGCCGGAGATCATCGCCGCCGATGCCGCCGCCGGCCTGGTGCTGGAGGAGGACCTGGGCGATGCCCTGTTCGCCACCCGGCTGGACCGCGCCCTGGACGGCGCCCCGCTTACCCCCGAACACCGCGCCCTGTTCGACGCCGCGATCGACGCGCTCGCCGTCCTGCAACGCGCGGCGCCGCCGGCCGACCTGCCCGCCTGGGACGCGTCGGCCATGATCGCCGCCACCCTCGACCCGCTGTTCGGCTGGTGGTGGCCCGCCGCGTTCGGCGCCCCGGCGCCGGACGCGGCGCGCGCCGACATCGCCGCCGCCCTCGCCGCGACCCTGGCCCCGCTGGCGGCAGGGCCGACAGGCTTCGTCCATCGCGACTATTTCGCCGGCAACCTGATCCACCTGCCCGACCGCACCGGCCCGCGTCAGGTCGGCATCCTCGATTTCCAGAGCGCGGCGCTCGGCCACCCCGCCTACGACCTCGTTTCCCTGGTCCAGGATGCCCGGCGCCCGCTGCCGGCCGAACTGACGGAGCACGCCATCGCCCGGCTGCTCGCCGCCCGGCCCGAACTCGATCCCGATGCGTTTCGCGCCGCCTTCGCCGCCTGCGCAGCACAGCGTCCCTTGCGGGTGGCAACCCAATGGGTCCGCCTCGCACGCCGGGACCAGCGCCCGCACTACCTGGCGCACGGGCCGAACACATGGCGCCTGCTTGCTTGCGCGCTGCGGCATCCGGCGGCGGCAGCGTTGGCGGAGGCACTGGACCGGTGGGTGCCGATGGCGGTGCGGGGCAATCCGGAGGAAAGCAAGCAAGGCCAGGGGGCGCTGCCCCCTGGAC
>JABBNW010000084.1 GCA_019352115.1 Pseudomonadota bacterium
GCGCCGCCCTCAAGGCAGCCCTCGAACGCGGCGGCATCCGCTTCCTCGAAGAAGGTGAAGGCGGCCTCATCCTCGAACGCAGGCCACCAACGCCGCCACCGCCGCTGCCGTCGGAGAAACCTGACTGAGCCCTGGGCTTGACGATCCAGGTCCCCCGGACACGAAGAGCATCAGGATCCTGGGGGGTGTCGGGGACCGATTCCACCGGCCCGCCGCGATCTCAGTGGTCAAGACGGGCAATGACGTCAGGGGCACCCCCGAGATCCTGATGCTCCCCTCTACCCGAAACCTGCCACTCTCCTTTCGGCCAAACTCGGACATCTAGAATCGCTTATTTTGGTGCAGTTTCGCTCCCGGATCGGTCAGTCGCGATCAGGCAGCGCGCGCTGCGGTCGGTAGTCAAAGAAGCGTATCGGGTCGCCTACATAGTCTTACTGTGTCATAAGAATATCCTGCGTGTGTCCTGCTGGCAGCATGGGCAGCGCGGCAGGGTTCTTGCGATGGCGCGCGCTATTGCGACCCGGACAGATGTGATCGAGGTCGGGACATGACGTTCAGGTCGGATCGGGGGATCCGCGGGGTCGATAACCGTTGGGAAGGCGAGGCTCTTGGATGAGAAGGGTGTCGCGTGGTCCTGAGGGGGGAATCGCTCCCCTTTCGGAGAGGAGGAATCCGTAGGCGGCGATGCACAGCGTGGCGTGATGGTGAAAGCCACGCCACCCTCGTCCCTCGTAATGGCCGAGCCCAAGTTCCTGTTTGAGGTCCTGGTAATCCCGCTCGATCCGCCAGCGCAGCTTGGTAGCGTTCACCAGGGCTCGCCGGGTGATATGTTCTGGCAGTGTGGACAGAAAGTATTTCGTCGGCTCGGGTTCGCCCGCCGGCCATTCGATCAGGCACCATTCCTCGGGGCGCGGCGTGGAGCGCCGATAATCGCGATGCGCCGGGCGGACCCGCACGGCGGCAAACCGCGAAGCGAGTTTGGTGTTGGTCCCTTCGCGCCAGGTGACCCGCCGCCACGCCTGTTTGGGAAGGTCGAGCGCCAGTTGCCTGGCCGAGACTGGCTGATGCGCTCCGTCGCGACGGAGCGCGGACGTCGGACGACCCCGCCCGCTCCATGGCTTGGGTGGCAGCGGTTCCACCCCGGGCGGCCACAGGCTGGTGGAGGATTGGATGCCGACGGCATAGGCAAGGCCGATCCCGGTGATGCCGTCGCGAAAGTCGGTGTCGTTGCCGTACCCCGCGTCGGCCAACACCACCTCGGCGTCGATCCCGGCTGCGCGGGCGGCACGCAGTTGGTCCAGCGCGATCTGCGGCTTGGTCTGGAACACGACATCGTCGGGCACGCCCGCCTGGGCGCGCCGGTCGGGGTCATCGACCCACTCATGCGGCAGATACAGGCGATAGGCGATCGGCAGGCTGGCGTGATCGTTGGCGGCCGACAGGCTCACCGCGACCTGGCAGTTGTCCTGCTTGCCGAGTTGCCCGCAGTACTGCCGCGCCACCCCGACCGAGTGCTTACCCTTCTTCGGCATGCCGGTGTCGTCGATGATGAACGCCCGGATCGGGCCACGTTGCTCGATAATGGGCAGGACGCGGGCACGCACCGCCCCGAGCACCGCAGCGTCAGACCAATCGGACTTTGCCACGAAGTGATGCAGCGATTGATGCGCCGCCTGCACGCGCCCCGGCTGCATCCGCGCGGCCATCAGCTCGACGCTCTTGCGAGCGCCCGGCAGCAGCAATCCGGCGCAATAGGATCGGAATGGCGCACCCCGGTCGGCATGACCAAGCGCCGACGCAATCGCCTCGACATAGGCGGCGAACCGTGATTCGCTGCCGTCGGCACTGGATTCGAGACCCACAACCCGCCTCCACGAGTGAGAATCTCCATCCCTGACAGATACGCGCCGAATCGGGCAAGCATTTTATGACACAGTAAGAATAGACGACCCGAAGGTTATTGTGCGGTCAAGTGAAGGCACATCGCAGTGCCCCAAAATAAGAACTCCATCTCGGTCTCAACGTTAAAGCCGAGTTCAGCGGCGTATGGAGATATGGCGTTGCGGAGGTCGCGCACCGTATCGTCTGCGAGGATTCGGCTGTATTCGGTGCGCGCGGTAAGCGCTTCGCAGGCACCTTGTATACGTCCAAGAAGCTCTTGAGCGGTCTGGGGATGCGTTCTTTCGAACGCGCGCCAAGTTCGGATCAGGGGTGCAACCTGGTTGAGATGGACTTTTACCATGAAGCACCTCCTGTCTCAATCAGGCAGTGCGCGCGCTGATGCAGGCACGTGGAACGAGAACATGGAAGTTCTCGTCGCGTGGGCGTCTCAATCAGGCAGTGCGCGCGCTGATGCAGGCACCGCTGGTCCGTAATCCACTGATTCCAAAGACCGAAGCGGGCAGTTTGGCCGAACCCCCCACAACTCCTCTGGATAACCCGAGCAAACCACGTCCTCACATCAATACCAGATCCCACTGTTGAGTTCCACTGAGGACTGACCCGGGCGGCCGGGAATTTCCACTGAGAATTGACCCACGTTCGAACCTACCCCGGCTGGGATCAGCGGGGGTGTATGGAGTGATCGACATGGCATTGTTGGGCGTCATCCGACGCTGGGCCCTTCGGGAGGGCATTTCGATCCGGGCGATCTCGCGGCGCACCGGGCTGTCGCGGAACACGATCCGCAAATATCTTCGTTCGGGCGCGGTGGAGCCGAGGTTCAAGGTTCCCGAGCGGTCCAGCGGTCTGGACCCCTTTGCGGGTAAGCTCTCGCTCTGGCCGAAGGCGGAAGCTCAAACAGCCTGTTTGGCCTGGCTCACTCGTTCAAGCGACTCGCCGATCTCGCGTAACAGGGCTTCCCAGCCGGCAACGAAGCGCGGGTCCTCGGGGGTCATGCCGGTGGTCAGTCGGGTAACCTGCGGCAACAGGCGCGGGTAGCCGGCCAACGCGAAGCTCATCAGCCGGAGCTGGGCTGCATCGAGATCACCGGGAAACAGGCCCATTGCCTGGCGATCGCGGACTTCCTTCACCTGAGCCTCTACGATTGGCCGCCGCTCCGCCTCATGCGGCACCGAGCGATTACCGAAGACGAGCGCCTCGCGCATGAGATAATGTCGCCACGCCCCATCGGTCTCGCTGGCCCGAAAGTTGAACGCGAGGAAGTCGCCGGACGCCAGCGGCGCCTCGCGTGTCCGCCGCAGACGGCGGTCTGCCGTCCGTGCGGTCATGTCCTGCACGAGGCGGTCGCCCAGCCGCCCGCCTGTCATCAGGAACATCGAGTAGGCGAAGCCCGAGCTCCATCCCGGCAAACGCTCGATCAGCGCATTCGACGCCTCGAACGGCGTGCGCGGCAGCCGGCGGACGAGGTAGGCAGCGACGAGCAGCAACGCGCAGCTCACAGGCAGGCTGGTCGCCAGGGCGTTGGCGTAGTCTACCGGCGAGTTGCCAGTGCCCAGGCGGGCGAAGAACACGAGGCTGATCAGCGCCACGCCCAGCGCCATGCCGACCTGCAAAGTCGTCGTGACAATACCGGCGCCAGCCCCGGCCTCCTCCGGCGCGAGCCCCGTGATGACCGTGCCGACGAGGGGAGACATTCCAAATCCGAGTCCCATCCCGACAAGGAGAAGCGACGGCGCCAGATCGAAGCCAGCAAGATTGGCCCCTGCTGCGTGAACCGTCGTCGCCGCGGCCGCCAGCCCGAAGGCCGCAAGGACATAGCCGACCGTCAGCACGTGGCGCCCAAGCAACGGGATGAGCCGCGGCGCGAGGAGTGAGGTGGCAAAGAAGCCGATCGATGAAGGTGTGTAGGTCAGGCCGGAACGCAGTGGCGAGAAGCCCAGCCCGACCTGAAGATAGAGGGCAAGCGTGAATAGATAGCCGGCATAGGCCGCCATGAACAACGCGGCGATCGGCACGCCGGCGGAGAAGCTGCGGCAGGCGAAAAGCTCCATGCGCACCAGAGGCCGGCCACCGCGGCTGCCGAACCTGCGCTCATACAGGACGAACAGCCCGAACAGGGGAAAGGCTGCGACGAAGCAGGCGATCATCCACAGCGGCCAGCCCAGGTCGCGACCTTCGAGCAGCGGTACGACGAGCAGGAACAGCCCCGTCGTCAACAGCGCGACGCCGCCCCAGTCGAGACCGACGGCGTCGCGGTGCTCATCCTTCGGCAGAATGAAAGTCGCAGCCGCGATCGCGCCCACCCCGAGTGGCACGTTACTAATACCCCAACATTATACATGACACGTCGACGACGCCACATGAGGAGAAATGCGGCCCTTACCGAGCGTTTATGTCATGTATAATGCTGGGGTATTAGTAACGAGGAAGATCGGGCGCCACTGGAGCCCCCAGATGTCCAGAGCCAGCAGGGTTCCGCCTACGAGCTGGCCGGCGATTGCCGCTATGCCGATAACCGAACCGAATATGCCGAGCGCCTTGGCGCGATCCTCGCCAGTGAAAGCGATCTGGATGATGGCGAGGACCTGCGGGTACATCAGCGCGCTGCCGATGCCCTGGACCGCACGCGCGCCGATCAGCACCTCCGTGGTCGGCGCGAAGCCGCAGGCTCCGGACGCGCTGGCGAACACGATCAGCCCGAGAATGAACAGGTGCTTTCGGCCGTAGTTGTCGCCCAGACGCCCACCGGTGACGAGCAGGCAGGCATAGGTGAGGGTATAGGCCGAGACGATGAATTCGATCCCGCCGAAGCTGGCATGGAGGTCCGCCCGGATAGAGGGGACCGCGACATTCACGATGGAGACGTCCAGGATCGCCATGAACGTCCCCATCAGGACGACGCCCAGCACCAGCCATCGCCGCTGCTCTGTCATGCTACACCTCCATCGCCCCGGATTCGCGCATCAGTCGTTGCTCTATCCGCGGCCATTCGCCAAAGGCTTGGTCGAGGAACCGTTGCAGCAGGCCCCAGGATGGCCGCTCGGATCGATCACGTCGAACCCAGCCTACCGGGCAACCGAATAGACCGGCAGACAACGCCCGGACGGCGAAGAATGGCCTGCGAAAGACGGCAACCATCATCCAACCCTCCGTTCGAACGCCCGAAAATACGGCCCTGCGCGCCGCGGCGCCTCAAGCAGATCCTCGATGCTGATCGGCCGGCCGCGTGACGATCCATCGGTTCCGCCGTCATCCTCCCATGAGTTGCCGCTTTGCGGCGGTCCAGTTCTCGACGTGGTACGAGCGTGCGATCCTGCCGCCTTCGATGTGGTATATGTCGATCGACATCGTTTTGAAGCTCCTGCCGGTCGGCTCGACCTCAAGAAATCGCCTGGCCGGCGTTCCGGTCGCCTCGGCACGAACGATGATGTCATCCCCCGAGACCCAAAGCTGCCTGATCGACCAGGACAGGTCGGGAATTGTCTTGCCGATGTCCTTGAAACGGGCGATGACTTCATCGCGCCCGATGCTCTCGGTTTCTGTGGAACAAGAGACGAAATCGACGGCCGTCGTCTGCGTCAAGAGAGCCGCGATGTCCTTTTTCGCCGGCTCGGTCAGGGCGTCATATACGGGGGACACGATGGCAAGGGCTTGATCCGGGGTCATGGTTGGGTGCCGATCTATGGAGTTTCTGACTGCCGCCGAATGGTTCACGTTCCGGAAAGCGCCGGTGGCGCGACGCGATCAGACCCGTCACCGACCACCCGGTAGGCTTCCAGGATCACCTCGGCGACCTGCTCGGGCGCGGAAAGCATGACCAGGTGGCTGGAATTGACGTGCCGCACCTTGGCCTTCATGCGCAGGGCCGCGTCAGTCTGCTCCTGTGGAGAAATAGCCTGGTCGTTGTCGGCAACGACTGACCAGACGGGCTTATCGAGCCAGGCAGCGTACGTGACCTTGTCCTCGAATGCGCTCAAAGCGATCGGCCCCTGCGTTGCCATCAGGATATCGCGTTCGGCTTTGGGGAGGTCCTGCGCCAGGTCGCGCATGCCCTGTTCGGTTGCGTAGGCAAAGCCCTGCCCATCGACAAACAGATGGCTCAGAAGCGCCGGCTTCGGATACGCGGCAGCCTCGTCAAGTCCCGATTGGCCACTATCGGGCGAAGCCGCGGCCACATAGACGAGGGCCCTGACCCTGTCGTCATTGCCCGCCTCGGTGATGACGACACCACCGAACGAATGCCCGACCAGTACGACCGCACCATCCTGGCTCTCAATGACGCGCCTCGTGTTCTGCACGGCCGCCGCCAACGAGGTCGCAGGGTTCTGCACTGCGACCACGTTGACACCGCATTTCTGCAGGATCGCGATAACTTTGCTCCAGCTCGAACTGTTCTCGAAGGCGCCATGGACCAGGACAACGGAGACCGGACTTCGGGCCGCCGGCGCGGAAGACAATGGACCTTGGAACTCGTTCATGATGCCCTCCGTCGGTGGAATTCTTCCAGGAAGCCGCCTGATCATGCGGGAAAGTGGTCACCAAACATGGGACGTCCGCTTTCCGACTCGGCTTCAGTTGCTTCGTCCTGGAGCACGTCCCAATGCTCAACGAGCCTGCCGTCCCTGACGCGAACGACGTCGGCGGCGATCCAGGCTGCTGGGCGGCCGCTGCCGGAAAAGCGGCCATGAACGATGACGTAGTCGCCCTCGGCCAGAATCAGGCCCGGCTGGTAGCGCAGACTTGTGGGCATGCTCTTGACGAGATCGAACAGCCCATCGCGGCCAGGTCTGATATGGGCGCTATGCTGGATGTATTCCGCCGACCAGAGTTTCTCCGCTGCATTATAGTCGCGCTTGTTGAACAACGTATCGAACGCCTCGAGCACCAGCGCCTTGTTGGCCTCTGCCGCAACGTCGGTCATTTCCTGATCCTCTGGAGTCTTGCCCAAAAGGTCCCGACGAGATTTCCGGTCTCTTCGCCGGCCCAGGGGCGGCGATGCCGCCGGATTGGTGTCGGGCAACGTGACATCCTCGGTCTTCAGGACGTCCAGCCCGCTGGACCCATGGGTGCGTACACTTCGGGACATGGTTGCTTTTCCTTACGGGTCCGCGCCAAGCATGAAGAAGACGACAGTCGCGGGCTCTTGGCTTGTGTTGCGCCAGCCATGTCGCGTGCCCTGCTGAACGACGATATCGCCCGCGGATAGATGGACCATTTCGCCATCATCGAGCTCAAGCGACAATGCCCCGTCGAGCAGAAGCGCGCAGTCGATGGTCGGCGTGACATGCATTCCCGAACCATCATGCTCGAACGTATCGGCGAGACCCGGCAGTCGCGCCTGGTATTCCTGGGCGATCGCGGCCGGATCTGCCGCATTCTTGCTTGGCAGGCTACGCGGCGGAAACGTCACGATCTGCACAAGCAACCCACCAGGAGATGGCAGTGCGGACCCCGGCATCTGGGCATCGGTTCGCGCCGGTTCGCCTTCGGCGCCGCCGTACGTCGCCCAGACGTAGGTCTGCTCGAAGCCGGGGACATTCCGAAATCTATAGGCTGGAAGCCCCATGTCACTCAGAACGACCGATTTCCCCTGCCGGTGACCGGTAACAACGCGGCGATATTCCTTTCCTGCGATCATGGTCACTGTCGTTGCCCTCCTGTGGCAGTTCGCCGATCCGCGGGCCTCTCAGAGCTTCGAGCCGCCATCGACATGGATGGTATCGCCGGTGATCCAGCGCGCATCGTTCGACGCCAGAAAGGCAATGGCACCAGCGATATCTTCGGGTTCGGCCAGGCGCTTCAGCGCCTGGATTCCCAGCGCGTAATCGCGGCCTGCATCGGTCTGGGTGAATTTCGACATGCCAGTCTGAACGATGCCCGGCGCGACCGCATTCACCCGAACGCCATGCGGGCCCAGCACAACGGCGAAATGCTTGACCAGCGTGTCCACCGCTCCCTTCGTGGCCGCATAGGCCGAAAGCGTGCCGACCACGGAGCGGGCCGCAAGAGAGGAAACCAGGATAATACTGGCGCCACTGTGCAGACTCGGCAGCAATTGCTGCACCAGGAAGAACGGTGCACGGACATTGACCGCAAAGAGATAGTCGAAATCCTCGACCGTGTAATCCTCGATCGCCACGGCCTTCGCGGCCCCCGCATTGGCGACCACGATGTCCAGCCGGTCACCCACGACGCTGCGAACCTGCCTCGCCAATGCATGCGGCCCATCCGGCGCGGACAGATCGGCGCCGACGGCCTCGGCATGCCCGCCGGCATCGCGGATTTCCATGACGACCGCAGCGGCTTCATCGGCGCCGCGGCCGTAATGGACGAGAACTCGCGCTCCGGCTCTCGCGAGGACGATGGCACTGGCTCGGCCGATGCCGCGCGACGCGCCAGTGACCAGTGCAGTCTTTCCGGCGAGAGGGTCTGGCATGTCATGATTTCCATTATCGGATATGGGGCAGGTATCGCGGCCCAACGATCGCCATAGGGGTGGACGCGGCGGTCAGGCAGCGGCCGGCAGGAACGGAAACGGCAGGCGGTCCGGCGCGCCTTCCGGCGTCGGCAGGACCCCGTCCAGGAACCGGGTCGCGTGGTCCACGAATAGTTCGGGATATTGGTAGAAAGAACCGTGGTTCGCGTCCGGGTAGACGATAAGCTGTGCGTTCGGCAGATATTGAAGCATGGTGTACGAATTCGCCGTCGGCACGATGATGTCGTTGGTGCCCTGCACGATCAGCACCGGTTGACGGATCGATTTCAGATAGTCGTACACGCCGTCGGTCTGAGCAACGAACTTGCCGATAGCTTCGCGCTGCGCGGCACTGGCTTTGGCCGTCACCTCCGGATCGCGATCGGGGCGGCGCCATTTGCGCTCCAGGAACGCCAAGCCGGCAGCCTGGCTTGCCGGGGACGGCGTGAAATGCACCGCAAGCCACAAATATTCCGGCTGATCATAGGTGCCGGCAAAGATTTCCGCCGATTTGCTGGCCGAGATATCGGCGCCGCGCGGTCCGGTGCCCACAAGGATCAGACGGCGCACCAGATCGGGCACCTGCACGGTGATTTCCTGTGCGACCATGCCTCCGATGGAGAATCCCAGTACATCAACACGGCGCAGTCCCAGGCCCCGGACGAAGGCAATCGCGTTCGCCCCCATTTCGGAAAAACTGGCGGGCACGTCCCCGGAGCTGCTGGAAACGCCCGCATTGTTGAACAGGATCACTTCGCGGGTCTTGGCCAGGCCGTCAGTCACGGCCGGATCCCAATAGTCCATTGTGCCCAGGAAATGCTGGTTGAAGACAATCGGAACCGCACCCGCTTTGCCGAACCGACGATAGGCAAAGCGGATCCCGTTAGCCTCCACAAACTGGGTCGGCGCTGTCTGGTGGGTAACGCGGCTCATGTCACTATCCTGAGGATGGGGTTTGTGCCGATCGCAGCGGCGCCGGAATCAGCCCGCGGTCTTGCTGCCATCAGCTCTGACGATCCGACTGGTCATGACAACCACGGCGGCGGATCTAACAAGGACGATTGCGTTTGCGAATCCGCGGGGCTTGCGTGTGCGGCTGCGCGGAATGCCCGATAGCAACGTGGCCTTGTTCGCCGACTGCGGGTAAACTGGTCGGATATGCCGGCATTGGTTGGCCGCGGTGCTACGGCATTGGGACACGTGCCGATGGGCATACCTTCCGGCACGGCCCATGCCCATCGGGGCGCCCGGAGACAGCGCAATCTGAACATCCATGAAATCATCGTCCGTCCCACGGCGGTCTGGGGTCGATACCGCGTGGGGCAATCCTTGCCGGACGAAGCGGCCAGAGCATTGTCGCTTTCCGCGCCGCTTTTCATTTTACGGCTATCGGGTATATCCGCGGGCACGGCATCGTGGACGTCATGTCCGGACGCAGCGCGACGATTTCCATTTACCGATAGGACCGGATAAAGATGCGGGCCATCCTTGGCCATTCCCTCGTGCAAGGCTCGCACGAAGTCGTCGTCATTCCAGGTGACGATCCCGGTCTCCTTGTCCGGCGTGATGTTGCTGGAATAGATCGTACCGAACGGCAGGTTGAACGCGACCCCTCCCCTGAGCGGTTTGCCGCCGGGGGCGTCGTGGCACGCGGCGCAATCGGCGGCACGTACCAGATAGGCATCCCGCGCGATCAAGGCAGTCGTGGGAGCGACATTCGCGGCCGAGATTTCGGGATCCCGGCCATACAGCCACCAAGCGACGAACGCGGCCGCGACCACGATCGTGGTCAGGACGAGCGCCCAAGGACGCGCCCGGCGCCGAAGCGTCGCATCCTCAGGAGCCCGAGACGAGGCCGGCAGCCAGCGGCAGTCGGCGAATCCGCTTGCCCGACGCCGCGAAGATGGCGTTCGCGACGGCCGGAAACGCCGCCGCGGTACCCGTCTCGCCCAGCCCGCCCGGCGTCGCCGTACTGTCCACGATATGTACCTCGATCGACGGCGTTTCATCCATGCGCAGCATGCGATAGGAATCGAAATTGCTCTGCTGCACCCGGCCTTTCTCGAGGGTGATCTCGTCATATAGGGCAGTCGTCATGCCGAAGACGAGCCCGCCTTCGACCTGCGCGCGGACCGAGTTCGGGTTGACCGCCTGGCCGCAATCCATCACGGCGACAACCCGGCGCAGGCGGATTTCGTTTTCCGGCGAAACCCCTAGCTCGCAGACGACGGAGAGGAACGATCCGAACGCCGACTGCACCATCACGCCGCGGCCGACGCCTTTCGGCACGGCGCTGCCCCAGCCGGATTTCTGTGCTGCGAGGTCGAGCACATTGCGGGCACGCGGATTCATTCGCAGCAGTGAGCGTCGGAACGCGACCGGGTCCTGCTTCGCCGCGTGGGCCATCTCGTCGATGAAGCTCTCGACGACGAAGACGTTGTGCGCTGGCCCGACGCCGCGCCACCAGGCGGTCACCAGGCCGGGCGGTTCGTGACGTACCCAGGAGACGCGCAGGCTGGGGAAGTCGTAGGGCGGGTTCTCAGCGCATTCCACCGCGTCGGGGTCGATCCCGTTCGCCCGCATGCCGGCCGGCGCCCAGCGCGCCATGACGCTCGATCCGGTCGTCTTGTGCGTCCAGCCAACAATTTCGCCTTTTTCATCGAGGCCCGCGGCCACGCGATCGTAGTAATAGGGGCGATAGCGATCGTGCCGGATATCGGTCTCGCGGGTCCAGATCATCTTGAGCGGGTAGGGGACCTGCCTCGCCAGGGCTGCGGCGATGCCAACATATTCGCACTCGAGCCTGCGCCCGAACCCGCCGCCGATCATGTGGTTATGCACGGTGACCTGCTCGATCGGCAGGCCCGTCACTCGGGCCGCTTCGGCCTGCGCGCGTGTTGGGACCTGGGTGCCGCACCAGATGGTCGCGCCGTCCTGGCGGACATGGGCGGTGCAGTTGATCGGCTCCATCGGCGCGTGGGCCAGGAACGGCAGTTGATAGACCGCGTCGCGTTTGATAGCAGCGCCGGCAATTGCCGTATCCGGATCGCCTTCCATCCTGGCAACGATCCCGCTGCCGGCAGACGCGTCCGCGTGGCCCTGCACGATCTGCGCCTGGGTCAGGCCGGCATTGGCACCGAGGTCCCAGTCGATATCGAGGGCATCGAGGCCTTGCTTTGCTGCCCAGAAGTCCTCGCCGACTACGGCGACAGCGTTGTCGAGTTTCAGCACGTCCACCACGCCGGGCAACTTCCGGGCGGCCGTATCGTTGAGGCGCGCCAGCTTGCCGCCCAGCACGGGACATATGGCGACGCTCGCGATCTTCATGCCGGGAAGCCGGACGTCGATCCCGTAAATGGTCTTGCCGTTGACCTTAGTTGGGGTATCGAGGCGCTTCTGCGACGTGCCGATCAGCAACCAGTCCCGACGATTCTTGAGCGCCGCGTCTGCGGGCACCGGCAGCGTCACGGCCAGGGGAACCAGCGACGCATAAGGCGCCGTCTGCCCCGTGGCGCCATGTGTGACGATACCCCGCATGACGCTACAGGCAGCGGGATCGACGTTCCATTGTTGCGCCGCGGCGCGCACGAGTACGCTGCGGGCGATCGCAGCCGCCTTGCGCAGGTCGTTCCAATCGCCGCGGATGGACGTCGAACCGCCGGTTGCCTGCAAACCGAGCAACGGATTGCGATAGAGCTTGTCGTTCGGCGGCGCGAATTCCGGCGTCACCTGGTCGAGCCCGACATCGAGCTCCTCGGCGAGCAGCATCGAGGCGCCCGTCCAAATCCCCTGGCCCATCTCGACATCACGCATAACCAACGTGATCGAGCCATCGGCGCCGATGCGGATGAAGGCATTCGGAGCGAATCTGGCAGAGGCTGCGCGGGCGATCCGGCTGCCGGCCGGCAACGCTGTGGACAGCACCAGGGCGATCCCGCCAGCGAGAACGCTACGGCGGCCGGGTCCGTGCAGCCCGGCTGGTGGTGGTAAGTTGGTCATCGCCTTCCCCCCTCAGAGAGTCGCGGCGTGCTTGATGGCGGCCCGGATGCGCGGATAGGTCCCGCACCGGCAGATATTACCGCTCATGGCATCATCGATGTCGCCATCGGACGGACTGGCGTTGCCCGCAAGCAACGCCGCCGCCGACATGATCTGTCCCGATTGGCAATACCCGCACTGCACGACCTCGAGGTCGAGCCACGCCTTCTGGATTTTCGCCCCGGCCGGGGTGTCGCCAATGACTTCGATCGTCGTGATCTTGTGCCCGACCGCATCGCGCGCGGCGGTGACGCAGGACCGGATGGGCTGCCCGTCGAGATGGACGGTGCAACAACCGCAGAGCGCCACGCCGCAGCCGAACTTGGTGCCGGTCAACCCGGCGACATCGCGCAGCACCCAGAGCAACGGCATATCGTCCGGCACGTCGAATTCGGCTGCATGGCCATTGATCTGCAAAGTCAGCATGGATCCTCCTTCGCCTTTTTTGCGCATATGCCATCGGCTTTGCGGCAGGTCACAGGACCTCGAAAACGCCGTAGATGGGGCCATCGGCTCGGCGATGGCCGGTACCGACAGCGACGATGTTGTTCAGCCAGGTGTATCTCGTGGCTGCCGTCTCGAACAGCGGTGCTATGCGGAAGTAGGAGGCGCACAAGGCGGCGTTGGGAAAGGCCCGGCGTGGCATGCGCGAGCGCCGAGAACCGCACCGACCCGACGGCCAGGAGATAGATACTGACGGTCACTTTTCCCCGTCTTTCCGGGATCCCGAACGCCCGCTCGAAACGGTCCAGTGACGTCGTGGTCATTCGACGACCGCGGTCTCGCGACCGGATGTGGATCTGATGCCGGTCAGGGCGTCGCTAATGCGGACGATGGGGGCGGGCACTGATGAGTTCCTCCCGTTGGCAGGCTGCGCGTGTTGAAATCGTGTCCCCCCTGGCGGTGTCGGGGCTGCTACGCGGGGCGGCACGCAGGGGTTCAGTGGGCCACATCGGTTCCGCAGGGTATTGGACGAAACAACCTCGAATGGGACTCGGCCGCAATCAGCTGCGGTGCAGCCGGCGCCATTTGCCCGGGCCACAACCCTGGCGTCGCGTGAAGCTCCGCGTCAGGTGGCTCTGGTCGCCAAATCCGCAAGCGAGGGCGATCTGTGCAAGCTGCATGTCGCCTTCGCGCAGCAATTGCTTGGCTCGTTCGATTCGCCTCCTGGTCAGCCATCGATGCGGCGGCATGCCGACGGTCTGCCGAAAGGCGCGGCCAAAATGGCTGGGGGACAGGCGGCATTCCCGGGCCAGGTCGGAGATTGTTGGGTTGCCGTCGAGATGCGCCTCGATGTAGCTCTGAGCGCGCCGGAGTTGCCAGGGCGCGAGCCCGGCCCCGCCCGGACTGCCGCTTTCGAGAGCCCCGCCGTAGGTGCACGCAACGTGCGCGTGGAATGCCAGCGCGATCGAATCGACGAACAGGGCCGGCGGCGCGGCTGCCGCCTTGACCATGGCGTGCATCGATAGCGCCAACGCGTGCATGACAGGGTCCTGCGTGCCGCGCGATGTCATGCGCAGTCCGCCGACATGACGCAGCCCCCGATCGTAAGCCAACTGGTCCAGCGTGGCGGCCGGAAGATAGAACCGCAGGATGTCGTAGGTCGGTCCCAATTGGGCGACCGGGCTCGCGGCGAGGTCAAAATTGAAGATGTCACCCGGTGAAGCCGCCGGCACCTTGCTGTGTTTTCCGCCGATCCAGATTTCGCCCGCGGCCATGGGCGCAAGTGCTACCAGGAACGAGAATGCTTCCTCGGGCGGTGCGGCCAGCGTGCGCCCACGGAACGCGCTTTCGCTGCACAGTCGCGAGAAGGCGATCGGGGCAACCGCCTCCTGTTGTGCGAGCACGGTCGGGGCTCGCTCCAGCCTGAATTTCCTGGCAACCGCCGCCTCAGAGGGGATCGTCTGCATTTGTCTCTCCCGTGGCCGGATCAGAGCCAGCCGCCATGTGGACCGGCGGCCGGGAGACAGGTTTCTCAGATCGCGTGGCGCGCGTCGTGTGAGCCGTTGGGAGATGTTGTGAGGGCTCGGCCGGCTGCCCGCGTCACGACCAATCCGTGATGAGCCGCCGGGCCGTCATGACGTCCCCGGTGCCGAAGCCTTCGGTGAACCGATCGTTGGTCGCCGCGAGCAGGTCGCGTGCTTCGGCCACGCGCCCGCCGCGGTGCCACAGCTGCGCCAGGCTGGTGGCCGAGCGCAATTCCCATGACAGAGTGGACTGCTGCCGCGCCAGGTCGAGGGAGCGATGCAGCAGCGACTCCGCGGCCGGAGCAGCAGCCGGCCCGCCGTGCCAGAGCAGCAAGTCGGCATTGACACGCAGTATTTCCGGCAAGCACCGCAGGGCATCACCGACGGCTTCGTCAGGCGGTGGCACAGGAATCATCGGCAGCGACGCCATTGCCAATATTTTCGCGGATGTGGACAGGTCCACCCGCGGTTCCAGGAAGGACGCGACCAATTGGTCCTGCGCCCCGCTCCGCCGCAGGCGCAGCATCAACGCCCAGCACCGTCTCCATCGATCTTCCGCGGCACCGTTGACCGTCATGTCCAGGTAGGTCTGGGTCAGCGTCAGATCACCGACCCACAGGGCAAGCTGGCAACCGGCCAAACACACCGTGTAATACAGGGAGAACCAATGATCGGAGCGCCGCGCTGCATCGATCGCGTCCCGCAGTGCTGCCATCGCCTGATCGGGGAAGCCGCGCAACCACAGGATGCGCGCCAGCAAGACCGGAACCGCCACCTCCGAACCGAGCTGGAAGTCGGTATCGGTGGCAGTTCCGGTCTGGCGCACGATTCTCTGCACCCGTTCCAGCACGTGCCCGGCGGCTTTCTGATTTCCCAGATAATGGTGCGTCAGTCCGAGGATCCTGTCGCCGAGGACCACGGCCGCCTGGTCGCCACCTGCCCTGGCCATACAATCATAGCGTTCCGCGACCGACAGCGCCTCTCGGTAGTGGCCGCGGGCCCGCCAGACGGCCCAGGTGCCCCACAGTGCCTGCAAGCGGGCAGCTGCGTCGCCGACCTGATCGGCCAGGGCCACGGCTCGCGCGAACACCGCCTCCAGACGATCCCGCCGGGTCCCCGAGTACCAAATCGCGTGTCCGAACGCGAGCCAGAGCCGCATTTCCATGATTGCGTCCGGCTGCGGCAATTCAACCAGTCGCGGCAGCGCTCGTTTGATCCTGCCGACATACTCCAGAGTAAGCGATAGCTGGAGCCATAGCCGTATCGAATTCGCCATGAGACGGAACCCGGTGGACAGGTCGCCGCCCGGTGAGAACGCCCAGTCCAGCGCCGCCCGAACGTCGTCGATTCGACCGGCATGAACCTGCAACCATTGCTTGCCCGCATCCGATCTCCAGCTGGTTGGCGCGGTCTCGATCAAGGTTAAATGATGTTCTGCGTGCTGCCGGGCGGTGTACGGCCCCTCGCCGCCGGCCACGAGTTTTTCCGTCGCGTACAGGCGGGTTGCCTCCAGCAACCGGTACACCAGGATCTCGCCCGTGCCGACGGCGCTCAGCAGCGACTTGGCGACCAGGTTGCCCATCGCGTCGATGGCGCTCTCCACGGAGAGCGCGGGGCCGGCCACGACCGCGAGCGCCGATTGCAACGTAAACGCCGATCGGAATGTCGCGATACGCCGCAGGACGGTTTGCTCAGTTGTGGACAGCAGATTGTAGCCCCAGTCGAGCGTCGCGCGTAGCGTCTGATGCCGCGGGAGCGCGAAACGGCGCCCCTGCGTCAGTACCGCAAACATGTTGTCCAGTTGGCTGGCCAGGACGGAAACCCCGAAAAATTCCACGCGCGCCGCCGCCAGCTCGATGGCGAGCGGAATTCCGTCGAGGCGCCGGCATATTTCGGCGACGGCTGGAGCCGACGCATCGTCGAGCGAAAAACCGTTGACACTCGCAGCCGTCCGCTCGACGAACAGCTCTACAGCGGCATAGGCTTTCGCATCGGCGGCAGAGATGTTGGCCTTGACAGGCGGACATTCGAGCGGCGCCAAACGATGCACGCACTCCCCCGCGATCCGCAGCGGCTCGCGGCTCGTGATGAGGATGTGGGTTTCCGCGGTTTCCCGCAGGATGCGGTCGGCCAGTCCCGCGACGGCCTCGACGACCTGCTCGCAATTGTCGAGGACGATCAGAAGCCGCTCGTCTGACAGAAGATCGACGATGGCTGCGACCGGATCATCCGATCGCAGGACGACCCCCAACGTCGATGCAAGAGCGCTGATCACAAGCGATGGGTCTTCAACCGGCGCCAGGTCGACGAATAGAACCGCGTCGTTGAAGCTGGCGCGCAGTGTGGTGGCTGTTGCCATGGCGAGTGAGGTCTTGCCGATGCCGGCGGGGCCGGCGATGGTGACAATGCGCCGGCGTGATAGCTCGCGAGAGACCGCTTCCATACTGTCGGAGCGGCCGACGATCACGTTTCCACGCACGGGCAGGTTGCTTCGCACGCCAACCCGCATGCCACCCGTCCCGGGGTTGTCCGCCCGCTCCGTCCGGTGCACCCGGGCGGCGAAGCAATAGCCGCGGCCTGCAACGTTGGTGACATATTTTGTCTCGGATTGCACGTCGCCGAGGACTTTCCGCAGGTTCTTGATATGGAAGCGCAGGCTGCTTTCCTCGACATTCACGCCGCGCCACACGCTGGCGAGCAACTCCTGCCCCGGGACGACCTC
>JABBNW010000003.1:0-34075 GCA_019352115.1 Pseudomonadota bacterium
CGTCGCCGCGGCCAGGAAGCACGATCCAAGCAGGATACGGATTGCTACGGAGCGTATCATATGCCGGCAAACCAAGGGAAGCCTTTCGCTTCCCAATATCCGCCGGTATACGTGTTCGTGACCTCGATGGACGTAAGCCACTTGGGATTTTTGTACCCGAGCTTGGTTGCCGTGCGCAGGCGTACCGGAAAGCCAAACGGATCGGCCAACGTCTGGCCGCCATACTGGATCGCCAGCAAGGTCTGCGGGTGCAGCGCCGTCGCCATGTCGATGCTGCTCGGATAGTCATCGGCCGTCTTGAAGGCCACGTATTTGGCGCGAAGGTCCGCGCCGATATGCTCCAGGAAGATTCGCAATGTCGGCCCGCTCCAGCCGCCTATATAGCTCCAGCCTTCGACGCAGATGTGCTGGATCACCATTGAGGTCTGTGGCAACGCCCGCAGGTCCTGCAATTTCCAGTGCCGCTTGTCGGCGACGCGGCCTGACACCTCCAGCCGCCATGTCGTCCCGTTCACCGGCTTCACGTCCATCACGTCGTAATAAGCGTTGAACTTGGGCGGTCTCAGGATCATCGAGGCGGGATAGGTCGGCGCCAGCTTGTTCGGGTTGAACAACAGCGCCTGCACGTCGTCGTTGAGTCGAGAGATCGCCAGCAGTGCGGATTCGACGGATTCCGGGCGCTTGACGTCGCACCCGGTCAGCAGTGCGAGCGCACCGAGGGAGAGGCTTCCGCGAATCAACCCGCGCCGCTCAAGCGAGCGGATCAGCGGTTGATGATCGTCAAGGATGGCCGTGTCCGGCACGACGTCCGGGCTAAAGGGCGACCTCATGCTGTGTGACCTTTCTGCGAGTGGTGTGCCTGAGCCTGGTTGTTGGGAGTGACACGCGGCCCGCCGGCGACCATTGCCCACAGGGTCTTGGGCACGAGAAGCGCAAGCGCCACATGCACGATCAGGAAGCCAACGATCACCGCCATCCCCGCGAAATGCAGCACCCGCACGGTCTGGAAGCCGCCAAGCAATGAAACCAGACCGGAGAACTGTACAGGCTTCCAGATGGCGAGTCCGGTGACGACCTGTGAGATGCCGGCAAGTATGACGATGATGTAGAGAAGTTTCTGGACAGCATTGTAGACGGTGATGTCCTCGTGGGCGAATTTGAAGTGCAGCGTGTCGATGACGGTCTGCACCACCTCGGCCGGACGGATCGGCAGCAGCTTCTCCCTGAAACGTCCGGTGACGAAGCCATAGGTCAGATAAGCCAGACCATTGATGACAAGGAACCACATGCCGGCGAAGTGCCAGTTGAGGCTCCAGGCCGCCCAGTCACCGAGGCGCCAGAAGGAGCTGAAGTAGAAGCCGCGAATGATCACGTCGTCGTCGTAGATACCCCAACCGGATGTGATCATCACCAGCATGACCACGGCATTGATCCAATGCATGATCCTGAGGGGCCAGGGATGAAGTCGGCGCCCCGCACGTGGCCGCGGCGCGGAGGGGCTGGATGTCGGGCTTGCAATCTGGTTCATGAACGCGATCTCACAGCAGGCGGTGGCGCGGAAATCCCCGAAATACGAAGCGACGGCAGGGCATTCCGGTTGGATGAAGGGGCGGCGTCACCATCGCGACAGCCGCAGCAAAACGGCCCGTCCGACGACGGTTACGATCGAGCATCCGACCGTGTACCAGACTGCGATGTAGAGCGGATCGTCCGAGGGACAGGCGAAGACAAAGACGAACGCTCCCCAGGCAGCAGAGGAAAGTCCCGCGGCAAGTGCCGTCCCGGAGGGATCGGTTGGGGCAGCACGTCGTATCAGCCTACCCAAGGCGATAGCCGGGGGGATCGACAACGCCGCCATCTTCCACACGCATTGAAGGCCATGTGTCCAGTCGAGACGACGGACCAGTTCCGCCACCCCGTCACCCGCCGCGTCAATGAACCAGCCGGAAACGAAGATCACAACGACGCAGACCAGTATCCAGCGGAGTCCATGGCGCGGCGATCGGACGGGATCGGCCGAGATAAGCGCAACGCCGGCACCAAGAATGGCGATGAGCCCGGTGCTGGCAAGCTTCCACCAGAAGGAGGGGTTCTCCATCGCCGTGGGCATATCCGGGCGCATGAACCCCATGCCGACGAACGCCGCGACCTCGATCGCGCCCAGGACAAGCAGAAGCAACGCCTCCCGCTTGATGCTCCGTGGCCGCACCGGTTGGAGATTCTGGCTGAGGCGATCGATGAGGAGATCAGTCCGCATCGTGGGTCGCCTTGACAAGGCTGGCGAGACGCTTGAGGCCGCGATGGATATTGATCTTGACGAGCGAGACTGACTGACCGGTCGCTCGTGACGTTTCCTCGACACTGTAGCCCTCGAGCTTCACGAGGCGGATCGCCTCGGCCTGCGGGGGCTTCAGCTCGGCCAGAAGTCGCCTTAATGCCGATCCAGCAACGACGGCGTCCCCATGATCCGGCACACCCATAGTCTCGTCCAGGGGCTCTGACGCTTCCGCCTTGAGTGAGCGCAGCCGGTCTATCCACTTGTATCGCGCGATGGCAGCGAGCCATGGTCCGAAGGGACGGGCCGGATCATAAGTATGACGCTTTTCATGGATTGCCAGCAAAACGTCCTGAACCGCATCCTCGGTCATGGAAGGCGGCAGACGCCTTGCGTAGTACCGGCGCAGCCACGAAGCCAGTTCACCGAGTAAGGCTCTGTACGCATTCACGTCCCCTGCTTGTGCGGCAGCCATCAACTGATCCCAGCTCGGAGCGGAGGCTTCGTCGGGCTTGGCACTCACGACCAAGCCCCTTTCGAATTGATCCGACCCACAAGCGGAAGGTATGCTCTACGCCTGGTCGTCACGCTGGCGTCGCACTTGATGTTCGGCGCCGATCCGAGGCGGGTTACACGGCTGGACGATACAATGTCGGAAATCCAGTCCGCGCGAAGCAATTGGCTCGCAATCGAGCGAATGACGTGAGTGGACCTTGTCCGTTGTTCACTGGCCGGCCAAGAGGCGACCGTTCCGACGTCAAGGTATTTCGGCATGTTCCCGCGATTCGGCTGGAGAGTGATGTCCTTGCCGCCCCGCCTGCGACGAAGGGGAGGGCAGGGGCGACGGCTGCAGGCAGAACCCGCACCCGGGGGACATTAGAACGAACAAACTAGAATAGCCAGGGTTGAAGTTAAACTGCATCGCCACGCGGCCCGCCCGGCGCCGATGGCTCAGGCGTCCCCCGTCTTTCCGGTGATCAACCGGGTCCCGCGCCTGTAGGTGATGTAGGCCCAGAGCCAATTCAGCACGACGGTGGCGCGGTTGCGGCCGCCGGTCAGGAGCAACACATGAGCGAGCCCCCAGAGCCACCAGGCTGGGGCGCCCCACAACCGAAGCCGGCGCATTTCGACAACAGCGGCGAGGCGTCCGATGGTAGCGAGATTGCCATAGTGGTGGTACTCGAAGGCGCGGGGCGACGGATGCCCCTTGATAGCGGCGCGGATGACGTCGGCGGCATGGCGTCCTTGCTGCTTCGCCGCGGGTGCCAACCCGGGTACTCCAGCGCCCGCCCACCCGGCAGAGGCCGCCGTGTCACCGATCGCGAAGACGCCGGGGCAACCGTGAACCGCAAGATTGCTGTCGACGACGACGCGGCCGGACTTGTCTCCGGCCAGCCCAAGCCACATCGCGGCCGGTGACGCAGCCACCCCGGCGGCCCAGAATGCCGTTCGGGACGCAATGCGTAGGCCGTTGATTTCCACGCCGTCCCGGTCGATCTGGGTTACCTTGGCGTCGGTACGGACGTCCACGCCGAGATCATGCAGCGCGCGTTCAGCGTGGGCCGACAGGACCGGCGAGAAGGCGGGCAGGACCCGGGGCGCGGACTGCACCAGAATGACCCGCGCCGTGGCCGGATCGATCGCCCGGTAATCCTTCTCGAGGCCAGTGCGGGCGAATTCGGCCAATGCTCCGGCCAGTTCCACCCCGGTCGGCCCGCCGCCAACCACCACGAAGGTGAGCCAGGCTTCGCGTTTGGCCGCGTCTCCCTCGCTTTCCGCTTGCTCGAAGGCCAGCAGCATTCGGCTGCGCATCGCCGTCGCGTCCTCGATGCTCTTCAGCCCCGGAGCGTGTGCCGCCCATTCGTCCTTGCCGAAGTAACTGTGCTGCGCGCCGGTCGCGAGAATGAGATAGTCGAACGCAATGCGTTCCGCGGGCAGCAGGACTTCACGCGCAACGAGGTCCACGCCGACCACCTCCCCGAGGCGAACGGTCGCATTGCGCTGATCGCGCAGGACGCCGCGGATAGGCATCGCGATATCGGCTGGTGACAGGGCCGCGGTTGCGACCTGGTAAAGGAGCGGCTGGAACACATGGTGGTTCCGTCGGTCGATAAGCGTGATTTGGCATGACGTCCGCCGCAGTCCGCCCACGGCAGCGATTCCACCAAAGCCGCCGCCTACGACGACGACATGCGGGACCTTTGCATCCGCCCGCTCCGGCATGCGCAGATGGGTGCCGGCCCAGCGGGAAGCCAGCGCATCGACCGACAGCTTCCCCGCCCCCTTCGCCGCGATCAGCAAGAGCAGCAGAGCGACTTCGAGTGGATCGGGGGTATTGGCGGAAAGGAAAATGGGCGGGGCAAGCGCGCAAAAAATCAACGCGACCGGCCGTGTCCCGAGGCCCAACAGAAGCGCCCAACACAGCAGAAGCGTCCACCAAGGCGCCCTGACCAACGCGCCGGTGAAGGGCACCGGCCACATGGCGAAACCGGTTCCTGCAGCGATTGCGACTGCGAGGATGACACGCGTGCCCAGCGGAAGCACGAGTTCGCCGAGGGCGTCACTGGCTGCGTACAGCCGGCTTATGGATCGCACCGCCCAGACCGGCATGCGCGCGAGGCCACCGCGCAACAGGAAATCGAGGGACAACGGGCCTGCGCCGCCAATCAGCAGCCAGACCAGGAGAAGAGCCTGCGGACCGGCCAAAGGCGCCCCGGAGACGCCCTGGCCGACGCCAAGCAGCAGCAGTAACGCCACCGGGCGGGTCGCCAAGCCACTCGCAAGCAGAAGCGGTGCCACGCTCCGGATGAGCGCGGCACCAACCGACGGTGCCTGCGAAAATCCAGCGGCACGCATCATCATCACGATCTGGTGGACGAAGATCGCCTGGCTGAGCCAGATCCGCGCCACCAGGAGCTGGCCGGCCCAAACGATACCTCCGCTGAGCATGGTCCAGCGCCTGACCACTTCGCACCCCTCGAGCACTGCCGAGACGCGCTCCTGGAGAACCGACCGAGCCGCGCGGGCCGCAATCCCCGCGGCCCCCAACTCCGAGCGGCCGGAACGCGATGGCTCGCTGCGCATCTACGTCGCGAGAGACATCGCGCGTGCCACGGCCCCATCGTATGGGAGGCCGGGGATCAGGCGCTTGGCCAGCAGGTTGTCGATGCCGAGGCTGCGGCCCGCCTGGGCCACCGCGAACATGCCGTGGGCGCAGATGATGCCGACATAGGTCCACGGCCATTCCGTCGGATCGTTGTAGAGACCGATCAGCAGATTGAGAGTGAACAGCACACCGACGATCCCGGCCAGGCGCACCGCGATGCCCAGCATCAGCGATATGGCAAGGGCGGTTTCCAGCAGAAAGACCAGTGGCTGAACCAACGCAATATGATTCAGGAATACCTGCATGATCGACGCGTGCACCTGGAAAGAACTGTATTTGACGGTATTCCCGAGCCAATACGTGAATCCCGCCGATATCGGCAGCGGCAGCTTCCACAGCGTGCCCAGGTACCACATGCCGGCGCTGACCAGCCGCATGGCGTAGATGCTGAGATGGGTGCCGGTGCGCTGGGTCGGGTCAAGGCGCCAGTTCGTGTAGGCGACCGCGAGGCTGCCGATCAGAAGCACCCAATAAAGCACGACCTCGAACCAGCGGAACCCGCCGAGGCTGAGTTGGTCCGGGATGTTGCCCCCCAGAACCTGGAAAAAAGTGTGGATCGGATTGTCGCGCATGATGATCGCCTGACCGGGTCCATGAGAGTGACGCCCGATGTTCGGGAAATTTCGGGAACCGGTTACGACCTGACGGCGCACCAGCCGCAAAAAACATTTGGCCCCCGCGACATTGGTCGGCCCGCTGGCTGTAACCGTCGAACTGTCCTCTTCGAAGCAAGACGCCAGGAAGCAGTGGGCAGGAAGCGGCGGTTATCCTGGCCATGTGTTCCGCGATGGACCGCCGCCCACCGGACTTCGCGACGCCATGAACGGCCTGGCGCTGTCCTTCACTCCGAGGAAAGCATGATGCGTAAGCTGATCTTGTCCGCCTGCCTTGCCGGCGTCCTCTCAGCCTTTGCCGGCTTGAGCGCGTTGGCAGCTGAATCCGTCGTCCTGGCGCCGGTGCCCGCGCTTGATGCTCCGCTGGCGAAAGCTCATGGCACAGAGACTGCAATCCTGTCGGGCGGATGCTTCTGGGGGATGCAGGATGTGTTCCAGCATGTCCAAGGCGTGACGCAGGCGGTTTCGGGCTATACCGGGGGCACCGCGGGCACGGCACATTATGATACCGTCAGCACCGGATCGACCGGTCATGCCGAATCCCTGAAGATCATCTATGACCCGAGTGAGATCAGCTACGGCACCTTGCTGCGGATCTTCATCTCTGTCGCGGCGAACCCAACGGAGCGGGACTATCAGGGGCCGGACGAGGGCACGCAATACCGAAGCATGATCTGGGTGGAGAACGCCGAGCAGCGCAAGGTCGCGGACGCGTATCTCAAGCAACTCGCGTCGGCGCATACGTTCGATGCTCGCATCGTGACGCAGGTCGCAGCGGCGATGCCGTTCTACCGCGCCGAGGCCTACCACCAGAATTACGCAACCCTGCATCCCGGCAGCCCGTACATCGCGCTGATCGACGCGCCGAAGATCATCGCTCTCAGGAAGCTGTTTCCGGGGCTGTACCGCGCAAAGCCGACGCAAGTTCGCATCGCGTCGAATGGCTAGAGGTCCACAATGAACGGCGCTCAGGTATTGGTCACCCCGCGATCAGGCCGGCGCAGGAACGTCCCGGCGCAAAAGTCATCGATCCCTGGCCGCTGCGCGTGAGGGCCGCGTTGCGCTTCCACCTGCCTCACGAAGTCGGGCTCTACAATGCGGTGCGGCGCCTGCTCTATCGCGGGGTGATCGCGCTTGGCATCCTTGCTGTGTTTTCCGGCCTCTCCGTTTGGAAACCGGTCCAGCTCTGGCCGCTCTAGGATTTTCTCGGCGGCAATTTCATATCCTCGCCCCGGACTTCCTGGGCGCGCCGGCCCGGCTGCGGAGCCCGACCAGGCTCGGCTTCAAGAACCCGAAATCGATCATCGCCGTGGAGGTCACCAACAAATGGACAGGCGGATACCGCACCAATCAGGGTTGCGACTGGTTCAGCGGGTCATGGCCCGGCACCTTCTCGCGGGTCTGACCGTGGTCAGCTTGATGACGGGCACCGCGTTTGCCGCTCCCAGGCCGGTTGTGGTGGCGTTGTTCACCTCGCAGGGCTGCTCCGATTGCCCTCCGGCCGACGCGCTGCTCCGCCATGTCAAGGCGACCGACCCGGATATCCTCGCACTCGATCTGCATGTGACCTATTGGGACAATTCTGCCTGGAAGGACCCGTTTTCTCTTCCGGCCGCAACGGACCTTCAGGATCATTACGCGTCTCTCAGGGGAAGCAAGGAGGTCTACACGCCGGAGGCCGTCGTCGATGGCAAGGCGCAATTCGTGGGATCGGACAAAGCCACGATGGCGGCTGCGATCAGCCGAGCGAGAGCGGCGATCGCCGGGAGCGACACAACCCAAGTTTCGGTGAAAGCCCTCAACGGACAGGTCTCCGTTCATGTCGGACCGGGAACCGGGATCGCGGCAGTCTGGCTATTCGGCTTCGATCCGGAGCGCACAACGAAAGTGCGTGGAGGGGAGAATGGCGGCGCGACGCTGCCGGAAGTGAACGTCGTACGCAGCATCACCAGGCTCGGCGCCTGGGACGGGCAGCCATGGGAACGGGAGATGCGGGCGCCAGCGGGAACGAAGTATGCGGCCCTTGTCCAGCGTTCCGATGGAACAATCGTTGGTGCGGCAGAAAACTGAGCGAAGGATGCCTTCCGCCATGTTTGCCTCGGCCCCCTTCTTGAAGGTGCTCTTCAGCATGATGCTGATCGGCGTTCTGGTGGCGCCCGTGGCGGCGCGGGCAGCCGAGAGCAATCGCTTCGTCAGCCACGAGGACACCGTCTCCATCGTGTCCAAGAGCGACAAGGTCAGCGGGACCATGTTCCGGTTGGGTCTGCTGTTCCGGCTGTCGAAGGGGTGGCACATCTATTGGAAAGATGCGGGAGATGCCGGCTCGCCTCCGCAGCTTAGTTTGACGCAGCCCGCTCACGTCACGACCGGCGCGTTCGACTGGCCCGCACCGGACTGGCTCGTCACCAACGGTCTGGGTGACTACGTTGTCAGCGGAACGGCGCTCCTGCCGTTCACGGTATTCCTTCCACAAGCAGCATCGGCAGGGGGTGTCAATCTGAACGGTCTTGCCCGTTGGCTGGTGTGCAGTTCGGTCATCTGCGTGCCGCAGCAAGCAAGGTTCCGCCTGCGCCTGTCCGAAGGGGCCGCGTCCCCGTCCGCGGAGGCCGGGCTTTTCGCGTCGGCGCATGACGCGAAGCCCAAATCGTCGCCTTTCGCGTCCACCGTCACGGCCAATGGCGTCCTGACCGTGACAGGGAAGGGGCTCGATCGCTCCGACCTTCGCACCGCCCACTTCTTCCCCAACCGCCCTGACGCGATTGTCAATGCGGCGCCGCAGCGGTTGGATTTCCAGCCGGCTGGATTCTCCCTGGCGCTCAAGCCGCTCAAATGGTCGCCGCCGGACCCGCTCAGGGGCGTGCTTGAAATCACCGATGCGGCCGGGAAAGGGGAGGCGCTGGCGATTGCGCCGAAACTTGCCGCGGCTGGTCCCGCCGTGTCTGCCTCTACATCGGCTGTGGTCGGCACTCGGTGCGCTGCTGGGCGGCCTGCTGCCCAATCCGATGCCGTGCGTGTTCCCCGTGCTCGCCATCAAGGCGCTGAGCGTGGCGCAGCCGGGCGGTGAGGGCAGGTGCGTCATCCGTGCGCAGGGTCTGGCCTACACCGCGGGTGTTGTCGTCACGATCCTCATTATCGGCGGGGTCCTCGAAACCCTGCGCGCCGCTGGCGCCCAGCTGGGATGGGGCTTCCAGCTCCGGTCTCCGGCCTTCGTCACCTTCACCGCGTGGCCCCATTCCGGGATTGGACTGAATCTCGCGGGGGCATTCGAGTTCAGAGCCGGGTATGTGCTCGAACAGCGCCCGGGAACGGGCCTGCCCATAGGCGGTTCTCAGCGAGTGGTCCGGAAGGCTGCGTCGCAAAGGGACGACACACGCTTCGCCGGCTATTCCGCGGGGCGCAACCAGGCTTTCCGTGGCGGAATGCGGCGCGACCTTCTACACAATCGAGCAGCGTACAACCGGTTCGTTGTCGAAGAACACGATGACGTTGTCGCCAGGAACCACCGGATAGAGGCCCAGGGGCGTGCCTGAGAGGACGATCTGGCCCGGAGTCAACGCCAATCGGAACTCAGACAGATGTTGGCGTAACCAATCGACGGAGGCAGCCGCCCCGCCAGGCAGCGGCCACAACGCGCCCGACCCGGCGCACCGATCACCGATCTGGACCGAAAGGCGGGCCCGGCCCATCGCGCGGGCGCGGGCTGACAGCCATCCGTCCGCCGGCAACACGATGCCGGCGTTCAGGCCGTTGTTTGCGACCAGCTCCACCAATGTCTTGTGCGGCGCTCGAAAGACGAAGTGATGCAATTCGATGGCCGGAAACGCGGCTGCGATTTCGCCGTCTTCGCCGATGCGAAGGGCCATTTCGCCTTCAATCGCTAAGCTGGCGAAGTCGGCGGCGTCGAGGGCCACGCCGTTCCGACGAACCTCGCTTTCATAAAGGTGGCCGCGGATCGGGCCGGGCATCCCGAATTGCGTGGTGGTGCCCGGTCCGGTGCAGCCTACTTTGTAGCCGATCACACGGTCGCCGGCTGCCACGCGCAGGGCCGAGACGGCGCCCTGCAGCTCGTACGCCTGGCGCAGGTCCAGGGTGAAGCCCGGATCGGCAAAGCATGTGCCCGGCTCTCGGGCGCAATAGTCCCGCCATTGCCGGGCGGCCAACCCGGCCAATGGGCTCATGACGCCGGCGGGCGGATCAGACTCTGCCAACGTTGGCCGCCGTCTGGCCGAACAGAAGTTTCTTCCCTTCCTCCGTCACGGCCGGCTGCGCCGATAAGGGCTCACCCTTGGCATACGCGCGCTGCGTTGCGGGACGGTTGCGGATGCTGTCGAACCAACGGCGCAGATTGACGAAGTCATCGAGGTTTTGCTGCTGTCGCTTCCACGGCACGACCCACGGATAGGACGCCATGTCGGCGATGCTGTAGTCTTCGCCGGCCAGGAACGGATGGACGGCGAGCTGACGGTCCATGACGCCATAGAGGCGGTTGGTCTCATTGACGTAGCGGTTGATCGCGTAGGGGATCTTCTCCGGCGCATAGACGCCGAAATGATGGTTCTGCCCGGCCATCGGCCCGAGCCCGCCGACCTGCCAGAACAGCCATTCCATCGCCGTCTTTCGCCCCCGCAGGTCGGCGGGTAGGAAGCGGCCCGTCTTCTCGGCCAGATAGAGAAGGATGGCCCCCGACTCGAACACTGTGACCGATTCGCCGTCGTCCGCGGGATCACGATCGATGATCGCGGGCATTCGGTTGTTCGGCGAGAACGCCAGAAACTCGGGTTTGAATTGGTCGCCTGCACTGATGTTGACGGGCTGAATCGTGTAATCCAGCCCCGCTTCTTCCAGAAACATCGTGATCTTGTGGCCGTTCGGCGTCGGCCAGTAGTAGAGTTCGATCATCTCTTTCGCGTCCTGTGCATGGAGAGTTTCGGCGGTGAAGCCGGGCCTAAAGCGCGGCGTGGTCTTTCACCGCCTCTTCAAGTGCGGGCTTCAGCGCGAGGAACCGCTCGTCCACCGCAGCCGGGTTTTCCCGGTTGAGCGCGATCATCTGCGCGCGAGCCTCGCCTCCCCGGATCACCTCGAAGGCACCTGTCTCGATGCCCGCGACGATGGCCGCGGCGACGTCGGAGGCGGCCTCCCGCCCAAAACCCAACTCCGGCCCGGCGCGGTTGGACTTCATCATCGGCGTGTCGGTGCCGCTGGGGTAGGCGGTCAGCACATGGACGCCTTCGCCCTTCAGCTCCCGCCGCAGCGCCTCACCGAAGCGAGCCAGACCAGCCTTGACGGCGGCATAGGTCGTGTAGAACGGGGCGCCGACCAGGGCGATACCGGATGTGACGTTCACCACGACGGCGTCACCGCTCGCCCGCAATGCCGGCAGTGCCGCACGGGTAAGCAGAATCGGCGCCAGAAGATCAACCGTCACCATCGCCTCGATTTCGGCCTCCGAGGTTGCCTCGAGGCGGCCGGCACGCGCGCCGCCGGCGTTGTTGATGAGGATATCCAGCCCCCCCAGGGCATCGCGCGCCTTCTGCAACGTCGTCGCCCGCCCCTCGGTGGTCCCAACGTCGGCGGCAATACTCCAGACCTGGTCGCCGGCGCTCCTGAGCCCGTCGGTGGCAGTTGCCAAAATATCCGCTCGGCGGCCGGAAATGACCACCTTCGCGCCTTTGGTCAGGAGGATGCGGGCCATGGCGAGCCCGATGCCGCTCGATCCCCCCGTGATGAGGACGCGCTTTCCTTGCAGGTTCATGACGTTCCCTCCCTACGACGCAGTCGGATAGTTGGAGGGGAACAGGGCACGCTTGGTCTCCTCGTCACTGACCTTCTTGAAGGGATGGTCCTTCCCGACCGCCCGCGCCCGGGCAACGGCGGGGCGCGCGTCGACAGCCTCGAACAACCGCTTCAAATTCGGAAACGCAGCGAGCGGGTCGGCTTCACCCTTGCGGACGCGGGAGGCGCGATCGAGCCAGCCCCAGGCGGAAATGTCGGCGATCGTGTAGGTGGCACCAACGATGAACTCCCGGCCCTCGAGGTGGTCGTTCAGCACTTGGTAGTGCCGTTCGGCTTCCCGACGATAGCGGTTGACCGCGTAGTCCAGGCCATCGGGAGCGGCGAACTGAAAATGCACTGCCTGACCCGAGAACGGGCCGAGCCCGGAGGCGATGAAAAGCAACCAGGAGAGCAGCTCCGGCCGGTCCTCGAGCTTGCCGAGCAACTTGCCGGTCTTTTCGGCCAGGTAGATCAAGATCGCGGTGGAATCGAACACGCGCGCCTCCTTGCCTCCGAGACCTTCCGTATCAACAATTGCCGGCACCTTGCCGTTGGGGTTGACCGCGCGGAAGGCAGGCGTGTGCTGCTCGCCCTTGCTGGTATCGACCGGAATTGCCTCGTAGGGCAGGCCGACCTCCTCAAGAAAGAGCGCGACCTTCGCGGGATTGGGAGTCGGGTGGAAATAGAACCGGATCATGGTGTCTCCTCGGGGTCTGGGTGGTGCGGCCTTCCGTGTGGCGGCCGCTATTTCGGGCGGGCGCACGCGCGCGCCCGGGAGGATCACGCTGTGCGCAACGAACGCAGCGCCGTGAGGACGGCATCGGGTTCCAGGCGATTGCGGTAGTCGACGTCGATGGCGGCGCGGGCGACGCGGCCGTCGCGGGCGATGACATAGGTGGCCGGCACCGGCAGTTCCCAGCTATCGTCGCCGTTGATCGCCGGCAGCGCCTTGTTGTTCGACCGGAGTGCCGCACGCAGCTCTTCAGGCAGAGACCAGACAAGCCCGAAGCTGCGCGCGACACCGTTGCCGACGTCGCTGAGCACGTCGAAGGTCAGTTCGTTCGCCTCGGCGGTCGAGAGCGAGCCGTCCGGGAGTTGCGGCGAGATCGCGACCAGCCGCGCGCCGAGCGCCGCCACGTCGGGCAGGACCATCTGGTAGGCGCGGAGCTGGATGTTGCAGTAGGGGCACCAGCCGCCGCGATAGAAGGTCACCACCGCCGGCCCTGCCTCCAGCAGGGTGCCAAGCGAGACAGTCTTCCCCTGCGCGTCCGGCAGCGTGAAATCAGGCGCCTTGTCGCCGGCTCGGATCGCGGTCTCCGGCGCAAAACTCGCGCGCAGCTCGCTGATTTTTGCTTCGTACAGAGCGGGTCTGCCGGCCGGCGCTCTGTGCGCGAACTCGGCTCTGAAGGCGTCAAGCTGCTGTTGCAGTCCCATCTGGCTGATCCTCCTCTGATCCCGAACATTACGGGCGCGAGCCCTCGCGACGTGGTTGACGCCGTTCGGGTCACCCGCGCCTTGTGTTCTAGTATGAGCGTCCTATAATCTTCTCCGATGGCAGCGATGTCAAGGTGCCCCGGAGCGATGGACAGGTGGTGGGATGGCAAGACCGAGGGAATTCGACGAGGGGGCCGTACTGGATGCGGCTGTTCAGTGCTTCTGGAAGCAGGGGTATGAGACGACCTCGGTGAGGGAGCTGGTGGCACACACCGGTATCACCGCAGCGAGCCTCTACAACGCCTTCGGGGACAAGCGCTCGCTCTATGGGCGAGCCTTGGATCACTACGTCGAAACGAGCATCGCCGACAGAATCCGCCGCTGCGAAGCATTGCCGCCCTGTTGCGCGATCGAGGCGTTCTTCGGGGAGATCGTGAAACGCTCACTCGGCGATCGCGACCGAAAAGGATGCTTGCTGGTGAACGCGGCGCTTGACGTGGCGCCGCACGATCCCGGGTTTCGCACGGTCGTCGCCACCGTTCTTGTACAGATCGAGGCATTCTTCCTGGCATGTATCAGGGCCGGTCAGGCCGACGGCACGATCACCCGTGCGCCGCCGGCGGAAACCTTGGCGCAACACCTTCTCGGCGTGTTGATGGGCATTCGCGTCCTCGCACGCGTGCGGCCCGAGCGCGCCCTGCTTGAAGGTATTCTTGGGCCGGCATTGGCGCTCCTCCGCGTTGCACCGGGATCAAGCGCTACATGAGTGGGCTGATCGTGTTCTTGCCAGGTCACTCGGCGCGATGACGGATGGCGACCTGAGATCCCGGTACGAGGCGGCTGTCCTGGGGTTGCGCGCGTGGGTTGCGGCACTGCGGGATGAAGGCCGCTCGTCGGAGTTGATCGCGCGCGCCGTCCACGCCGAGCGCGCCCGGTTGGCAGCCACTTTCAAGGCGCTCACGCCGGAGCCCCTGCGCTCGCGGATACGCACCCGGACACTTGCCATCTACGGCAATTCCATCGGCCCGACCATTGAGAGTTTCAGGGCCCGGGGCAAGAGCTGGGACGACATCATCGACAGCGCGACCCGCCCTGGTCCCCCGCCTTCGTTCGTTGGGGAGGGCGGCTGATAACGCCAGCGAGTCGCCATAGACCGGCTTTTGTCCATTCCTTCGCAATCACGGAAAGAGATCACGGCCCCATGGGTAAGCGTCGGACCGGATCCGCAGCCATCAACCGAGGGGAGAACAGGCGCTGAGCGATCCGGACGGGGGGGTTGCCTCGGGTGACCGTCCGGTCTATTCTAATACGGACGATATAGAACGGATTGCGGCGAATGGTGGGAGGGGGTTCGGGCGTGTCCTGGGACAAGGACGCCGTCAAACGCTATCGCATCGCATGAGGCCAGCATGAGCGACCCGGTTCCCGCCATCACCGAAGCGGCCGCGACAGGCGAGACCGCCGCCATCTTCGCCGATATCCGGCACGTCCTGGGCGTCGATGTCGTCAACCTGATCTGGCGTCACCTGGCCACGATAGAAGGCGCGCTGCCCTGGACCTGGGGGGCGCTGCGTCCGCTCTACGTTGACGGGTCGGTGGTCAGCGAGGCGGCGGCGCTGCACACGGAACTGGTGCTGCCACCGGGGCCTTCGATCCGATCAGAAGTGTACGCAGGGATGGGCCTCCGGCCGGGCGACCTGGCGGCCATCCGAGACGTCCTGGCGGCCTATGACCACACCAATGCGATGGCCGTCGTGGCGCTGACCACGTTGCGCGGGCGCCTGGATGGGCGCGCGCCGGTGGATGCGAAGGCGGCTGAACCGATGCCGCTGGCCCAGACGCCACGGTTCGGGCTGCCGAAGCTGCTCAACCTGACCGACATGCAACCCGAGACCGCAGCGCTGGTAACCGCGCTGAACGGGCTTGGCACACGCCGTCCCGGCGCCGTGCTTGCCAGCATGTATCGGCATCTCGCGCATTGGCCGTCTTATCTGTCGTTTGCCTGGCTGCTGCTTGCGCCGTTGGACGGTGACGGCCGGCTGGCCGCCGCGATCGATCAGGCCCAGCGCGCGGCAAAGTCTCGGGCCGACCGGCTGCTGGTGCGGCTGGCCGATTCGGGGGCCCCACCGCCGCCCGTGCTGGCGGCAAGGATCAGCGCGGCGGTCGAGCCGTTCGTCGGCGATGTCATCGTCAAGATGCTGGTGATCTGCGCGTTGCTACGCCGCGCCACCGCCTGAGGGGCAAGGCATGAGAGGCAAGGTATGACAGCGAACGCCAGTGCATCACGTGCTCCACGCGCGCAGCAGTCCCCAACGAAAGGAGTGGCATGATGAGCCCTATCAATGTCAAGGCGCTGTGTTTCGACACCGGGGGAACCATTCTTGACTGGCATTCGGGTATACGGACGGCGTTCGCCGCCGTTGGCGCCCGGCACGGTGTCGAGCGAGACTGGGGCAAGCTTGCCAACGAATTCCGCCGCACCTCGCTTAAACTGATCCTGAACCATGGCGAACACGCGCCGCCCACGATGACTTTCGACGACGCCCACCGTGATGCACTCGATCAAGTGCTCGCCGACAACGGGCTTGACGCATTTAACGATCAAGAACGCCGCACGTTGTGGTGGGATACGATCCATAGCCTGAAATGCTGGCCGGACTTCCCCGATTCGCTTGCACGGCTGCGCAGCAAATTCATGTGTGTCTCGTTCACGCTGCTAAGCTTCCGCATCATCATGGACACGGCCAGGCAAAATGGTCTTTCCTGGGATGCCGTCATTTCCTGCGAAGCAATTGGGAAATACAAGGTCTTGCCCGAGTCCTACAAGGGCTGCGCCAGGTTCCTCCAGCTGGACCCGGGCGAATGTTGCATGGTTGCCTGCCACAATTTCGATCTCAATGCCGCGAAAGCCTCCGGATACCGGACGGCCTTCGTGCGGCGCCCCAACGAATGGGGCGCGGAAGGGCCGCCCGATCCAGAGCCCGATCCGCGGCATGATATTATCGTCGCAAGCTTCCCTGAGCTTGCGGAAAAGCTAGGCGCGTGACGACAGATCCACAGTACGATCCCGTAACCTCCATCTAGGCGCGCGCCGCCGCCCGCATCGCGGCCACCGCGTCCGCCACCTGCGCCGCGGTGATGTCGAGGTGCAGGCAGGCGCGCGCGCGGGTGCCCTCGGTCACCGACACCAGCACGCCCTCGGCGGCCAGGCGAGCGGCGAATTCCGCCGCGGTCAGGCCGGTGGCCTTGGTATCGAAGAACACCAGGTTGGTTTCCGGCAGTTCCACAACCAGGCCGGGAATGTCAGCCATGCCGGCGGCGAGGGCGCGCGCGTTCGCATGGTCCTCGGCCAGCCGCGCCACGTTGTGGTCGAGCGCATAGAGGCACCCCGCCGCGGCGATGCCGCCCTGGCGCAGCGCGCCGCCGAGCCGCTGCTTCCACCGCCAGGCCTCGTCGATGAAATCCGCACTGCCGCACAGCACCGCGCCCATCGGCGCACCCAGCCCCTTGGTGAAATCGAGCCACACGCTGTCATAGCCGGCCGCCTGTTCCGCGGCCGGAACCCCGAGCGCGACCTGCGCATTCAGTAGCCGCGCGCCGTCCATATGGGTCGCCATCCCGTGCGCGTGGGCGCAGTCGGCCACCGCGTGCAGCGCCGCGGCCGGCCAGCAGGCGCCGCCGCCGCGGTTGGCGGTCTGCTCCACCTCCAGCAGTCGTTGCGGGGGTGAATAGCGGCTGGGCTGGGTGATCGCGGCCTCCAGGGTCGCGACGTCGAACTGCCCGCGCCCGCCCGGCAGGCCGAGCACCAGCACGCCGGTGATCGCGCTTTGCGCGCCGGCCTCGCTGCTCAGGATATGCGCGCTCTCATGCGCCAGCACCTGGTCGCCCGGGCGGCAGTGGGTCGCCAGCGCGACCTGGTTCGCCATGGTGCCGGAGGGCAGGAACATCGCCGCTTCCTTGCCCAGCAGCGCGGCCACCCGGTCGCACAGCGCCCAGACGGTGGGATCGGCGCCGGCCTGCTCGTCGCCCACCTCCGCCGCGGCCATGGCGGCGCGCATTCCCGGGCTCGGCTGGGTCTGGGTGTCGGAGGCGAGGTTGACCCGCACGGGGGCGGCGGGGACGAAACGGGGCGGAGCGAAGCGCATCGGCGGGGTCCTTCGGCGGTCGGGGGGGCAGCATGCCCCGGCCGGGCCGCTCTTGACAGTCGCCGGCCGGCCCGCGCGTGCGACCGACCTGACCGGCGGGTTCCCCGTGCAAGCGGTCCAGAACATTTCATGTCCCGCCGGCGTGCTTGGCATTGCAACCGATGCGGGTGCGTGTCGCATCGATGCGCGTCGCGGGACGTATCAAAAAGGCTGTATGACAGGAGGCATTTTTGCCTCTTGTTCCTGAGATAGTTTTCTGTTAACGATTGTTAACTCACCGCCGGTAGTCCCTCGATGTCCCGTCGTCCGACCGTCATCCGCTTATTTGGTACATTGCGGGCGATACGTGTCCGCGGTCTGTCGACACCTTGTGCCGTGCTGCTGGTGGCGGGCCTCGTCTCGATCTCACCCGGCCGGGCCCGAGCCGGTGGCGCGCTGCCCGGCGGCGGCCAGTTCGTTGCGGGACGCGGCACGATCGGCACATCCGGTGCCGCAATGACGATCCGCCAGTCCGGCGCGCGCGCGGTGATCGACTGGCGCAGTTTTTCGATCGGCGCCGGCAACAGCGTGCAGATTGACAACGGCGCGGGGGCGACCCTGAACCGGGTCACCGGCCCGGCCGCGTCCGTGATCGCGGGTAGCCTGCACGCAACCGGCTCGGCGTATCTCATCAATCCGTCGGGCGTCGTGATCGGGCCGGGCGGCCGTGTCGTGACCGGCGGCAGCTTCATCGCGTCTTCGCGCGATGTGACGAACCCGGGCTTCATGGCCGGCGGCGCGCTGGCGTTTTCCGGCAGCGGCCCCGGGGCGGTCGAGAACCGCGGCCGGATCGCCGCCGGCGGCAATGTCGCGCTGATCGGGGCTTCGGTCGGCAACGCGGGCAGCATCCTGGCTCCGCATGGTATCGCCGCGCTGGCGGCGGGCAACCAGGTATTGCTCGATCCGACCGCGGCGGACGGGCATCTGCTGATCGCGACCGGCGGGACCGGCAACGTCACCAACACCGGCCGGATCGCCGCCGCGGCGGCCGAGCTCGCGGCGGCCGGCGGCAATGTCTACGCGCTCGCCGGCAATCGCGGCGGGCTCGTGCAGGCGACCGGAACCGCAACGATCGGCGGCCAGGTCTGGCTGACCGCCGGGGGCACCGCCACGCTCGCTGGCACGATCGGCGCGCGCAACAAGGACGGCAGCGGCGGGGCGGTGGGGATCGCCGGGGCGCAAGTCACGATTGCCGCCGGGGCGCGCATCGATGCGTCGGGCAGCACCGGGGCGGGCGGCAGGGTGGTGGTGCGCTCCAAACGGGTGACCGTTTTCGCGGGCACGATCGCCGCGGGCTCCTCGACGTCGGGCCAGGCGGGCGGGTTCGTCGAGGTATCCAGCGACGGCCGGCTTGATTTCACCGGGTCGGTCGACCCGACCGGCGCAGGGCGCATCGGCACGTTGCTGCTTGATCCGGAGAACCTCACGATCGTCGCAACCGGCACCAGCACGACCACCGCGGCGCCCGGATCGTTCACCGCCGGGGTCGATAATTCCGTGTTGACGGCAGCGGATCTGGAGGCCGCTCTGGCCAGCGGCAGCGTGGTGCTCAGCACCGGCGCCGGCGGATCGCAATCGGGCGACATCGTGGTCGCGGCGAACGTTGCCTGGGGTGGGGCGAGCTCGCTCACGCTCGATGCGTATCGCAACATCGTGGTGAATGCGGGCGTGACGGTGGCGGATACCGGATCGGGCAATCTCGTGCTGCGGGCGGACACGACGGGAATCGGGACCGGCGCCGTCGTTCTCAACGGAACGGTCGATCTGTCCGCCAGCACCGGTCATGCGCTGATCTACTACAACCCGACCAGCTATGCGACGCCCACCGCCTATACGGCCTCCGTGGTCGCCAACGCCGGCGTGCCGGGCCAGGTCGCAGCCTATATGCTGGTGAACAACGCGACCGAACTCGCGAACATCGCCACCAACCTTGCGGGCACGTACGCGCTGGGGCGCGGGTTCGCAGCGTCGGCCGCGGCGGTTGCGCCGATCGGGCCGGTGTTCACCGGCGTGTTCGACGGGCTGGGGCAGACGATCACGGGGCTGAAGGTCAGCGGCACCGGCGCGGTCGGGATGTTCGCAACGATCGGCGCCGGCGCCTCCGTGGTCGGGGTGACCTTGGCGAACGAGACGGTCACCAATCCCGGCGGCGGCGACACCGGTGGTTTGGCCGGAGACAATCTGGGCAGCATTCTGGGCGTCACCGTCTCGGGCGCGATCAGCGGCGGGACCGGCACCGGCGCGTCGGTCGGCTACACGGGTGGGTTGGTCGGCACGAACAGCGGCGCGATCGCGCAATCCGGCATGGTCGGCAGCGTGACCGCCGCCGGGACCGGTGGTGGTGGCGGGCTGGTGGGCCTGCAATATGGCGGATCGGTGACGCAGAGCTTTTCGGGCGCGAGCGTGACCTGGACCGGCCCGGGCGGTGTCGGCGGACCGGCCACTCTGGGCGGGCTCATGGGTCAACTCGGAGGCGGAACCATCACCGATTCCTATGCGACCGGGCATGTGGCGATCACCGCGCTCAATGGCGGCAACGAGGTGCGCGCCGGCGGATTGCTCGGCCTCGAAACCGGCGGGTCCATCGCCCAGGTGCTTGCGGTTGGCCAGGTGAGCGACAGCACCGCCGATCCCAACGTCTATATGGGCGGGCTGGTGGGCGCGTGGTTGGGGGTCGCGGTGGCCACCAATGCCTACTGGGACAGTTCGACCAGCGGATGGCCGACGGACGGGATCAACGGCGGCGGCATTTCGCTGAGCGCGGCCAACCTGGCCACCGCCCTGCCGGGCGGGTTCTCCGCCGGCACCTGGCAGCTCGCCGCCGGCGCGCTGTTTCCCTATCTGGCCTGGCAGGCACCGACGGTGCCGGACCTGATCTCCGGCACTGTCGTTTCGACCTTCATCAACGGCGCCGGCGTGGCGGGGACCAGCGTCAGCGCGGCGGTGAACGGCAGCCTGCTGCGCTCCGAGCTCAGCGGCGGGGGCGTCGCCAGCTTCGCGGACGGCAGCTATGAATTCCTGCTGCCCGGCGGGACCATCGGCAGTGGCCGGAACGTGGTGGTGGCTGCCGACGGCGGGCAGAGCCTGCTCGCCGGCGCGACCGGCTCGGCGAGCGGGCTCACGGTCGCCGCCAATACCGTGGTGGCGAACAGTGCATCCACCACGGTCAGCGCGATGGTTGCGCAATACGCCACCGGGATCGGCAGCGCCGTCCCCGCCGGCATCGGCGCGATCAACGTGAATGGCGTCATCGAACTCTTCCCCACCAACGGTGTCACCACCCTCGTCTTTTCCGGCAGCGGCGCGAGCCTGACGATGGACGATCAGCTCGACCCCTCCGTGCCGCTCACCCTGGGTCTCGCGAACCCGACGCTCATCAGCCAGACTGCGCCGATCGGGGTCAATGCGCTGCTGCTGGAAGGCGGCAACGTAAGCCTGACCAACCCGGGCAACGCGATCGCGGAGCTGGGCGGCAGCACGGCCGCGCTGGTGCTGGCGACGCAGGGCAGCCTGAAGACGGCGAACCTCGCCGGGGCGGTCGGCCTGTCGGCGGTGGGATCGCTCAGCATTGCCGCCCAGCACGCGATCACGGTCGACACGGGCGCCCCGCTGAGCATCGCCGGCAATGGCGCGACCGCGACCTTGTACGCCGATACCGGCGCGAGCGACAGCGGCAACGTCATTCTGCCGGGCGGCGTATCGATCCCGAACGGCGTCCTGACCGTGTACTACCACTCGGCGAGCTTCCCCAACGCAAACCAGTTCCAGCCCAACGTGAACGGAACGGTGGTCAGCTATCTGCTGATTGACACGCCGAGCGACCTGCAGCTCATGGGCCTCATTCCGTCCGGCACCTACGCGCTGAACGCCAATCTGGACCTCAGCAACTTCAATTTCGTACCGATCGCCAATTTCAGCGGGCTGCTGGACGGGTTCGGGCATACGATTTCCAACCTCACGATCAACGACGTGGGGAATGGCGGCGACGTGGGCATGATCGATGACAACTCCGGCACCCTGCGGAATTTGTCGCTGCTTGGTGCGGCGCTGACCATCACCACCAGCACCTTTGGCGGCGGCGTGCCGATCGGGGGCGTCGCGCCGCTGGTCGGGGTGAACCAGCCGGGCGGCACGATCAGCGGCGTGACGGTGGGGGGCACAGTGACCGTCGCCGTGGGCCAGGGCCGCGGCGTGGGCGGCATCGCCGGCATCAACGACGGGCTGATCTCGAACAGCCTGTCCGGGGTCGCCATCAGCTCCGGCTACGGCGCCTATATCGGCGGGATTTCCGGCGGCAATTCCGGCACGATCACGCAATCGGGCGCGACCGGGGCGCTGATCGGGCCCAGCAATGTCACGATCGGCGGCGTCGTCGCGTCGAATTTCGGCACGATCTCGCAAACCTACGCGACCGGCACAGTGGCCACCAGCACCGGCAACGCCGGCGGCTCCAATCTCGGCGGCCTGGTCGCGGTGAACTACGCGACCATCGTCCAGAGTTTCGCCACCGGCAGCGTCAACGGCACCGGCAACGCCGGGGGCAACACCGGCTATAACAACGGCTCGCTCAACGGCCAGAGCGTCGGCGGTCTGGTGGGCTGGAACTACGGCGGCTCCGTCACCGACAGCTACGCGCTGGGCGCGGTGACCGGGGGCGCCTCGGCCGGCGGCGGCGCAGTGAACTATGTCGGCGGGCTGATCGGACTGAACTATGCGACCGCGACCCGGGTCTATGCGGCGGGCCCGGTGGCCGGCGGCACTGGCGCGAGGGTGGGTGCGCTGGCCGGCGAAAACGACGGCACGATCACCGATGGCGAATTCGCTCCGGCGTTGTCCGGCGGCGCGCCTGCGGTCGGCACCGAGACCGGCACGATCAGCAGCGCCAGCTTCACCGTCTCCCCGGTGTCCGGCACGGCCCGTTTCGCGAGCTTCCCGACCAACACCTGGGGGTTCCCGGCACAGCCCTACGCGCTGCCCTATCTCGGCTGGCAGACGATCCTGTTCCCGGTGGTCGTTCATAGTGCAGGCGGTGGTGGAAGCAGCGGCAGCGGCAGCGGCAGTGTCGGGACAGGGAGCCATCGCGTCGTCAGCAGCGGCAGCGCCGGCGGTGGCGGGAGCAGCGGTTCCGGCAGCGGCGCGTCATCGGGCTCCGCGGCCGGGTTCGCCACCCTCGTCGCGCAGTTGGAAACCGCTGTGATCCAGTCGGGCGCTGCCACCCGCGTAAGCCCCGGCAGCACGGCGACCTTGGGTGCGAGCGCTCGGACCCTTCCCGGCCAGAGCAGCAGCACCGCGCCGAAGTTCAGCCCGGTCGGGGCGATCGTGGTCGATCTGCTGCAGATCGAGCAGGCCTACGGGCTCGGGTGGGATGTGACGGTGAACCCGACCGGGGTATCGTCGGGCGGGGCGGCGCAGCCGAACGGCCCGGGTGGCGGCACGCAATACAATTTCGTACCGGGATCGATCGTGTCCCAGACCGATGTGTCGTCGGGCGGGGTGGCCGCACTGCCGTCCGTCTCCGGCCCGGTCACGCCCACCACGTTCATGATCGGGTCGGACGCCAACGCGACTGGATGGTCTTCGGCCGGGGCAGGATCGCTCCCGACCGGAGCGGGCGGTCCGTCCGAATCGAGCCTCTATGCGGGAAGCAGCGTGTTCGGGACTGGTATCAGCGCGGATGGTGCGTCGGCCGTCGCGCTGCTCGGCGCCCCGATCTCGCCGGGCAGCCTCATTTCGGGGTCGAGCGTGTTCGCCGGCGGTGCGTCGGCGGCGGGCGTGAGCGGCGTACAGACAGGCACCGTGTCGGCGCCGGGGGCGAACATCACGGCCAAGCCGCTCGGCGTAGGGGCGAGCGGGCCGCAGAACGGGCCTTACAGCGACGCGATGGCTGTCCCGGGCTACGACATCCCCACCCCAAGCGGTGATGTCGCCACCACATTCGCCCCGAATACCCTAACCCCCGGGCCCTACAACCCGTATTTCTCCCCCACGACGCCGCCGGCGACCGCGGCCGACATCTACGGCAATCCCACCCAGAACACGGATACGGTTCAACAATCGGATCTGACGCTGTACAACGATGCCCCCGTGCAGGCGCCATTCAGTACGCTCGTGGCGCCACCCGGCAAACCCCTGGTGCCGGCATCCGCGAACGTCCTGACGCCGCTGTCCGGCTACGACGGTCCCAACGGCGGCTACAACGCCAGCACCGCGCCGCAGGACTATGTCGTGCTGCAAAGCTACACCGGGGTTCCCGTGCAGTACCCGCAAACCCTGCGCAAGGAGCCGTCGCCGTCGGACCTCTCCGCGGGGACGCTGGCAGGCCCCGGCACGATCCCGGGCGGCAACCCGGCGACGTCGACAGCGAGTAGCGCCGCGACGTCGACGGGTGCCAGCAAGACGGGTGCCAGCAAGACGGGTGCCAGCAAGACGGGTGTGGGCAAGGCGGATGCGGGCACGACGGGCAAGGGCACGTCCGGGTCGCTCCATGCCGGTACCGTAAAGAAGCCGCCGGGGTCACCCAAGCTCACGGTGGCGTCGACCGGCAAACCCAAGCCGCCAAAGGTTGCGGCGAACGCGGCGGGGCCGCTGCAGCCGCATCGCTTGCACCCGGCGCTGATCGCCGGAACCGTCGCAACGGTCCAATCGGTCGGTGGCACCGGACGTCCCTTCATCATCGGGATTACATCGTTGCGCACCTCGGGTCTGTACAAAGCCGCGGCACCGGCCCTCGCCCCGGCGAAGCCGGCGCCATGAGCCGCAGCACCGTCGGCGCCGTCGGCGCGCTGATCCTCGCGCTGATCGCCACCCCGGCCATGGCCCAGAATTACAAACAGGTTGCGCCGCCGCAGCCTCCCGCGCCGCCGCCGCCGCGCATCTCCGTGCCTCCGGCTCCGGTGCTGCGCGGGGGTAGCACGCGCACGATCATCCCGCTCCTGCGCGGGATCAGGCTGGTCGCCGCACCGGCGGGGGTCGTGCCGGCGGGCGCGCGAACCGTGGGTGTGACCAGCGCCGGCATCGCCTTCGGCCCCGAACTCGGCGCCACTCTGCATCCCTTCCTCGACCGGCCGGCGAGCTTCGCCACCTTGCGCGCGATCGAGGCGCGGATCGTCGGGCTGTACCGCGCCAAGGGCCATCCGTTCGTCAACGTGGTGCTGCCGCGCCAGGACATCGCCTCGGGCATCGTGCAGTTCGTGGTGGCGGAATACCGGGTCGACAAGGTCACGGTGCGCGGCAACCAGTGGTTCGCCACGCCACAGATCCGGGCCGGACTGCGGATCGCGCCGGGCGATACGATCGATATCAACCGGGTTACGGACGATCTGGGCTGGCTGAACGTCAATCCGTTCCGCCAGGTCGATCTGCTGGCCTCGCCCGGCAGCCTGGTCGGCACCACCGACCTCAATCTTGTCGTGCACGACCGGCTGCCGTTCGCGGTCTCCGCCGGCTACGACAACAGCGGCAATGCGACGACCGGGTTCGACCGCTGGAAACTGGGGTTCCTGGCGGGCAATGTGTTCGGGCGCGGCGTGCTGCTGGGCTACCAGTTCATCGCCAGCGACGATTTCTTCAGCCTGCCGCGCCCTTTTCCGGGACCCGCAGGCGGGCCGCGCTTCATCGCCCACAGTATCAGCTGGACCGTGCCGCTGGCCTGGCACGATACGGTGCGGGTGTTCGGCGACTACGAGCGGGTGGCGCCGAGCTTGCCCAGCGGCTTCGCCAGCGTGGGCCACAGCGGCCAGGCGAGCCTGCGCTACGATCGGCACCTGCCCACCCTGGGCCGTCTCGTGCAGCAGGTCAGCTTCGGATATGATTTCAAGACCAGTGACAACAACATCGCCTTCGGCGGCACGACGGTCTTCGGTTCCAGTGCCGAGATCGACCAGTTCCCGGTGATCTATTCCGCTACACTGCCGGACCGCTTCGGGGAGACGACCGTCATCCCGCGAATCGTCCTCAGCCCGGGCGGGCTGACGGCGGGCAACACCGATAGCGCCTACCAGCCAGGGCCGACCCAGGGCGGCGTTGCCTACGCGCGCGCCAGCTACGTGTACGTGCGGCTGGACGCAGTGCGGCGAACCCCCCTGCCGGGCGGCTTCGAATGGCGGATGCGGCTCACCACCCAGATTTCCAGCACCAACCTGCTGCCGAGCGAGCAGCTCTCGATCGGCGGGCTGGGCACGGTGCGCGGCTACCCGACCTATATTGCCGGCGGATCGGAAGGCGTGATCCTGGGCGAGGAGCTGCGCGGGCCGCCGATCCGGCTGCTGGCCCGGCTGGGCATCGCCGCGCTCACGGATCGTTTCCGCCCCGATGTATTCTGGGACTATGCTCATGTATTCGACCTAGAAACGATCCCGGGAACGCCGCGGGCGATTGATCTCACGAGCCTCGGCGTCGGCGGGCATTATACAATGAGCACGGGGCTCGACGTGGTGGTGCAGGCGGGGACAGAGTTCCATCCAGTGCCCGGCCACCAGCAACCTGGCGGATTCGTCAACGTGTCGGTGCAGATGACCTTGTGAAGGCGGGTCGGCCGGCCGGCTCCGCTCCGGTGAGCGCGGGGGCGGGTGGGATCAGGCTGGGTCGTCCTCATAGCGTCTCCTTTCCTGCCGCGCGGCCGCGCGCAGGCCGAAGACCCGCAGGCATGCGCCTTCATCCGGGTCGGTGTGCACGACCAACAGCACGGTGGCGGCGGGTCCGACCGTGCCGATCGTGTGCCAGCGCTCCTCCCCGTTCTCGATCCGGTCGAACAAGGTGATCGCCACCTGGCGCCTTCCCTTGCCGCCGTTCCCGCCCTATCCATCTTCCGCATGGCTTGCAGGAGGTCCCGCGATGACCGTCGGCCGTTTCCCCTCGACCCGCATGCGGCGCAACCGCCGCGATCTGTGGACCCGCCGGCTGGTGGCGGAGAACGCGCTCACCGTCGATGACCTGATCTGGCCGGTGTTCCTGATCGAGGGCACCGCGACCACCACCGACGTTGCCGCCATGCCCGGCGTCACCCGGGTCACGATCGACCGGCTGGCCGCGCATGTCGCCCCGGCGCACGCGCTCGGCATTCCCGCAATCGCGCTGTTCCCCGCCACGCCGGCGGCGAAGAAGAATGCCGAGGGCACCGAGGCGATCAGCCCCGACAACCTCATGTGCCGCGCCGCGCGCGAGTTGAAGCGCGAATTCCCCGGCCTCGGCCTGGTGGGCGACGTAGCGCTCGACCCCTACACCGACCACGGGCATGACGGTGTCATCCGCAACGGCTATGTTGCGAACGACGAGACCCTGGAAGTGCTGGTCCGTCAGGCGCTGGTGCAGGCCGAAGCGGGCATCGATGTCATTGCGCCGTCGGACATGATGGACGGACGGGTCGGCGCGATCCGCGACGGGCTCGATCGCGCCGGGCTGATCCATACGCGGATCATGAGCTATGCGGCCAAATATGCGTCCGCGTTCTACGGGCCGTTCCGCGATGCGCTCGGTTCCGGCGGGGCACTGAAGGGCGACAAGAAGACCTACCAGATGGACCCGGCCAATTCCGACGAGGCGCTGCGGGAGGTCGAGCTCGACCTGCTGGAAGGTGCCGACATGGTCATGGTCAAGCCCGGGATGCCGTATTTGGATATCATCCGCCGGGTGAAGGATCGTTTCGGCATGCCGACGTTCGCCTACCAGGTGTCGGGCGAGTACAGCATGATCATGGCGGCGGTGCAGAACGGCTGGATCGACCACGATCGCGCCATGATGGAAAGCCTGATCGGCTTCAAGCGCGCGGGCTGCAACGGTGTGCTGACGTATTTTGCGCCCGCGGCGGCGAAACTTCTGGCCGGATAGCGGCGATGCTCGCACTCTATTTCGCACCCGGCGCCAGTTCGATGGCGGTGCACATCGCGCTGCACGAGGCGGGCGCGGCGTTCGATGCGCGCCCGATCTCTCTGGCGCGCCAGGAACAGCGGGATGCGGCATTCCTGGCGCTGAACCCGGAAGGCAAGGTGCCGCTGCTGCTGATCGACAACCGCCCGCTGACCGAGGTCGCAGCGATCCTGTTCTACCTCGCGCGCCGCTTCCCCGACGCGCGCCTGCTGCCGTCCACGGATGTGGAGACGGAGGCGCAGGCGCTGTCCTGGATGTCCTTCGTCGCGTCCACACTCCATCCGGCGCGCCGGCTGGGGCCGGAGGCCGTGCGGGCCGCGTTCGACCAGGCGGAGACGCGGCTGGGCACGCGCGACTGGGCGCTCGGTGTCTTCTCGATCGCCGATATTCATCTGTTCCGGCTGTACTGGCGGCTGGTCAATTCCCGCCAGCCGCCACCGGTGGCGTTTCCGCGGCTCGCCGCCCATGCCGAGCGGATGATGGCGCGTCCGGCGGTCCGCCACACGATCGCGATCGAGCGTGCGATCGGCTACGAACTGCCGAATTGATCGGCCGTACCGGCCCGGTCGGAGGCCTCGTACCCAGGTTGACAGCTTCCGGTTCCCGCCGCCATCTGCGCCGAACGGGAAGGAGCAGGCGCCATGAAGATCGTCGACGCGCAGGTCCATATCTGGGGGCCGAATACGCCCGAACGCCCATGGCCGTCCTGGGGACCCGGCAACGAACACCAGAAAGCCCCCTTCACGCAGGAAAAGCTTCTGGCCGCCGCGAACGAGGCCGGGGTCGACCGCGTCGTGATCGTCCCGCCGTCCTGGGAAGGCGATTACAACGACGTGGCGTTGGCCGCCGCGGCAGCGCATCCCGACCGTTTCGCGGTGATGGGCCGCTTCACCGTGGACCCTGCCAACGCCGAGAAGCTGCCGACCTGGCGCACCCAGCAAGGCATGCTGGGCCTGCGCTTCGTCTACCGCCCGGAGATGACCTGGCTCTATGACGACAGCGCCGATTGGCTTTGGGATGGCTGCGCGCGCTACGCCCTGCCGGTGATGATGTTCGCGCCCGGCCACCTGCCCGCGCTCGATCGGCTGGCGGAACGGCATCCCGGGTTGAAGCTGGTGCTGGACCACATGGAACTGCGGCGGGAGAAGGACGCGGCGGCGTTCGTCGATCTGCCCGACCTGCTGCGCATCGCGCGCCATCCGAATGTCGCAGTGAAGGCCTCGGCCCTGCCGTGCTACACGGACGATACGTATCCGTTCCGGGCCGTGCACGGCTACCTGCGCCAGGTGTTCGACGCGTTCGGGCCGCAGCGCACCTTCTGGGGCACCGATCTCACCCGTCTGCCCTGCACGTATCGGCAGGCGATCACGTTCTTCACCGAGGAACTGCCGTTCCTGTCTTCCGAGGACAAGGACTGGGTGATGGGCCGCGCGGTGTGCGAGTGGCTCGGCTGGCCGTTGTCGACGTGACCGTGCCGGTGGGGAACGCGCCGGCGGGCTGGCCGCCGGGCCGGCCGCTTGCCGTTTCGATCAGCGTGATGCTGGAAGGGTGGGCGGACGGCTCCGCCCCCGGCGTCGGGCCGATGGGCAACGTGCTGCGGCCGGGGGTGGTCGATCTGCAGGCGCGGTCCTGGGCGGAGTACGGCGCCAAGGTGGGCGCGTGGCGGATCCTGGACCTCCTGGACCAGGCGGGCCTGCCCGGCGTGTTCTATGTCAGCGGCGTGGTGGCGGAACGATTCCCCGACCTCGTGCGAGCTATCGCCGCGCGCGGCCACCCGGTGGCGGCGCATGGGTGGAGCCAGGGGACCTTGCCGCCCTATCTGACCCCGGAGCAGGAACAGGCCGATATCGCCGCCTGCCGGTCGGTGCTGGCCGCAACCGCCGGGGCGGCGCCGGCGGGCTGGCTCAGCCCGCGCTGCACACCCAGCACCGAGACGTCGCGATTGCTGGCGGCAGCCGGGTTCCGTTGGCACGCCGATACGTTCGACAGCGACCTGCCGTATCCGGTCGCCACGGAAGCCGGGCCGATCCTGGCGATGCCGTTCACCATGGAGGTGAACGACATGCCGCTTTACGTGCGCTACGGCAACGAACCCGAGGCGTTCAGCCGCACGTTGGAACGGATCGTTGCGGGTTGGCCACGGCTGGGCGCGCCGTTCGGATGCCTGGACATCACGGTCCACGCGCATGTGTTCGGCAGGCCGTACGGGGCGATCGCGCTGCTCGATGCGCTGGAGGTGGTGCGGCGGGCGGAATGGTGCTGGGTGACCAGCCACGCGGGGCTGGCGGGGTTGGACTGGGGGTAGGTGCTCCTACCCCCCGAACTCCCCGGCCCGCAGCAACCGCGCCAGCCGGTCCAGGATCCCGTTCGCCATCCGCGGTTCGTCGCCCTCGAAGAACCCGTGCGCCACGTTCAGATATTCGTTGATCACCACCTTCGCCGGCGGCCCGTCCGCGCGCGCCAGTTCTCCCCCCGCCGCGCGCAGCAGCGCCCGCAGCACCGGGTCCAACCGCCCGAGCGGCCACTCCGCCGGCAGCGCCTCGGACAGCATGCGGTCGATCGTCTCCTGCTGGCCCACCGCCGCGCGTACGATGGCGGCGAACAGCGGCACCTCCGCCTCCGGCACGCGCCCGTCCTCGAACCCGCCCATGCCCGGCAGCGCGCCGAGCCGATGGCGCACGAATTCGTCGATCACCGTCTCCGCGCCGATCCCCGCCTGCTCGCTCTGGAACAATGCCTGCACCGCGGCGACGCGTGAGGCCGTACGCCCGCGCTGCGGGCCGCCCTGGGAACGCTTGCCGCTCACGCCGCGAACCGCCGCGCCACGCCGATCTGGACCAGCGCCGCCGCGGCGGCCTCCGCGCCCTTGTTGTGCCCGTCCCGCCCCGACCGCGCCAGCGCCTGGTCCACCCGGTGCACCGTCAGCACGCCCTGGCCCAGGGCCAGGCCGAACTGCAACGACAACTGCATCAGCCCGCCGATCGTCTCGCGGCAGATATGATCGTAGTGGTCTGTCTCGCCCTTCACCACGCAACCGAGTGCCACGAACCCGTCGAACCTCGTTGCGCCGCGCAAGGCGAGGCGGATCGCCTGCGGCAGCTCGAACGCGCCCGCGACATCCAGGCTTTCGAACGTCGCGCCGGCTTCGCGCAAGATTCGTTCGGCTCCGCGGGAGAGGCCGTCGGCCACTTCGCGGTAATAGGGCGCGCGCACCACCAGCAGGTGCGGCGACGGCCCGTCGATCCGCGGCGCCGCGGGCAGCGCCGCGTTTTCCGTGCTCATTCCTTGTCTCCGCCGTTCACCGTGTCCGGGATCGGCCGCGTCTCCACGATGTTCAGCCCGTACCCCTCCAGCCCGATCACGTTGCGCTGTCGGTTCGACAGCAGCACCATGTCCTTCACCCCGAGATCGAGCAGGATCTGCGCCCCGATCCCGTAGTCGCGCAGTTTCCGCTGCGGCCGCGGCGACATCACGAGCTGGCGCACCCGGTCGGACAACGCGGTGGCCCGGTGCTCGCGGATCAGCACGAGCACGCCGCGCCCCTCGCGGCTGATCATGTGCATGGCGTTATGGATCGCGATCCAGTGCGGCCCGGCGGTCATGTCGTCCAGCAGATCGACCGCGTGCATGCGCACCAGCACCGGTTCGGGACCGGACAGGTCGCCCTTCACCAGCGCCAGGTGCTCCTGGTACTCGACCGTGTTCGCATACACGACCAGCTTCCACTCGCCGCCGGCGACGTGGTCGAACATCCCTTCCTGCACCCGCTTCACCAGCCGCTCGGTGCGGCGGCGATAGGCGATCAGGTCGGCGATCGTGCCCAGCTTCAGGTTGTTCTTCTGCGCGAACGCAACGAGGTCGGGCAGCCGCGCCATGGTGCCGTCGTCGTTCATGATCTCGCAGATCACCGCGGCCGGATACAACCCGGCGCGGCGCGCGATGTCCACCGATGCCTCGGTATGGCCGGCGCGGATCAAAGTGCCGCCCTCGCGCGCGACCAGCGGGAAGATATGCCCCGGTACCACGATGTCGTCGCGCCCGCATTCGGGGTTGATCGCCACCGCGATGGTGCGCGCGCGGTCGTGCGCCGAGATGCCGGTGGTGACGCCTTCGCGCGCCTCGATCGACACGGTGAAGGCGGTCTGGTGGCGGGTGCCGTTGTTGGCGCTCATGAGCCCCAACCCGAGCTGCTCCACCCGGTGTTGCGTCATCGCGAGGCAGATCAGCCCGCGCGCGTGGCGGGCCATGAAGTTCACCGCGTCCGGCGTCGCGAACTGCGCGGGGATCACCAGGTCGCCTTCGTTCTCGCGGTCTTCGTCATCGACCAGGATGAACATGCGCCCTTGGCGCGCCTCCTCGATCAGCTCCTCGGCCGAGGTCAGGTATTGCGACAACTCCAGGCTCTTCACGCCGTCCATGACCGTCCCTCCGCCCCCTGAAATGCCGCGAGGCGCGCCACATAGCGGGCCAGCATGTCGATCTCGATGTTCACCGCATCCCCCGGGCGCAGCCGGCCGAACCCGGTCACCGCAGCGGTGTGCGGGATGACGTTCACGGCGAAACCATCGTCGCTCGTTGCGTTCACCGTCAACGATACGCCGTCGACCGCGACGCTGCCCTTCTCGGCAATGAAGCGCGCCAGCGCGCCCGGCGTTCGGAAGCGCCAGCGCACGGAGCCGTTCTCGGCCTCGGCCGCCATCGCCTCTCCGACCCCGTCCACATGGCCGGAGACGATATGCCCGCCCAGCTCGTCGCCGAGCTTCAGGCTGCGTTCCAGGTTCACCTGCGTCCCCACGTCCCAGCGCCCCAAGGTCGTGCGCGCCAAGGTCTCCGCCGAGGCGTCCACGGCGAACCAGTCCTCGCCCAGTTCCACCGCCGTCAGGCAGCAACCAGAACAGGCGATCGAGGCCCCCAACGCGACCGTCCGCAGATCCGCCCACGGCGCGCTGATCACGAGCCGCATGTCGCGCCCGCCGCCGATCGGGGTGACGGCGCGGACGGTGCCGAGGGCGGTGACGATACCGGTGAACATCTTCAGGTCGGGCTTTCGGGCAGGACGTCGAACAGACTCAGCAGGTCGGCGCCGAACGGGGTCGTGCTACGGCGCACGAATCGGGGCATCCTGTCCAGCCCATCGACCCCGAAGGCCGCCACCGCCGGCCACCCGTCCCCGCCCATCGCCGCCGGCGCATGGAACCAGGCGATCCGGTCCACCAGCCCGTCGCGCAGCAGCGCGGCGGCCAGTTGCCCGCCGCCCTCCACCAGCAGCCGGGTGAGGCCGGCGGTGCCGAGATGCGCCAGCCCGTGCACCAGGTCCACCCCCATCGGCGCCGGTGGGGTGGCGATCATCGTCACCCCGGCAGCCGCGAAGGCGCGGCGGCGTTCCGGATCGGCATCCTCGCGCATCAGAAACCAGGTGGGGGTCTCCTGCGCGGTCGCAACCACCCTGGCGGTCAGCGGCGTGCGTAGATGGCTGTCGGCCACGATGCGCACGACGGGTGTGGGCCGAAACCCGGGCAGCCGGCAGGTCAGGTCCGGATCGTCCGCGGCCACCGTGCCGGCGCCGACCAGCACCGCGTCGTGCCGGCCACGCAACGCATGCGCCATCCGTCGCGCCGGCGCCCCGGTGATCCAACGGCTTTCGCCCGCACTGGTGGCGATCCGACCGTCCAGGGTGGAGGCGAGCTTCAACGTCACCAGCGGCCGGCCGCGCTGGACGCGGCTCGCGAACCCGGCCAGGACCTCGGCTGCCTCGGCCGCCAGCACGTCCTCGGTGACGGCAATCCCGGCCGCGCGCAGCCGCGCCACGCCGGCGCCGTTCACCCGCGGATCCGGATCGCGCGTGCCGATGACCACCCGCGCCACGCCGGCCGCGACCAGTGCATCGGCGCAGGGCGGCGTGCGGCCCCAATGGGAGCAGGGCTCCAACGTGACATAGACGCTCGCCCCGCGCGCCGCCGCGCCCGCCATCGCCAGCGCCGCCGTTTCCGCATGCGGCCGCCCGCCCGGCGCGGTCAGCGCGCGCCCCACGACGCGGCCGTCCTGCACCACCACGCAGCCCACCGAGGGATTGGGCCAGGTCAGCCCCAGGCCGCGTTCCGCCAGCCCCAGGGCGGCGCGCATATGCGCCGCATCGTCACGCGTCGCCGCCATCGCCCTGGGCCGCCTCCCGCAAGGAGCCGCCAAGGGAACCGACGAACGCCTCGAAATCCTTCGCCTCGCGGAAATTGCGGTACACGCTGGCGAAACGGACATAGGCTACCGGATCGAGGTCCTTCAGCGTGTCCATCACCAGCTCGCCGATCTGCTTGCTGGGAATCTCGGTCTCGCCGGACGCCTCCAGATGACGCACGATGCCGTTGACGATGCGCTCGATCCGCTCCTCCTCGATGGGGCGCTTGCGCAACGCAATGCGGATCGAACGCGCCAGCTTGTCGCGATCGAACGCAACCCGCCGGTTGTCGGACTTCACCACCGTCAGCTCGCGCAACTGCACCCGCTCGATGGTCGTGAACCGCTGCCCGCACTGCGGACAAAACCGACGCCGGCGTATCGCCGCCCCATCCTCGGTCGGACGACTGTCCTTCACCTGCGTATCGTCCTGACCACAGAACGGACAATGCATCAGCGTGGGCCCGCAAGCCGGGGCTTCGCCCCGGACCCCACCAGAGGCGCTGCCCCTGGACCCCGCCAGGGGACAGTCGTCCCCTGGACCCCTTCTTGTTGGGTTTCGTGCGGGTGGGTGGTGTCTCGGGTCCGGTCCGGG
>JABBNW010000003.1:34085-63189 GCA_019352115.1 Pseudomonadota bacterium
TGGAGAGGCGGGGCGCATCCGCGCCGCGCCTCTCCAAACCCCCCATGCCCCGCGCAGCCCCGGACCGGACCCGAGACACCACCCACCCGCACGAAACCAATAGATGCGTTCCAAGGGCGCTGCCCTTGGCGGGGTCCAGGGGCAGCGCCCCTGGTGGGGTCCGGGGCGAAGCCCCGGCTTGCGGGCCCACGGTGGTCATCGCGTGCGGTAGATCGGGAACCGCGCGCAGAGCGCCTGGACGCGGCTGGCAACGGCTTGTTCCGCAGTGTCGTTGGTGCCGTCGTTGGAGCGGGCGAGGCCGTCCAGCACTTCGGTGATCATCAGCCCGATCTCGCGGAACTCGGCGGTGCCGAACCCGCGCGTGGTGGCGGCGGGGGAGCCGAGGCGGATGCCTGACGTGATGGCGGGTTTTTCCGGATCGAACGGAATGGCGTTCTTGTTGGCGGTGATATGGGCGCGTTCCAGGCTGGCTTCGGCGGCTTTGCCTGTCACGCCTTTGGGCCGCAGATCGACCAGCAGCAGGTGGCTGTCGGTGCCGCCGGTGACGATGGCGAGGCCGTGTTCGGCGAGGGTTGCGGCCAGCACGCGGGCGTTTTCGATCACCGCTTCCTGGTAGGCGCGGAATTCGGGGCGCAGGGCTTCGGCGAAGGCGACGGCCTTGCCGGCGATCACGTGCATCAGCGGCCCGCCTTGCAGGCCGGGGAAGACGGCGCTGTTGATCTTCTTGCCGATCTCCAGGTCGTTGGTCAGCACCATGCCGCCGCGCGGGCCGCGCAGGGTTTTGTGGGTGGTCGTGGTGACCACGTGGGCGTGCGGCAGCGGGCTCGGGAACAGGCCGGCGGCGACCAGGCCGGCGAAATGCGCCATGTCCACCATGAAGAACGCGCCCACCTCATCGGCCACGGCGCGGATGCGCGCGAAGTCGATGGTACGTGGGTAGGCGGAACCGCCGGCGATGATCAATTTCGGTCGTTCCGCGCGGGCGAGTTGTTCCAGCTGCTCGTAGTCGATGCGCCCGTCTTCCCGGCGCACGCCGTATTGCACCGGGCGGAACCATTTGCCCGACAGGTTGGGTGCGGCGCCGTGCGTCAGGTGGCCGCCGGCGGCGAGGCTCATGCCGAGCACGGTATCGCCCGGCTGCAATAGCGCCAGGAACACCGCCTGGTTGGCTTGCGCGCCGGAGTGCGGCTGAACGTTGGCGAAGGTGCAGCCGAACAGCCGGCGGGCGCGGTCGATGGCGAGGCTTTCGGCCACGTCCACATAGACGCAGCCGCCGTAATAGCGCCGGCCCGGATAGCCTTCCGCGTATTTGTTGGTGAGCACCGAGCCCTGCGCTTCGAGCACGGCGGCGGAGACGATGTTCTCGCTGGCGATCAGCTCGATCCCGTCCTGCTGGCGGCGCAGCTCGGCGCCGATTGCGGCGCCGAGTTCGGGGTCGCTGTCGGCCAGCGGGGCGGTGAAGAAGCGGTCGAGGGCGTAGGGGGTGCGGTGCATGGCGGTTCCCGATCAGGCGCGCCCCCTTAGCACGGGCCGCACGGGGGCGGAACATAGGTGGGCTCGCCGGCGGCGCGGCCAACCCGGTCGGGAACGGATCAGGTCAAAGATGCACCGCGAGCCACACCGTCGGCGGTTCGGCCGAGGTGCGTTCCACCCGATGGCGGCAATGCGCCGGCAGCACCACGTAATCGCCTGCGCGCAGCGCCCGCGTCCGCGCCTCGCCGGCGATGCGCAGATCGGCCGTGCCGGCCAGCAGCAGCACGAACTCCGCCTGCTCCTGGTCGTACCAGAACCCGTCCGGGCTTGCCTGTCCCGCGGAGATGATCTGCTCGATCCGCGCGCCCGGCGTGGCGAGCAGCGGGATGATCCGTTCCGCTGCCGTGGCGTCCGGCAATCCCGCCAGCAGGGTGCCGGCGCGAACGCCGGCGGTCACGCCAGCACCTCGATTTCGCGCAGGCCCGCAGCCAGCGCCGCGCGCAAATCCGCCGCCGCCAGTGCCACGCAGCCGTCGGTCGGGGCGAAATCCGGGCGTGCCACGTGCAGGAAGATCGCCGAGCCGAGCCCGCGCACCACCGGCGCGTCGTTCCAGCCCAGCACGCCGATCAGGTCATACAGCGCATCGTCCCGCCACAGCACCTCGCTGCGCCCCGGGTGCGGCCGGCGCACCATGCGGTTGTAGTCCGCGTCGGCCGGATCGTCGCACCAGCCGTCGTCGGGCGCGAGCGGCTCGATCGGCACCGCGCAGGCCGGCGGCGGGCCGCGATCGGCGCGATACAGCACGCGGCGCAAGGCCAGCACGCCGGCCGGGGTTGCCCCGTCGCCTTCCTGCTTGTGGGTCCGCACGCCGCCGCGCCCCAGGGCGACGCGGAAGATCCGCGCCTCCAGCCGCATCCGCCCGTCCGTCGTCACCACCGCGCGCATCTGCCGCTATCCCAGCAGGTGGCCGAAGCGGCGCGCCTTGGTGGCGAGATAGGCATCGTTCACACCGTTGGGTGCGAAGGCATGCGGCTCGCGTCCCACCACGTCGATGCCGCAGGCGGCGAGCGCGTTGAGCTTGTCCGGGTTGTTGGTGAGCAGGCGGATGCGTCGCACGCCGAGCGAGTCGAGCATCGTGGCGGCGAGCATGAAATTGCGCTCATCCGCCTCCCACCCCAGCGCGCGGTTGGCGTCCAGCGTGTCGAGCCCGCGATCCTGCAACGTATAGGCGCGCAGCTTGCTGGCGAGCCCGATGCCGCGTCCCTCCTGCGCCAGGTACAGCAGCACGCCCGCGCCTTCCGCGGCCATGCGCGCGATCGCGCCGCGCAGCTGCACGCCGCAGTCGCAGCGCAGGCTGTCGAGCAGGTCGCCGGTGAAGCATTCCGAATGCAGGCGGACCAGCGGCGCATCCCGTGCCTCCGGCGCACCGACCAGGATCGCGATATGCTCGATCCCGCCGTCGGCGGGGCGGAAGATGACGATGCGCGCGTCCGGGGCAGCCGACAGCGGCACCTGCGCCTCGGTCAGCCGCCGCAGGGACGCCGCGGCGCCGGGGCGGTAGGCCAGCACGTCGGCGGCCGGCACGCGCAGGATGCCCGGGGTGATCTGCTCCGGCGACGACAGCGGAGCGGCGAGCACCGCCGGCAGCAGACGCGCCAGCTTGGCCAGCGCCAGGGCCGCCGCGGCCCCGGCGGGCGCCGGCATCGGCTCGGGCACCGCAGGAAGTGCCTGGTCCAGCACCGGGTCGGCGAGTCGGGCGAGCGCGTCCTGGGTCAGCAGCGCCGCCGGCAGCCCGAGCGCCATGGGCGGGCCTCCGGCGGGGCCGGCCGGGCGGCGCAGCACGGCAGCCGCACGCACCGGGGCCAGCAGCAGGACCGGCGGGGCAGGGGCGAGGCGCGCGAATTCCTCCAGCCCCGCCGGGCTGGCCGTCTCGGCCGCGAGCAGCAGAAGGGGCGGGTCGGTCTCCAGTGCCACCGGGATGCCGCGCCGGAGATCGGTGGCGGCGCGATGCACCGCCCGCAGGCGCGCCGCGGCCAGGTATGCGGGGGCGGTCAGGTCCGCAGGCGCGAGATCCAGGGGCGCCGCGGGGGCGCTCGGACGGGGCAGGATGGGCGAGTTCATCGGTCGATCACGCGGTTGCGATCCTCACTGGTCCCAATTTTGTCATCTTTCGCCGCAACACTAGCCCTGTTCACACCCCCGTCGACTGTGAAACCCTTGCGGCCCCGGGACGTGTTGCAAGACACGCCCCGGGGAAACGCACTATATGGGGGATCGGGGGCCCTGTCGTGATGCCCCCTAGGGGCCGGACCAGCGGGGGCCGAACCTCCCCGCCCGATCGAAGGAACAGGAACTATGGCCACCAGCGAGCGACCCATCCTGATTGTCGACGACGATCACGACCTGCGACTGACCCTGGCCGAGCAACTGGGACTCGAAGGCGAGTTCACGACCGCCGAAGCGGCCACCCTGCAGGAGGCCGAGGCCCTGCTTTCGGCCCCGGACGCCCGATTCGACCTGGTGATCCTGGACATCACCATGCCGGACGGCGACGGCCGCGACTTCTGCGCCAAGATGCGCCAACTCGGCCACAAGATGCCGGTCATCATGCTGACCGGCTCGGACGCCGAGACCGACGTGGTCCGCGGCCTCGACGCCGGCGCCAACGACTACATCGCCAAGCCCTTCCGGTTGGCCGAGCTGGTCGCGCGTCTGCGTGCCCAACTGCGGAATTTCGAGAACAGCGAGGACGCGGTGTTCTCGATCGGGCCGTACACTTTCCGCCCGTCGGCCAAGCTGCTGTCGGACCCGGCCCGCAAGCGCCGCATCCGCCTGACGGAGAAAGAGGCGGCGATCCTGAAATACCTCTACCGCGCCGGCAGCCCGGTGGCGCGCCAGGAACTGCTGGGCGAGGTCTGGGGCTACAACGCCGCCGTGACGACCCACACCCTGGAGACCCACATCTACCGCCTGCGCCAGAAGATCGAGCCCAATCCCGCCAACGCCTGCCTGCTGCTGACCGAAAGCGGCGGCTACCGACTCGATCCGCAGGGCGCCCCTGCCGCCGAGGCGATGGCCTGACCGGCAGCCCGTCCGGACCTGTCCGCCAGGGCAGGGGCCGGGCGCCGGTGCGACGCCGTCCGCTGCGACTCGGGGCGGCCTAAAGGTCCAGTTCGACGGCGACAGGGACGTGATCGGACCCCTGGGTCCAGTCGCGGGCATCCTTGAGCACGATCTGCCGGCGCAGCGCGCCGGTGAGATCGCGGCTCACCCAAACGTGATCCAGGCGCCGTCCCCGATTTGAGGCGCGCCAGTCACGATTTCGATACGACCACCAAGTATAGAGCCGCTCCGGCTCCGGCACGAAATGACGCACCGCATCGACGAATCCGGTGTCCTGCCAGGCCAGCAGCCCCGCCGTCTCGGCCGGGGTGTGGCTCACCACGCCCAGTAGCTGCTTGTGGTTCCACACGTCGGATTCGAGCGGCGCGATATTGAGGTCGCCCACCAGCACGGCGCGGGACAGGGCCGCGCGGGCGGCGAACCAGGCCCGCGCCTCGGCGATGAAATCCAGCTTGTGGCCGTATTTCGGGTTCGCCTCCCGGTCCGGGATGTCGCCACCGGCCGGAACGTAGAAATCATGCAGCTCGATCGGCCCGCCGGGCGCATCGAGGGCGACGGCCAGGTGCCGGCAGTCGCCGCGACCGCACCAGTCGGGGGCTGCATCCAGCACCGCGACCGGGCGGCGCGACAGGATCGCCACCCCGTTGTAGCCCTTCATCCCCCGCCAGACCGCGTGCGGATAGCCCATCTCGGCCGGCGCCCCGGTCGGAAACAGCTCGTCCGGGACCTTGGTCTCCTGCAGGCAGATCACGTCGGGGTCGAGCGCGGCGACCAGCTCGCGCAGGAGACCCAGGCGCAGGCGCAACGAATTGATGTTCCAGGTGGCGATCCGGATCGGCTGGCCCATCAGACGATGCGGGTACGGATCGTGCCGACGCCTTCCACCTCGCCTTCCAGCAGATCCCCGCGCCCGACCGCGGCCACACCTTCGGGCGTGCCGGTGAAGATCAGGTCGCCGGGCGCGAGCCGCACCAGGCGGGAGAGATAGGCGATCGTCTCCGGCACGCTCCAGATCATGTTCGCCAGATCGGAGATCTGCCGCTGCTTGCCGTTCACGTGCAGAACGATCCGCCCGGCCGCCGGATGGCCGATGCGCGCCGCCGGGACCATCAGCCCGATCGGGGCGGAGTGGTCGAACCCCTTGCCCATGTCCCAGGGCTTGCCTTCCTTCTTCGCCTGCCCTTGCAGGTCGCGCCGGGTCAGGTCGAGCCCGGCGCCGTAGCCCCAGACATGGGCGAGCGCCTCGGCCTCGGTGATATCGACGCCGCCCTCGGCGAGGCCGACGACCAGTTCCATCTCATGGTGCAGATCGGCGGTGGCGGGCGGATAGGGCGTGTCGGCGCCGTCGGTCACCAGCGCGTCGGCTGGCTTCATGAAGAAGAACGGCGGCTCGCGATCGGGATCGCTGCCCATCTCGCGGGCGTGCGCGGCGTAGTTGCGCCCGACGCAGAACACGCGGCGGACCGGGAAGGCGCCGCCGCCGGCGACCGGAATGGAGACGGGCGCGGGCGCAGGAAACACGAGATCGGCCATGGAGACCCCTGGGACGTGGAGGAACGATGCGCGATCTTAGCGGTGCGGCGGCGGGTTGGACAGGCGTGCTTCAGATCCCGAGATGCGCCTTCATCAGCGCCGGATCGGCCCGCAACTCCGCCGGCCGGCCCTCCCAGACCATGTGGCCGTTGTTCAGTACATAGACCCGATCGGCGAAGCTCAGCGCCGCCACCACGTTCTGTTCCACCACCAGAATGGTACGCCCCTGCGCGGCCAGTTCGCGGCTGACGCGCACGAGGTCGCGCACGATCAGCGGCGCCAGGCCCTCGAACGGTTCGTCGAGCAGGATCACCTGCGCGTCGCGGATCAGGGCGCGCGCGATCGCCAGCATCTGCTGCTCCCCGCCGGAGAGCTGGCGCCCGCCGGAGCGGCGGCGTTCGCGCAGGCGGGGGAAGAATTCATAGACCCGGTCGAGGCTCCAGGCGTTGGGCGCGGTCAGTGCCGCCAGCCGCAGGTTCTCCTCCACGGTCAACTGGCCGAAGATCGCGCGTTCCTCCGGCACCAGTTGCAGCCCGCGGCGGGCGATCTGGAACGGGGCCAGCCCGCCGATCGGCTTGCCGTCCAGCCGGATTGCGCCCGAGCGCGGCGCCAGCACGCCCATGATCGTGCGCAGGGTGGTGGTCTTGCCGGCGCCGTTGCGCCCCAGCAGCGCCACCACCTCGTTGCGCCCCACCGTCAGCGAAACGTCGAACAGGATGTGGCTGTCGCCGTAGAAGCTGTTGATCGCCTCGACCTCAAGCAGGCTCGTGCTCATGCAGCCCCCCGAGATAGGCGTCCTGCACCGCCTGGTTGCCCTGGATTTCGTCCGGCGTGCCGTCGGCGAGCAGACGGCCTTCGTAGAGCACCGTGATCCGTTCGGCGAGTTCGAAAATCGCGTCCATATCGTGCTCGACGATCAGCAAGGTGCGCGTGCGGCCGATCTCGCGCACCAGGGCGCGGGTGGCGACACGTTCGGCCGGGCTCATGCCGGCCAGCGGCTCGTCCAGCAGCAGCACGTTCGGGCCGGTGGCGAGCGCGATCCCGATCTCCAGCCGCCGCTTTTCCCCGTACGGCAGCACGTGGACGGGCACGTCGGCGCGATGGATCAGCCCCACCGTCTCCATCGCCGCCGCCACCTGGCGTTCCACCGCCGGCAGGCTGTCGGCGGCACGCCACAGATCGGCGCGAAAGGTGCCGCGCGCGCGCGCCAGGGCGGCGATACGCAGGTTCTCCGTCACCGTGAGGTCGAGGAACAACTGGTTGAGCTGGTTCGACTTGCCGATGCCGAGCTGCGCGGTGCGCGTCGGGCCGAGCCCGGTGATGCGGCGGCCGAACAGCAGCACTTCGCCCGCGGTGGGCGCGATCTCGTCCTTCAGCATCTTGAACAGGGTGGACTTGCCGGCGCCGTTCGGCCCGATCACCGCGTGGATCGATCCGGTACGAACCTCGAACGAGACGTTCTCGACCGCGTGCAGCCCGCCGTAGAATTTCGACACGCCGATCGCGCGCAGGGCGGGCGCGTCGGTGCGCGCCACGACCAGGGGGGCCGACAGCGGCAGGGCGGGTGCGGTCGGGGGCATCACCGCGGCGTCGCCGGTTTCCTCCGGCACGCCGGCTTCCGCGGCGGCCAGGCGGCGGCGGGTGAAGGCCCAGCGGATCTCCCCGGCGATGCCGCGCTTCAGCACCACCACGAGCAGCACGAAGATCAGCCCCAGGATCAGCTTCCACAGCGCGCCCACATGCGGCACCTGTTGCAGATTGTCGCGCAGCCAGAGCCACAACGTCGCGCCGACCAGCGGCCCGACCAGGGTGCCCACCCCGCCGATCACGGTCTGCACGACCAACTGGCCGGAGGTATCGAGCGCGAACGCATCGGGCGGCATGTAGCTCTGCAATACGCCGAGCAATCCCCCGGCGAGCCCCGCATACAGCGCGGCGATGACGAACACCGCGAGCTTGTAGGCCGGCACCGAATGACCGGTCATGCCGGTGCGCGTCGTGTTGCCCTTGATCGCGCGCAGCACGGCGCCGAACGGGGAGTGCAGGATGCGCCGGGCGAGCACGAACCCGGCGAAAAACAGCACCGCCAGCAGCCAGTACATCGGCAGCCCGGCGGAGATCGGCATCCCGCCGAGCGACGGCACCGGCACGCCGGGCAGCCCGTTCTCCCCGCCCGTGTAGTGCGACAGCGGCGAATTCTCGAGGAAATAGGCCATCTCGCCGAAGGCGAGCGTGATCATGGTGAAATAGATGCCGATCCGCCGCACCGCGAGCCAGCCCACCACCAGCCCGACCAGCCCGGCGGCGATGGTGCCGAGCACCAGTGCCAGCCACACGTTGGCAATGACATGGCCGACCAGCAGATAGGCGGCGACGAACCCGCCGGTGCCGTAGAACGCCGCCTGGCCGAAGGACAGCAGCCCGGTGGCGCCGAACAGCAGGTCGAACCCAAGGCCGATCAGCCCCCAGTCCAGGATGCGCTGCAACAGATCGTAGGAGAACCCGAGCGGCAGCAGCACGAAGGGCGCGACCAGCAGCACGGCAACGACCGCAAGCTCCGGCCACAGCGTCCCCCGCACCCGGGCAGCCATCAGACCCGGCCTTCCGAGCCGAACAGCCCCTGCGGGCGCAGCACCAGCAGCAGTGCCATCACGGCATACAGCATCACTTCGGAATAGGCGGAGTTGAAGGCGCTGGTGATCGAGATGATCTCGCCGGCGATCAGTCCGCCCACCACCGCGCCGGGATAGGAGCCGAGCCCGCCGATCACGATCACCACGAAGGCTTCCACCAGGAAGCTCGATCCCATGTCCGGCTCGACCGAGACGATCGGCGCGTACAGCATGCCCGACACCCCGGCCGCCACCACGCCAAGCGCGAAGACCAGCAGGAAGGAACGGCGGACGTTGATGCCGAGAATGCCGACCATGCGCGCATCCTCGATCCCGGCGCGCACGACGAGCCCGATCGAGGTGCGATACAGGATCAGGTACAACACGAACAGCAGCGCGGCGACGATGCCGATCAGTTCCAGCCGGTAGGTCGGGTAGAACAGGAACCCGAGCTGCACGATCCCCTGGCCCCAGGACGGCGTCGGCACGCTTTGCGTGTTGGCGCCGAACAGTGCGCGCACGCCTTCGACGATCACGATGCCGGCGCCGAAGGTGACCAGGATCTGGTCTTCGTGCGGGCGACCGTAGAACAGGCGGATCAGCCCGCGTTCCAGCACCACCCCCACGACCAGCATGAAGGCCGCCCCGACCAGGATGCCCAGGAAGAACGATCCGGTCTGCGCGGTCACCACGTACATCGCGTAGGCGCCCAGCATGAACAGGGCGCCATGCGCGAAGTTCAGCACCCCGAGCGTGCCGAGGATGATCGTGAGCCCGCTCGCCACCAGGGCGAGCAGGGTCCCGAGAGCCAGGCCGTTGAAGGCCTGGGACAGCAGCAGGGGCGCGCTCGGCATCGGTTCAGGTGTACGAGCCGAGCTTGCAGCCGAGGAAGGTCGGCGGGCTGATCGCCTGCTCGCCGGGCACGAGGTCGACGATGTTGAACCAGTCGTCCTTGGTCTTCATCGCTCCGGGCGCATTGCCCAGCACGACCGGCACGGGGCGCACCAACTGGTGGTCCTCGGCGCGGTACCACACCTTGCCGAGCGTGCTGTCGAACGGGTTCGTCTTCGATGCCTCCAGTGCCTTGATCACCGCCGGCGGGTAGAAGGTGCCGGCGCGCTCCACTCCCAGCGCCCAGATGTAGGTCTGCAGATAGCCGATATTGGCACCCCAGTTGGGCGTGTAGTGGTTCTTCGCCTGGAACGCGGCAACGAAGCTCTTGGCCAGCGGGAACCGGTCTTCCAGCTTCCAGTTCCAGTCCATGGTGCCGAACACGCCGCCCATCAGCGCCGCCCCGGTCTCCTGCGCCTGGAACGAGGAGATGTTGGGAACGATCATCTGCATCTTCTTGAACACGCCGAATTGCGCGGCCTGCTTGGTCGAGTTCACCGCCTGGGCGGCGAATTCGATGTTGACGAAGATGTCGGCGCCGGAATTGGCGATGTTCAGCAACGCGGAGCTGTAGTCGGTGGCCGACAGCGGCACCACTTCCTTCGCCGCGGTGGTCCAGCCGTACGGCTTGGTGAACGCGCTGAACGAGCCGAACACCGAATGGCCGTAGTTGTAGTCGGGCACCAGATAGGCGACCTTCTTGCCGCGCCCGTAATGCTGCGCCACCACCGGCGCGAGCGCCTTGCACGCCATGTAGGCCGACGGCTGGGAGCGGAATGCATAGCGCTGGCAGTCGTGCCCGGTCGCCGCATTGGCGCCCGCCGCGCCCACCATGTTCAGCACGTGCTCGCGCTGCGCCAGCTCCTCCAGCGCGACCGCCTCGGCCGAGGAGACGCAGCCGGTGATCATCATCGCCTTGTCGCGCTGGATGAACTGGGTCTGCGCCTGCACGGCGACGTTGGGCTTCAGTTCCGAATCCGCGATCGCGTGGCGGATCTGCTTGCCCAGCACGCCCTTGCCCTTGAGCCCCCAGGCCTGTGCGTTGGCGCCGCCCGCGTTGATCTCGGCGAAGGCGAGTTCGTACCCCAGCACTTCGTCCTTGCCGTCGGCGGAATAGGCGCCGGTGAGCGGGCTGGTGACGCCCACGAATACGGTCGAGCCGCTGACGCCGGCCGGCCAGGTGCCGAGCGGCGCCTCCGCCGCGCGGGCCGGTATCAAGCCGAGGCCAGGCAGCATCAGCCCGCCAGCCGCGCCGAGGCCGAGTTGCAGCATCTGCCGCCGGTCGAGCGCGGCCTCACCGATCCGTTTGTTCATTGTCGTCTCCTTGCCCACCTGTTTGCTGCGCCGCAGCCATGGGCGCGAACCGCCCGTCCCGCGCTGACCCGCGCGGGCTGGGATTAGAGCATAACCCTTACCGGCTCAAGCGGCCTGCTTGCGCGCGGGAGCCGCTCCGGTCGATGATCCGCCGGTCCGGCCCGGAACGGGTCCGGCTTTAAGCAACAACCAGGAGGAGCGACCATGGCTTCCGATATTCATCCGGCACCGTCACGACGTGCCGTGCTGCAGCTTGGCGCCGGGCTCGCCGGAACGGCCGCGCTGTCGGGGCTTGCCCGCCCTGCCGCGGCTGCCGAACCCGCGATGGGCACCTGGCCGGCCGGATCGTCCGGCGAGACCGTCTTCGTCGGCATCACCGTGCCGCGCACCGGTCCCTACCAGCTGCCGGGCGACGACGAGCTCAAGGGCTGCGAGCTGGCGCTGGAGCACCTCAACGCCGGCCATGCGCTAATGCGTGCGATCGCGCCCAAGGTCACCAAGGGCCTGCTCGGCAAGCAGGTCATGCACGGGGTGGCCGACACCGAGGCCAAGCCCAACGTCGCAGTGCAGGGCGCCTCCCATTTCATCAGCCAGAACAAGGCTGTGATGTTCACCGGCTCGTGCTCCAGCGCGGTCGCGGTCGCGCTCAACAAGCTGGCGCAGCGGGAGAAGGTGATTTACCTGCCCGGCGTGTCCGGATCGAACGACACCACCGGCAAGGACTGCACCCGCTATTCGTTCCGCACCTGCTTCTACGGCCAGACGTCCTCGGCCGCGCTGGCGCCGGTGATGATCCGGAATTTCGGGCGCAACAAGAAGGTTGCGTTCCTGACGCCCGACTACACCTATGGCCACACGGTCCAGCAATCGATGCTCGAATACCTGGGCAAGGGCGGCTGGAAGATGGTTTCCAACCAGGTCTCCCCGCTCGGCACGCCCGATTTCAGCGCCTACCTGCTGAATGTCGCCAATTCCGGCGCCGATGTCGTGGTGAACATCAACTGGGGCAACGACGCGTTCCAGTCGGTCAAGCAGGCGGCGCAGTTCGGCATCCTGAAGAAGATGAAGATGGTGATCGCCTACGACGTGCCGTTCCTTGCCAAGGAAGTCACGCCGGAGCTGACGCAGAACATGCTGAACGCCACCGATTTCTGGTGGACCCTGGAATCGAAATATCCGCTCGCGAAGATGTTCGTCGCCGAGTTCCGCAAGAAATACGGCTACAACCCGCAATGGTCGGCCGAGGCGGCGTACATGCAGATCGCCTGCTGGGCGCGCATGGTCTCAGGCGCCGGCACCTTCTACCCGCCCGCGGTGATCAAGGAGTACGAGAAGGGCGAGCACTTCAACTCCCTGGTCGGCAAGGTGTGGTTCCGCCCGCACGACCACCAGCTCGTGCGCCCGGTGTTCGTCATGCGCGGCAAGAAGCCGTCGGCGATGAAAACCCCGGACGACTATTGGCAGGTGATCCAGACCGACGCCGGCGCGCCGCTGATGCAGGCGCCGGACGTGTTCGGCTGCAAGCTCGGGCCGTACGTCTGAGGCGAAGCGGCGGGATCGGGGGGGGCCTCCGTTCCCCTCCGATCCGGATCGGCGGGGCTTCTACTCCAGCGCCCAGAGGCGGCGGCGGAAGACCGGCAGGCGGGTTTCCGCCGCCCGTTCCTCCGGGCTGCTCGCGAGCCAGGCCGGCAGCCGCTCCAGCACGCGCCGCTGCGGTTCGGGCAGTTCGAGGCCCAGGGCTTCATCCAGGCCGAAGAACCGCAACCCTTCCAATTCGCCCGAGCCGGCCAGGGTGCCCGTCACGTGTTCCGCGTCCACCACCAGGAAGCGGGCGTTGAAGCGGATCGGCATGACCGGCGGCGTGATCATGCGGCACAGGTACTGAAGCTCGGCCAGCGCCGGCGGGGTGCCGAGCGTCAGCCCGGTTTCCTCCGCCAGTTCGCGTGCCGCGGCGACGCCGATGCCATGCGCGAGTGCCGGGTTGGCGGCCCTTTCCAGACGCGCGCGGGTCAGGGCCGAAAGTGGGCTGGCGGCGGGTGCGACCAGGTCGGCGCGATCCACCGCCCCGCCCGGGAACACGAGCTTGTTCGGCATGAACCGGTGGCGCGCGCCGCGCATCCCCATCAGCACCTCGGGGCCGGCGCGGCTGGCGCGGATCACGAGCAGGCTGGCGGCATGGCGGGCGCGCACCGCACGCGGACGCAGCGGCGTGGTCGAGACGGCAAGGTCAGGCAAGATCGAACCCCCGGGTGCGCAGATAGGCGGCAAAGCCGTAGCGTTCCGGCACCGAAAGCTGGCGGGCGCAATTCTCGCTCCAGCCGACGCCGTCCTTCGGGCCGTGGACGTCGTTGTTCTTCAGGCTGCCGGCGGCCAACGGCTCGCGCGCCCGGCGCCGCGCGTCGTAGGCGGCGATCTCGGTGGACAGGGTGGTATCGTCGTAGCGTTCGCGGTGGACCACCACCGCGGGCGGCAGGCGCATGGAAACGGGACGGCGGAACACCGGCCAGCCCACCGTCAGCCCCGCCACCGGAAAGACGCCGGGCGGCAGGCCGAGCAGCGGCGTGATCTTCTCGATATGGTTGCGCACGTAGCTAATCGGGCAGGTGCCCAGCCCCGCCGCGTCTGCCGCGGCGATGAAGCTGCCCATCGCGAGCGCGCAATCGACCGCGGTATTCAGGAACGTATCGAGATTGTTGTTGGCGTGCGTCATCCCGTGCAGCTCGCACAGGCGCTGACCGCGCCGCATGTCGCCGCACCAGAGCAGGAACACCGGCGCGGAGGCGATCCAGTCCATGGTGCCGATCCAGTCCGCGATCCGCTTGATCTTCGCCGGACCGCGCAGCACCACGATCGAATATTGTTGCAGATCGGATTTCGCCGGCGCCGATTGCGCGGCGGCGAGCAGGAGATCGAGCAACGCCTCGCTCACCGGCTCGTCGCGGTAGCGCCGGGTCACCCGGCGATCGAGCAGGGCGGCGACGCCCGCCGGCACCGGCGCGTCCTGCACTGATGCGTCCGGCGCCGATGCGTCCTGGGCCGGGGCCTCGGTGCCGAACCGCGCCGCCAGCAATGAAGCCGCGTCCGCCGCTGCCATGCGTTCCTCCCGTGTCTCGTGCCCGCCCGATACCCTTGCCGGAAGCCGCCCCCGGCGCAAGGCTGCGCGCCAGTGCAAACGGGGAGGAACCGAGACATGCCGGCACCGTACGAGACCCATCGCGCGCAGATCGCAGCCATCCTGCTCGGCTGGGGGATGCCGGAGGACAACGCCGCGCAGACCGCCGAGATCCTGTCCTGGGCCGATCTGCACGGGGTCGACAGTCACGGCATGTCCATGCTGCCCGGCTACGACCGGCTGCGCCGCAACGCGCGCATCCGGGTCGACGCGCGCCCGGCGATCGTGCGGGAGACGCCGGTATCGGCGCTGGTGGACGGCGGCGGCGGCCTCGGGCACGTGCCGGCGCGCTTCGCGATGGCGACGGCGATCGCCAAGGCGCGCGTCTCCGGCATGGCGGCGGTCGCGGTGCGCAACTCCGCGCATTTCGGCGCCTGCGGATTCTATACGTTGATGGCGGCGGAGGCGGGGCTGATCGGCATCGCCTGCACCTCCGCGGGCGGCATCCAGGTGGCGCCGACGTTCGGCAAACAGCCCCGGCTCGGCACCGATCCGTGGTCGTTCGCCGCCCCGGGGGCGGACGGGGTGCCGTTCCTGCTGGATATGGCGACCACCACGGTCGCGGCGGGGCGGATCCGCAACAAGGCCAACGAGGGACTGCCGACGCCGCCCGGCTGGGTGCTCGGGCCGGACGGCCGGCCTTCGGACGATCCGCTGATCGTTTCGAAGGGCGGCAGCCTGACCTCGCTCGGCGGGTCGCCGGAAGGCAGCAGCTACAAGGGCTACGGCTTGGCGGTGATGGTGAACATCCTGGCCGCCTGCCTGTCGGGGTCGACGTTGATCACCGATCCGATGCACACGAAGAAGCCGCAAGGGCAGGACATCGGGCATTTCTTCATGGCGATCGATCCCGGCCTGTTCCGGGATGCGGACGATTTCCAGGCCGACGTAACGCGGTTCTGCAACGATCTGCGCGCGACACCGCCGGTGGACCCGGCGCAGCCGGTGATGGTGGCGGGCGATCCGCAGCGGATCACCGCGGCGAAGCGGCTGGCGGAGGGGATCCCCGTGGGTCCCGGGCTGCTCGGCCAGGTGCGCCAGATTGCCCAGGCGGCGGGCGCAGATTGGGTGCTGGATTAGCTGCGACTGCGCGTTCTGCCGACTTGGTAAGCATGTCGACGTGCGCGGGGCAGGAGTTGTCCGTATCTTAGGCATGTCCTGTCCCGCGCGGGTTCTTTTCGGATCATCCCGCCTTGCCTCGCCCCGCCGCCGGTCCTTAATCCCCGATCGGCCGCGAGGGCGCCCCCCGCCCCGGCGCAGCAGGGAAAGGCAGGATCGGATCGTGATCAAATTGTTCTCGCACATCGGCGCCGTGGCCGCGGCAGCCATGATCGCCTTCGGCGGGGCCGCCGGCGCGGCCCTGCCGGCGCATATCGATCGGACCAAGACCATCCGCTATTGCAGCGCGGTCAACCTGCCGCCGATGGAGTTCATGAACGCGCAGACGCAACCGGTCGGGGTGGACGTCGACCTCGGCGACGCGCTGGCACACCGGCTCGGCCTGAAGCCGGTATGGGTCAACATGCCGTTCGCCGGGCTGATCCCGGCCCTGCTCGCCGATCATTGCGACGCGATCATCTCGCAGTTGTTCATCAAGGACAGCCGGCTCAAGGTGATCGACGAAATCCCTTACATGTATTCGCATGAAGCAGTCCTGATGAAGGCGGGCGCGCCGAAGGTGGCCACGCTCGAAGGACTGTCGGGCCGCAAGGTTGCCACCGTCACCGGCACCACCGCCACCATCCTGCTGCAGAAGGCCAACACCGCGCTGCAAGCCGCGCACAAGCCGCTGATCGATATCGTCATGTTCCCGGAAAACACGCAGGCGCTGCAACAGGTGCAGTTCGGCCAGGTGGCGGCCTATGGCGTGGCCTACGAGACGGCGCGCTATTACAGTCATCTCGACCCCAGCCAGTTCGAGCTCGGCGGCCCGCCCTATTTCAAGATCGCCACCGGCGTCGGACTGCGCAAGGACGAGGCGACCTTGAACACCGCCCTGCGCGGCGCGCTGGCGGCGATGATGAAGGACGGCACCTACCAGCACATCTTCACAAAATGGAACCTGCAGATCGACATGCTGAAGCCGTAGCGCGACCGGGTGCGCCATGCACTTCGACTGGCCTTATTTCTGGCAGCAATTGTTCCATCCGGGCGACGCGTTCCTGCTCGGGCTGTGGCTGACGATCCTGGTCAGTGTCAGCGGCCAGGCGATCGGGCTCGCGATCGGCCTGCCGGTCGCGCTCGCCCGGCTGTCGCGGTCGCCGATCCTGGCCTGGGCCGCGCGCGGCTACATCCTGGTGATGCGCGGCACGCCGTTGCTGGTGCAGATCGTGTTCATCTACACCGGCCTCGCTGCCGCCGACCTGGTGCGCTTCCATGACTGGCACGCCGGCCCGTTCTCGCTGGCCGGCAACGTGCAGGCCGGAATCCTGGCGCTGGGGCTGAACGAGGGTGCCTATATGGCGGAGATTTTCCGCGCCGGCATCACCGCGGTCGATCGCGGCCAAACCGAGGCGGCGAAGGCGCTCGGGATGCCGCCCATGATGGTGCTGCGCCGCATCGTGCTACCGCAGGCGCTGCGCATCGTGCTGCTGCCGATCGGCAACCAGTTCAACATCATGCTGAAGAACAGCACCCTGGTCAGCATCATCGGCGTGTCGGAGATGCTGCTGGTGACGGAGACGATCAATTCCGCCACCTTCCGCACTTTCGAACTCTATTCGGCGCTGGGACTCTATTTCCTGGCCCTGACCTCGATCTGGACCCTGCTGCTGCGCTGGATCGAACGCCGCATGGATGCCGGGCGCGACCACCCCGGCGCCGCACGCGCCGAGGGCGCGGCCGGCGTCGATCCGGTGCTGTCGGAGGTCTCGCCGTGACCCGCGGCATGACGGATGTCGTGATCGCGGCCGAAGGCGTGGAGAAATGGTTCGGGCCGCGCAAGATACTGGACGGCATCGACCTCTCGGTCCGCCGCGGCGAAGTGGTGGTGCTGATCGGCTCGTCGGGGTCCGGCAAGACCACCCTGCTGCGCTGCATAGACCATCTTGAAACGATCGAGGCCGGGCGCATCGAAGTGAACGGCCAGCCGATCGGCTACCGCGCCCGCGGCCATCGCTGGGTCGAGGACCGTGAGACCGCGATCGCCCGCCGCCGCCGCGACGTCGGCATGGTGTTCCAGCGCTTCAACCTGTTCGCGCACATGAACGTGCTCGACAACATCACGATCGCGCCCATCCGGGTGCGCGGCGTGCCGCGGGTGGAAGCGGAGTTCGAGGCGCGTGCCCTGCTCGCCCGGGTCGGCTTGCCGGAGAAGGAGGCGGTGTTTCCCGCCTCCCTCTCCGGCGGCCAGCAGCAACGCGTCGCCATCGCCCGCGCGCTGGCGATGCACCCCGCGGTGATGCTGTTCGACGAGCCGACCAGCGCGCTCGATCCGGAAATGGTGGGCGAGGTGCTGGCGGTGATGCGCGGCCTTGCCGCTGATGGAATGACCATGGTGGTGGTCACGCACGAGATGGGCTTTGCGCGCCAGGTTGCACATCGGGTGGTGGTGCTGGACGCCGGACGGATCGTAGAATCCGGGCCGCCGGATCAGGTGTTCGGGGCGCCCCGACATCCGCGTACCCGGGCGCTGCTGGGGGCCGTGCTGCATTAGTGTCCCGACTCGCAAATATCGTCATTATGCGTCGGGACACTAGCTCTTTGTTTTCACTGGCCTGCTGGTCCCTGAAATGGGAAGGCATTTCAGGGGCAGGACATTAGCGCTCGGTCCTCCCCCCATCAACATTCCGCGGTCACACCTCCCGCCGGCACGCCGGCCCTTGCCGCCGCCCCGGCGCCGCTCCTACATTTTCGCGCTTGGACCAAAGACAATTTCCGGGACATCGCATGCCCTCGCCTGCCCTGCCGATCGACCATGTGGTCGTGCTGATGATGGAAAACGCCGCGTTCGATCGGATGCTCGGCTGCATGGCCGCGGTGCATCCGGGCCTCGAAGGGGTGGATCCCGCGCATCCGCACACCAACCCGGATGCGGACGGCGCGGAGGTGGCGCAGGCGCCGACCACGTCGCGCAACATCGACCGCGATCCCAAGCACTACCTGCCCAACGGCCTCGCGCAGCTTGCCGGCGCCACCAACCGCGGCTTCGTCTCCGATTTCGCGAACACCCATCCGAACAGCACCAGCGCCGAGCGGCGCGAGATCATGGGCTATTATCCCCGCGGCTTCCTGCCCGCTCTGCACAGCCTCGCCGAGAATTTCGTGGTCTGCGACCACTGGTTCTCCTCCTTGCCCGGCCCGACCTGGATCAACCGGCTGTTCGCGCATGCGGGCACCTCGCTCGGCCATGTGAGCGAACCGGGCGGGCTGTTCCGCGGCAAGATGCACCTCTATGACGAGCGCACCTTGTACGACGAATTCCACGATGCCGGCGTGCCGTGGCGGATCTATTTCGGCGACGTGCCGCAGTCGCTCGTGCTCACGCACCAGTGGAAGCATCTCGGCAGCTATCGGCGGTTCGCCCATTGGCACGACGACATCGCGAGCGGTGACCTGCCGGCCTACACCTTCATCGAACCGAGCTATTTCGGTCCGCATGAAAACGACCAGCATCCGCCGCACGACGTGCTGCGCGGCGATGTGCTGATCGCCGACGTCTACAACACGTTGCGCGCCAACCCGGACCTGTTCGCGCGCACCCTGCTGATCGTGATGTACGACGAGCACGGCGGCTTCTTCGACCACGTCGTGCCGCCGCGCACCGTCGCCCCGGATGGGCACACGCAGAATTATTCGTTCGACCGCCTCGGGTTCCGGGTGCCGGCGATCCTGGTCTCGCCGTGGCTCGACCCCGGCGTGGTCCACGACGTGTTCGACCACACGAGCCTGCTGCGGATGGCGAGCGGGCTGTGGCCCGCCGTGCAGCCGCTGGGCCGGCGGGCGGCGCAGGCCAACGACCCGCTCGCGGCGGTCATCTGGCGCGCCACGCCGCGCACCGATCTGCCGGAGGCGCCGATTGCGCCGGACGTGCAGGACGCGCGCCGGACCGACCGGCTGGAAGGGTTCAAGGAATCGCTGTTCGGCATGAGCCACTACCTCGAAAGCCTGCTCGGCCACGCCGGGCGCCGCGGCGGGCTGATGGCGCGCGCCCATGAAGGGCTGGAGGACGGGTGGTCCCAGGCGAAGCTCGCCACCGACCGGGTGGATGCGCTGTTCGAGGAAAGCGCCGCCGGCGGCCTGCTGCATCGGGTCGGGCAGGCGCTGCACGAAGTCGGGCGCCGGGTCGGGCTGTAGGCGGGCGCGTCGCCGAACCGCCCGGCAGGCGCCGTCCCAAACGTGATCGGCGGCCCGTCGTTCAGTCCTCACCCAAGGGCGTGCAGGGGGTGGTGCGGGGGTCGCCCGTGCCCATCTGCAGGCGGCCGTCGGCGTGCGCGTCCGCCGGTCCCGGCCCGGCCTCGTGCGCGCCGCTTCACCCCGGCAGGAGACATCCCGCGATGAAAATCCTCATGGTCCTGACCTCGCACGACCGTCTCGGCGACACCGGCAAGAAGACCGGCTTCTGGCTGGAGGAGTTCGCGGCGCCCTACTACGTGCTGGCCGATGCGGGGGCGGAGCTCACCATCGCTTCCCCTCGCGGGGGCCAGCCGCCGCTCGACCCGAAGAGCGACGCGCCGGACGCGCAGACCGACGACACGGCGCGCTTCAAGGCCGATCCGGCGGCGCAGGCGGCGCTGGCGCACAGCGTACCGCTCGCGGAGCTGCGTGCGGACGCGTTCGACGCGGTGTTCTACCCGGGCGGCCACGGTCCGCTGTGGGACCTGGCGGAAGACCCGAAGTCGATCGCGCTGATCGAGCAGGTCTATGCCGCCGGCAAGCCGGTCGCCGCCGTGTGTCATGCGCCGGGCGTGCTGCGCCATGTGCGGGCCCCGGGCGGGGCGAAGTTGGTCGCCGGCAAGCGCGTGACCGGCTTCGCCGATAGCGAGGAAGCGGCGGTCGGCCTGACCGACGTGGTGCCCTTCCTGGTCGAGGACGTGCTGAAAGCGAACGGCGGTCGCTACACCAAGGGCGCCGACTGGGCGTCCCATGTCGAGACCGACGGCCGGCTGATCACCGGCCAGAACCCGGCCTCGTCCAAGGCGGCGGCGGAAGCGCTGCTGGGCCTGCTGCGCGCCGGGGTCGGCAAGGCCGCGTGATCCCGCCGGCCGGCTGCGGGCGGGGGCACGGCAAGACGGGCCGGCGACCGACCCGATCGGTGGCTACTTTGCGGCGCCGGCCAACATGAACCGCGCCAGGGCGGCGCCGACGCAGCGCCGCAGCAGCACCGCCGCGGCGTGCTGGCCGCGGGTGGTCGTGGCGCGCTCCGGATCCGGGCCGTCGTCGTCCGCCCAGCCCTGCATCAGCTCATAGCGCGGAAACAGGCTGACCTGGGGCTCGGCCGCGGCCATCTGCAGCGCCGTCTCGTACGGTTCGATGTCGACATTGGCGCGCAGGAAGCGGCTGAACTGGGGATCGACCAGCACGAGGTCCGCGCCGTGGCGGCGGGTGAGATCGGCGCCGGCGTCCAGGGTTGACGCGAGGTCGTCCGGTTGCAGCCCGCGGACGGCGTCGACCGTGCCGGCCTGCCACACCACCAGGGGGTAGCGGCCGGCCGCCAGCGCCGTGGCGAGCAGGCGCAGGGTCGTCGCGGCGTCCTGGCCGCGCCCGCCGCGTTGTGTGAGACGGAACGTCACTCCCGGTCGTGCCGCTTGCAGCGCGGCCAGCATCGCCGTGGCGTAGCCATCGGCGGCGACGGTGCTGGCGGACCCGACCGCGAGCAGGTCCACCGTCGCGCCCGGCCGCAGTGCCGCGGCGAACGCGGCCAGCGGTGCGGCCGGGACGAGGCCCGGAGGATCGGGCGGGCAGGGGGCCTCCGGGGCGGCCCGGGCCGGCGTGACGCCGGCGAACAGGATCCGGGCCGGCGTGACGCCGGCGAACCGGACCCGAGCCGGCGTGACGCCGGCGAACCGGACCCGAGCCGGCGTGACGCCGGCGAACAGGACCGGGGCCGGCGCGACGCCGGCGCACAGGAGCAGCGCGATGAGGGCGAGGGCGCGCAGCGGGCTCATGGGCAGGCACATGCGGCCCGGCCGGGCCGCGCGGGGCCGACGCAGGGACGGGAAATCGGCGGACGGCATGGGCACGGACGGGCACCGCGGCGGATCGTCGCAGGCATAAGCGTCACTCCCGTGGGAATTGGCCCGAGGCATACGGGCGATGTGTCATGATCGTTCCGTCGGCGGCACCGCGACGATCGCGGCGCCGGTCGCCGCGGCCGGCGCCCCCAGGTCCCGCCGCGGCGCCTGGCCCCGTCGGGCGAACCAGGCCGCCACCGCCGCGACCGCCAGCATCGCGAGCCCGCCGCCGAGGTTCACCGCCAGTTGCATCGCCGGCCCGTCGTTCGCCTCCAGCCCCAGGCGGGCGAAGAAACCGAGGAAGATCCCCCAGCAGAAGACCGGCAGCGAATGCTGGCCGAGCAACACGACGAGTCGTGCCGGCCGCGACAGCAGCCAGCCGGCCTGCTGCGGCACCAGTCGCACCGTCACCCAGACCAGCGCCAGGATCGACAGCAGGCGCGGCGGGTCGAGCGTCGTCTTGTCCATCCACAGCAGCGCATGCGCGTACGGGATCGGCAGCCACGTCACCAGCGACGGGTGCGGCCAGACGATCCATTGCAGCGCCAGTCCTGCGATCAGCATGAATGCGGCGAGCCCGTCGAACAGCCGCAGCGGCCGCGGCATCCGGCGTGGCGGCGCATAGGCGAGCACCGCTCCGATCACGAACAGGAACTGCCACATGAACGGATCGAAATACCAGCCGGAGGCGTGCCAGGCGGGGATGTTCAGCTCCCACCGCCGGGCGGCGAGGTAGAAGGCACCGGACAGCGCCAGCAGCAGCTTCGGCCGATGCAGCAGCGGCAGCACGGCGGCGAACATCACCAGCAGCGCGACATAGAGCGGCAGGATGTTGAGCAGGTTGGGCTGGTAGCGCAACGTCAGCGCCTCCAGCAGGGCGCGGTAGGGCGCGCGCGCCAGCACGTCGAGCCGGCTTTCGTCGAGATAGGTCACCCGGTCCAGCCGGGCGACGCTGTTCGAGACCTGCGCGGCATAGACGACGAACAGGAAGATATGCGCGAAATACAGTACCCAGGCGCGCTTCAGCGCATCGGCGGCGCCGTACAGCCAGCCATGCCGGTCCATCGCCCCGCCGTAAGCCTTCGCTGCGCCGAAGCCGGCGAGCAGAACGAACACCTCCGCCGCGTCGTTCAGCGCGACCTCATGCAGGCTGAGGGTCGCCATCACGTTGCCGGGAATGTGGTCGACGAAGATCCACCACAGTGCCAGGCCGCGGAAGAAATCGACCCGCAGGTCGCGGCCGTGACCGGTGCGTACCAGCTCCATGGGTGGTCGATAGCACGGCGGTTGCCCAATGTCAGCGCAGGGTGTCAGCGCAGGGGTGTCAGACCAGGGGGGTCAGAGCAGGGCGGCGGCCCCGGCGCAGAGGCTGGCGGCGATCGCTTCCACATCCGCCGCGGCCGCGGCACCAGGATGGCGAGTCAGCAGCAGGGCCTGGCGGCGGATCGCCTCGCGCACCCGATCGTCGCGCCGGATCACGCCGGCCAGCGGCGGGTCGCGCTGGAGGAACCCGAGCGCGGCGCGGCGCAGGGTGGCGTAGGTGCGCGCGCCGGCGGCCGGGCTGGACGCCTGGTTGACGACGATGCGCGCATCGCCCCCGGGCCGATCGGCCGTGTGCAGCTTGAGCACGGCGTAGGCGTCGGTGAGGCTGGTCGGCTCCTCGGTGGCGAGCACGAGCAAGGTGTCGGCGCTGGCGGCGAGGGTCCGCACCCCGCCCTCCAGCCCCGCGCCGAGGTCGAGCAGCACGGTGTCGTAGGCCGCCGCGGCGGCGCGCAGCGCGGCCAGCACCGGGGTCAGCGCCGCCGGATCGAGCCCGGCCAGCACGCCGGAGCCGGAGCAGCCGGGCAGGATGTCGAACCCGCCCTCCGGATGGCGCAGCACGGCGGCCGCGAGGCGGGTGCGCCCGGCGAGCACGGCGCCGAGGTCGTGGCCCGGCGTGGCGCCGGGGGCGAGGCCGAGCTGGATATCCACGTTGGCGAGGCCGAGATCGCCGTCGAACAGCAGCACCGCGCGACCGCTGCGGGCGAGCGCATGGGCGAGGGTGATGGCGAACCAGGTCTTGCCGACCCCGCCCTTGCCGGAGGCGATGGCGATCAGCCGCCCCGATGGCGTGGTGCCGGTGCGGGGGGGGCCGGTACGGGGGGCGTCGTTGCGGGCCGTGCCTGTGGTGGGGGCGTCAGCGCGGGGGGGGATGGGCCGCGGGAGAGGGCCGGCGAGGGCAGGCGGGGTCATGCGCGGGATCCGGGGGAGAAGCGGGGTGCGTCGGCCGTCCACCCTTGGGTGGTCGGGCGGGGGGCAGCGATCGGGACGGGGCGGGGGGACGTGTCGGCTGGATGCAGGGGCCTCTGGGACGGTGCTGCCATTCCGGACGGGTGGGGCGGGGGGGTGGCACCCGCTGGCGGTGTGTCGGGCGGGCGGGACGGCGCGGCAACACGCGTGCGGGCCGGCGCCGGGAAGGGCGGCAGGAACGGGGCCGAATCGGTGGCGGGGGCGCCGAAGTCGGGCGCGTCGCCGGCGACGTGGTGCCCGGCGGGCTGGTGGCGGGTGGGCGGGTGTCCGACGGGCGGGTGGCCGTTGGGCTGGTTGCCGGTGGGCGCGCGGATGGCGGGCGGGCTCCGCGCCGGCCGCCCGCAGCGTAGCCGCGCGGCCAGCAATGCAGGGGTCAGCGGCACCAGGCCGTCGGCGGCGCCGGGCCCGATCCCGGCCTCGGCCAGGGCCAGCACGCCGGCGGCGGCCAGCACCCCGCCCAGGCGGCGGGCGAGGTCCAGACGGGTGGCGATCATCGTCCGCGCGCCCGCCTCGGCATGTGCCTGGGCCTGCTCCTCCGCCTCGGCCGTATCGAGCCCGGCCGGGAGCACGAGCGCCGTGTCGCCGCCGGCGATGGCGATCAGCTCGGCAAGAAGCGCGCGCTGGTCGGCGTCGAACGCATCGAGCCCCGGCGCGTCGATCAACACCGGGCCGCCGTCTTGCGTGCGCGCCAGGGCGCGGACCAGCCCCGCCGGCGTGGCGGCGGCCACGAGGTCGAGCCCCAGCAATCGGGTGAAGGCCGCCAGCTGCTCCGCCGCGCCGGCGCGTTGGCCGTCGGCCGTGATCACGCGCGGCTTGGCGCCGGCCAGCACCAGGCGGGTGGCGAGCCGCGCGACCGCCAGTGTCTTGCCGGCGCCGGGTGGCCCGACCAGCAGCAACGGTGCGGCGTCCGACCCGAGCGCGAGCGGCGCGAAGCGCAGCGCGGCGGCAAGCGCGGTCTCCAGCGCTCCGGTGCCGAGGGCCGTGCGCAACGTGGGCGGCACGCCGTGCCAGGCCAGCATCGCGGCGCGGTCGGGCTCCCCGGTCGCGACCAGGGTTGGGGTCGCCCAGGTCGGGGACGCCACGGTCGGCGGCGCCATCGCCGGGTGCGCAAGGTGCGGGCGGGCCGCCAGCGGCGGCGGCTCGTCGGCGGGATCGATGGCGGCGGTGACCTCGACCCCTTCCGCCACCTGGCGGCTGGAGAGAATCAGCGCGTCCGGGCCCAGCTCGGCGCGGATCTGCGCCATGGCTGCCGCCATCCGAGGGGCTCGGTAGAGTTTGACCCGCATGGGCCCAGACTAGGGGCACGGGGATTGAGGGAAGATGAACGGGCGCGGCGGGCCGATCGGTCCCGGCGCGCCTGAGTGTCATGTGCGGTCGTGATAGCCCGGTTGTGCTCGGCCCGCGGGTGTCCCGCCCGTTGCCTGCGTTGCGACGGGAAATCCAGGCAAGGCGCGCGATATCAGCCGCCCGCTTGCCACCCGCGCCGCACGGCGAGCTGCCCGACCCCCAGCACCGCGATTCCGCGCGGCTTCGGCAGTTGGCAGGGGTCGGAAATGATGAAACCCGGCAGGACCCCGCCGCTATCGGTCAGCAGCGTGGGGTCGATACCGATCGATCCCAGCGGGGTGGGATCGGCGGAGGCGGTGAGGGTGGAGATCGGCTGCACGAGGGCTGGAAGGTTGGCAGCGCTCCTGCCGAATGCGCGCCTTACCGGCAGTTGCGTGCCGCCCGATACCCCGCCGCCCGCGCCGCCGCCGCGCTCGGGAACGCCACCCGGTTGGCCATGCCGATGCGGTCGTAATAGCGGCATCCCGGCCACTGGTAGATGCGCGTGTTCCGATTGCCGCGCACCGCCCCGGTTGGATCCTCCGCGGCCGGACGGGTCGCCGCCGCCGGTCGCGCCGGCGGGTCGGCCGCGCCGGCCAGCGGGCGCGACTCCGCAAGCCGCGCCCGCCAGTTGCGCAGGTAGGCGCCGACCACCGCGGGATCGCGGATCGTGAGCAGGTTCTCGGCGTTCCGGTGCTCCGCCGACCAGGTGTAGTTGAAGCTGCCGGTCAGCACCGTCGCGTCGTCGACGATCATGATCTTGTCGTGCATCAGCCCCGGCACGCTATCGACGAACACCGGCACGCCGGCGGCGGCGAGGCGGCGCACCGCCCGCGTATCGTTGCGGTCGTCGTGGAATTGCCCGCGATCGACGATCGCCCGCACGACCACGCCGCGCCGGCGTGCCGCCACCAGGGCGGCCAGGATCGGTCGCGACGTAAAGGCGTAGATCTGCATCCGCACCGTCCGCCGCGCCGCCGCGATCGCGTCGACCACGGTCGCCTCCGCGTCGCACCCGCCGGGCAGCGGCGGCGCGAAGCAGACCGCAAGTGCGGCGGCCCGCGCGGGCGAGTCGAGCGGGAGCGCGGCCAGCAACAACGCCCCGATCGGCGCAATCCACCACGAGCTAAGTTGCCAGCGCACGGGCGTGGTTCCCTTCAACGACACCCGCTTCGTATCACCCCCGCACCAGCCCGCCCATCGCCGCGACCTCGGCGCTGCCCGGAAACACCACCCCCAGCGCCTGCGCGTCCAGGCCCAGGTGGCCCGCCAGCACGCCCTTCGCCACCGCCAGCAGATCGGTGGTCGGCGCCAGGTCACGGTTCTGGAACAACTGTCCCGCCCGCAGTCCCGGCCAGTCCGCCACCACCCGCCCGCCGGCCACCGCGCCGCCGGCGAGGAACGCGACCGTCCCCGTCCCGTGATCGGTTCCCTGCGTGCCGTTCACCCGCGCCGTGCGCCCGAACTCGGTCATCGCCAGGACCGCGGTGCGCCGCCAGTCCGGCCCGAGCGCCGCCTTCAGCGCCGCCAGCCCCGCATCCAACGTCGCCAGCATGTAGCGCAGCCGCGGCACCTGGGCGACATGCGTGTCCCACCCGTCCAGTTCCAGCGCCGCGATGCGCGGCCCGTCGGCGCGCGCGAGCAGGGTGCCGGCCGCCGCCGCCAGCGCGGTGAACCCGTGCTCCGCCCCGCCGTGCCCCGCCCCGCCGTGCCGCGCCCCTACCAGCGCCGCGTCGGTGAATCCCTGTTCGGCCAGGCCCTCGGCGAGCGCCGGCCCGATCACCGGATCGGCGGCGGCCAGTGCCGCGGCGCGGTCATACAGATCGGGCGATACCTTGCCGAACACCGCCGGCGCCCAGCTTCCGACCCGCGCCGCCCCGCGCAGCAGCAGCGGGATATCGACCCCGATCGCCATCGCGGTGCCCGCGACCGGCGCCGGCACCGGCGGCGCCAACTGCGCCACCACCCGGTTCAGCCAGCCGCTGTCGAGCCGATGCCCGGCGCCGCTTTCCAGATCGTCCTGCGCCTCGAAATGGCTGCGCACCCGCCACGGCCCCGCCACCGCGTGCACCGCCAGCAGTTCCCCGCCGCGATACAGCGCCAGCGACTGCCGCAGTGCCGGGTGCAGCCCGTAGAACCCGCCGAGATCGCCGAGCCCCCCCGCCGCGCCCGGCCCCGGCGGCACCAGCGGCGCGCGCAGCGTGGCGAGCCCGGCGTCGCCGTAAGGCACCACCGCCGACAGCCCGTCCATCGCCCCGCGCAGGATCACCACCACCAGCCGCTGCGCCCCGGCCGCCGGCGCCCCCAGCGCAAGCCGCGCGCGGCCGAGCCCGGCCACGGCCCCGAGACCCAGCACCGTCGCGCGGCGGGTAAGCGGCATGGTCAGCGCCTCTGGAATTCAGGGGAAGACAGCAGCAGCGCCAGCGCATCCCGGCGCGATCCGGCGCGCGCGAGCGCGGTCCGCGTGGCCGGGCGCAGCCGCGGCCCGAGGGCGGCGGCCGCGACCGCTTCGGCCGGGCGGGGCAGGCGGCCGGCCAGCGCGTAGGCGAAATCGACCCGGCGCAGCATCCCTTCCGGCGCTGCCCAGTCCACGGCGCGGTCGCCCCAGCCGTTCGGCTGCGGCGCCGCCCACAGCGGCTGGCCGAGCAGCCGCAGCGCATAGAGCGACGGTTTCGGTGCCGTGGTCACATCGAGCGCGCGCAGGCTGGCCACCAGCAGATCGAGCGGCGCGCGCAGCTTGGTCTCCGCCCGCCAGGCCCCCGGCAGCGCGACCACCGCCGCGGTCGCCGCCCCGAGATCGCCCCCGCGTGCCGCCAGCACGCCGGCGATGCGCGCCACATCCGCCGCCGGCGGGTCGTCGGCGACGAAATGGCGCACGAGCAGGCGGGCCAGATGCGCGTGCGTGGCCGGATGGTTGGCAAGGAATGCGATCGCCGCGATCCCGCCCGCCTCGCCCGGCGGGAAGCGGTGGCCGAGCACGGTCTGCCACCCCGGTTCATGCGCGAAGGGTCGGAACTTGAACCCCGGCGGATCGGCGCGCAGGTCGATCGACCAGCCGGTCAGGATCCGCGCGTAGGCGGTCACGTCCGCCTGGGTGAAGCCGGCGCCGAGCCCGACCGTGTGCAGTTCCAGGCTTTCCCGCGCCAGGTTCTCGTTCAGCCCGCGCCCGGTGCGCCGCCCGGCCGGACTGTCGGGGCCGATCGAGAAGGTGTTGTTGAGATAGAGCAGCATCGCCGGATGGCGCATCACCGCGGCCAGCATGTCCTGGAAGCGTCCGGTGACATGCGGGCGGATCGCCTCGGCGATGAACGGCCCGACCAGCCCGGCGACCGGCCCCTGGCGCAGGGAGACCGTGAAGTGGTTGGCCCAGAACCAGGTGAGCCGCTCGCGCATCGGCAGGTCCGTGGTCAACGCGTGGGTCAGGAAATCATGCGAGTCGCGCAGGAACAGCGCGCGGGTGCGCGACACTGCCGGCTTCGCCTTGTCGGCCCGGTCCGCCCGCAGGGCCGTCAGCGCCTCGGCTGTGGTGGGGGCGGGCGCCGGGGCAGGGGTGGGGGCGTTGGCGGAGGGCGCGTAGCCGGCGATCTGGTCCAGTACCCAGGCGCGCGGGTCGGCCGGGGCGGGTTCGTCGCCCCGCCGACCCAGCCCGAAGCGGATGAATGCCTGACCTGCCGCCGTGTCCATGGTGCGACCTTAGAGGATGCGCGTGTCTCCGACGGTGACGAATCGCAACACCGCCGCTCCCCCAGCTAGCCCAGGCGGGGGTTAATGAGCCCTTGCAAAATCGGCCCCGTTGTCGCACATGAGCGCCAGTTCAGATGACCGGCCGCCGCACGGTCGGACACCACGGGCGCGCTCAAGCCCTCCCGCCTACGCGGGGGCCTTGCCGCGCCCGTCGTGGTATGGAGAGACCCGCCCCTATGCCTGTCACCGACCTCGCCCATCTCCGCAATATCGGCATCACCGCGCATATCGACGCGGGCAAGACCACCACGACCGAGCGCATCCTGTACTACACCGGGGTGTCGCACCGGATCGGGGAGGTGCACGACGGCAACACCACGACCGACTACATGGAGCAGGAGCGCGAGCGGGGCATCACCATCACCTCCGCCGCCGTCACGTGCGAGTGGAAGGACCACCGCATCAACATCATCGACACGCCCGGCCACATCGATTTCAACATCGAGGTGAACCGC
>JABBNW010000085.1 GCA_019352115.1 Pseudomonadota bacterium
AGGAGACCACCTCGGACTACGACCGCGAGAAGCTGCAGGAGCGGCTGGCGAAGCTCGCCGGCGGCGTCGCGGTGATCCGGGTCGGCGGCGGTTCCGAGGTCGAGGTGAAGGAGCGCAAGGATCGCGTCGATGACGCGCTGCATGCGACCCGCGCCGCGGTCGAGGAAGGCATCGTCCCGGGCGGCGGCGTGGCGCTCGCGCGCGCCAGCCTCATCCTGGCGAAGCTGAAGGCGGACAACGACGACCAGCGTTTCGGCGTCGACATCGTCCGCAAGGCGCTGCAGGCTCCGCTGCGCCAGATCTCCGAGAACGCAGGCGAAGACGGCGCGGTGATCTCCGGCAAGGTGCTCGACAACAACGAGTACAACTTCGGCTTCGACGCGCAGACCGGCGAGTTCAAGGACCTGGTGAAGGCCGGCATCATCGACCCGACCAAGGTCGTGCGCACGGCCCTGCAGGACGCCGCCTCGGTGGCCGGCCTGCTCGTCACCACCGAAGCGATGGTTGCCGAGAAGCCCGAGCGTAAGGGCGGCGGCATGCCTCAGGGCGGCGGCGGCGGCATGGGCGGCATGGGCGGCATGGGCGATATGGACTTCTGAGCCGCGCCGGGCGGGGCCATACCCCCGCCCGCACGGACGTGCCGAAGACAGTCGGGGCAGGCCGCAGGGCCTGCCCCGATTTTTTCTGCCGCCATTTCGTCTGCCTTCATTTTGTGGCCCGATTTTCGTCCCGCTGTAACGGAGTCTTAACGCCTGCTCGCTTACGCAGGCGCGTGTCCGTCCTGACCCCCGCAACGCGCGACGCTCCCTCCCGCCTCGCAGGCGAGGATCGGTTTGGGGACAGCCAACCGCACGGACCTTCACGTCCCGCCCCGGCTCCGCGACGGGCGCTCGCGCTGTCCGAAGTGATCGGCGCGCTCAGCTTCGCCCTTGACCTCACCGAAGGCCAGCCGCCCGGCCACTGCCTGCGCTGTGCCTGGATCGGCATCCATATCGGCCGCCGGTTCGGGTTGGATGCGGACGCGCTGTCCGACCTCTATTACACCCTCCTGCTCAAGGACACCGGCTGCTCCAGCAACGCGAGCCGCCTGTGGGAGCTGTACGGCGGCGACGAACGGCTCGTGAAACGCGGCTTCAAGACCGTCGACCAGCAGAGCATGCGTCAGGTCGCCCGCTTCGTCCTGCGCCACACCGGCCCCGGGGAGCCGCTGCGCCGGCGCATCCCGCGTCTGCTCCGCCTTGCCCGCGACGGCCACGCGCTCGCGAGCGAACTGATCCAGACCCGCTGCGAACGCGGCGCCAACATCGTCCGCCGGCTCGGCTTCTCTCCCGCCGTCGCCGCCGGGGTCTATTCGCTCGACGAGCACTGGAACGGGGCCGGCCAGCCGGAGGGGCTGGCCGGCCGCGCGATCCCCCTGCCGGCGCGAATCGCGCTGCTCGCGCAGGTGATCGATGTGTTCCACGCCGTCGGCGGCCCGGCGGCGGCGCGCGCGGAAGCCACCCGCCGCGCCGGCACCTGGTTCGATCCCGATCTGGTCGCCGCGTTCGAGGAGGCGCAGCACACGCCCGCCTTCTGGTCGACCCTGGCCGATACCGCGCCGGACCAGCCGGGCGGGGCCGACGAAAGCCTTGCCGCCCGGGTCGCTGCGCTGGAACCCCCGAGCCGCGCGATGGCGGTGGACGAGGACCGGCTGGACGCCATCACCGCAGCCTTCGCCGACGTGATCGACGCCAAGAGCAGCTTCACCGGCGGACACAGCCAGCGGGTGGCCGAGTATGCCGACGCCATCGCCGCGCGGCTGCAATTCTCCCCCGCCCGGCGGCGTTGGCTGCGGCGCGCGGCGCTGCTGCACGACATCGGCAAGCTCGGGGTCAGCAACGGCATCCTCGACAAGCCGGGCAAGCTCGATGCCGACGAATGGGCCGCGATCCGACGGCATTCCGCGCTGTCGGAAGAAATCCTCGGGCGGGTGAGCGTCTTCCGCGACCTTGCCCCGATCGCCGGGGCGCATCACGAACGGCTGGACGGCAAGGGCTACCCGCTCGGCCTGCACGAGGCGGCGATCCCGCTGGAAGCCCGCATCATCACCGCGGCCGACATCTTCGACGCGCTTACCGCCGCCCGCCCCTACCGCGGCCCCATGCCCACCGCGGACGCCCTGGCGCTGATGGAGCGGGACCGTGGCACGGCGATCGATCCCGCCTGCCTCGATGCGCTGCGCGAGCATCTGGCGGAGGACGCCGAGGCATCCGCGATGAGGATTCCGGTTTAGCGGTCAGGTGGTTCCGGGCTATAGATGCGGCTGCACGTGAAGCCGCCGCCAGGGAAGGCACCGACTCGCATGGCCTCTGCCGCTCGCTCCGGCCCGCTGGACGGGCGCCGCCTGCTCTCCCCCGCGCTGCGCTCGCTCATGCAGCGGCGGGCCGCGGAGCTGACCGGCTTCGCCCTCGGCCTCGCCGGCGTCGGGCTGCTGGTGGCGCTCGCGAGCTACCATCCGGGCGATCCGTCGTTCGACACCGCGAGCAGCGGGCCGGTGCGCAACCTCGCCGGGCCGGTGGGCGCCGCACTGGCGGATCTGCTGCTGCAAGGCTTCGGCGTGGCGGGCGTGCTGCCCTGCGTGGCGCTGCTCGCCTGGGCCTGGCGGGTCGCCTCGCGGCGCGGAATCGGCAGCCCGGCCGCGCGCCTCGCCGCCACGATCCTCGCCATGCCGGTGCTGGGCGCGGCGCTGGAGGCAGTGCCGCGGCTGCGCGCGCTCGGTTGGCCGACCCTCGCCGGGCCGGGCGGAGCGATCGGGCGGCTGCTGGCCCCGGCGGCCCTCGCGGTCGGCCAGGGCGTGCTCGGCCAGGCCGGGGCGGTGCTGGTCTGGGGGCTGGGCGCCGGGCTGGCCGTGACCCTCGTGCTGCTGGCGCTCGGCCTGTCGGGCGGCGAATGGGGCACCGTGGGGCGGCTGGTCGGGCGGGTCGCGCGGTTCTCGGTCTCCTCGGGCTGGAGCACGGCGATCGGGCTCGGCCGGCTGGGCAGCGGTGGGATGCGGATCCTGACGCCGCTGCGCTGGCGCCCCTTGCGCCGGGACACACCCTTGGCGGACGCCGAGCCCGAGATCCGCCGCGAACCCGGCTTCGCCGCCCCGCGCGCCGCCGTGCCGGAAACCCCTGCCGGCGCCGTGCCGGCCCCGCGTCCGACACGCAGCGCCCCGACACGCAGCGCCCCGCCGGCGCGCACCCCGCAGGTCGCGCGCGCCGATACCGTGCGCAAGGCGCAGCAGGAAAGCCTGCCGTTCAACGAGCCCGGCTGGCGCTTCCCCCCGCTCAGCCTGCTCAAGCCGCCCCCCGCGCGCGCCGCCTCCGCCCCTTCGGCCGAAGCGCTGGAAGCCAACGCGCGGCTGTTGGAAACCGTGCTGTCCGATTACGGCGTGCAAGGCGCCATCGTGGAAATCCGCCCCGGGCCGGTGGTCACCTTGTACGAGCTGGAACCCGCCCCCGGCATCCGCAGCGCGCGCGTGATCGGGCTCGCCGACGACATCGCGCGCAGCCTGTCTGTCACCGCCGTGCGCATCGCCACCGTGCCGGGACGCAACGTGATCGGCATCGAAGTGCCGAACGCAAAGCGGGAGACGGTGTTCCTGTCGGAAATCCTGGGCTCCGAGGACGTGCAGAAACACGCCGGCCGGCTGGCCCTGGCGCTGGGCAAGGACATCTCGGGCGCCGCGATTGTCGCTGACCTGCAACGGATGCCGCACCTGATGATCGCCGGCACCACCGGGTCCGGCAAATCGGTCGGCGTGAACGCGATGATCCTGAGCCTGCTGTATCGGCTGTCGCCCGACCAGTGCCGGCTGATCCTGATCGACCCCAAGATGCTGGAACTGTCGATGTACGACGGCATCCCGCATCTGATGGCCCCGGTGGTGACCGAACCCGCCAAGGCCGTCACGGCACTGAAATGGACCGTGCGGGAGATGGAACGCCGCTACCGGGCGATGAGCCAGCTCGGTGTGCGCAACATCGGCGGCTTCAACGACCGGGTGGCAGACGCGCGCGCCAAGGGCGAGGTCATCACGCGGCGCGTGCAGACCGGCTTCGACCCCGACACCGGCCGCCCGACCTTCGAGGAACAACCGCTCGCGCTGGAACCGATCCCCTTCATCGTCGTCGTCGTGGACGAAATGGCCGACCTGATGATGGTCGCCGGCAAGGATATCGAGGCCGCGGTGCAGCGCCTGGCACAGATGGCCCGCGCGGCGGGCATCCACGTCATCATGGCAACACAACGACCTTCGGTGGACGTGATCACCGGCACCATCAAGGCGAACTTCCCGACCCGCATCAGCTTCCAGGTGATCAGCAAGTTCGACAGCCGCACCATCCTCGGCGAACAAGGCGCGGAACAACTGCTGGGCCAGGGCGACATGCTGTACATGGCCGGCGGCGGCCGCATCGTGCGTGTGCACGGCCCGTTCGTGTCGGACGACGAGGTGGAGAAAGTGGTCGCCTTCCTGCGCGAACAAGGCGAACCCGCGTATCTGGAAGCCGTCACGGAAGCCGAAGACGACGAGGGCGGCGGCGCCCTGCCCGGCTTCTCCGGCGACGGCGGCGGCGAAGCCGGCCTCTATGAGCAGGCGGTCTCGCTGGTCGCGCGCGAAGGCAAGGCCAGCACGTCCTTCGTGCAGCGCCACCTCAACATCGGATACAACCGTGCCGCCAAACTGATCGAGCAGATGGAAAAAGAAGGCGTCGTCGGCGCCGCCAACCACGTCGGCAAACGCGAGGTCCTGATCCGCCAGCCGGATGCCGAGGTGTGATACCAACCTGCGCGTTGTTTGACCCATCGCCAGCAAGGCCAAGGGGCTTTGCCCCCTGGCCTTGCTTCCGAAGAGTCGAACACGTCGCGGGTTGGTATCAGTTGCCACCGGCGGGGCCGACCCTTCGTGGAGGAAAGCCGTCCCGACCCCGGTGGCGGTCTGCGCCGGCTTGGGGACTTTCTGTTTAGTTGCCACCGGCGGGGCCGACCCTTCGCGGAAGAAAGTCGTCCCGACCCCGGTGGCGGTCTGCGCCGGGTTGGGGACTTTCTGTTTAGCCGAACGCGGTCGCGGGGCGACGGCCGGAGACCTCGACGATCAGCTTGCGCAGCACCGCGCCGGCGAAGCTGCCGAGGTCGGTCGCCACTTCCACGAACGCGTCCGGGCCGCCGATGACGTTGGTGCGGTAGTAGGCGGCGAGGCCGGGATCGAGCTCCACGATCGGCAGCCCGTTGATGGTGATCCCCGCCGCCACCGCCCGATCGCGCGCCTCCCCGGGCGGCGGCCCGGCGTTGTTCACCCCGTCGCCGGAAATGTCGATCACCTTGCGCGCCGGGGCGAACCCGCTCTTGGCAAACAGCGCCGAGGAGAAGCGGATCGCCCCGCTGAGCGAGGTCCAACCGGGGCCGGCCAGCATGGACGCGGCGATCGCATCGGCGAAGCGGCGGGCATCGTTGCGATCCGATATCAGCGTCCACCCGACGCTCTGGTCCTGGCGGTCGAAATCGGACCATTCGACCAGGGTGGCAGCGATCAGCCCGCGCGGTCCCTGGCGCACCGCGCGGGCCAGCGCGGCGGAGCGGAATGCATCGATATAGCCTTGCAATTGCAGCCGCAACCGCTGTTCGCTCATGCTCCCGGACACGTCGATCGCGAGCACCAGGGCCACGTCGATCGGGATCGGGCGGTGCGGCATGCGCTCAGGGTCCGCAGCCGTCGGGCAGCGGCGGCGGCCGTGTCCGCCGTGGGCCTCGGGGAAGAAGCAAACGGAACATTCCCCGACCCTAGGCGGCCCCGCGGCGGCCGGTCAAGCCGGACTGGTCCCCGGTTCAGTGCGCCGCGGGCGCCCCCTTCTGGCGCAGCGGCAGGGCACGGGCGAAGGCGTCCTGCGCCAGGCAGGCGTCGACGATCCGCGCGACGGTTGGATAAGCGGCGAGGTCGATGCCGAAGCCGCGCGCGCCCATCGCCTGGCTCATGAGGCAGAGATCGGCCATGGTCGGGGTGTCGCCGTGGCAGAAGCTGCCGGTCTCGGCATCGGCCGCCATCCGGGCTTCGCCGATGCGCAGGCCCTCAGCGAACCAGTGGCGGATCCAGGCCGTGCGGCCGGGCTCATCGACCCCCAGGGTTTCGGCGAGGTAGCGGCGGACGCGCGGGACGATCAGCGGGTGGTGGTCGGCGGCCCAGATCAGGGACAGCGCCCGCACCCGCGCCCGACCGCGCGCGTCCGCCGGCAGCAGCGGCGGGTCGCGGTAGATTTCGTCCAGATATTCGATGATCGCGAGCGATTCATACATCGGCGGGGCGCCGTCGATGATGACGCTCGGCACCACCTCCTGCGGGTTCACCGCGCGATAAGCGGGCAGGTTCTGCTCCCCGGCATCGAGGTCGATCATTTCTTCCTCGAAGGCGAGGCGCTTCAGATTGAGCGCGATCCGCACCCGAAACGCCGCGGCGGAGCGCCAGAATCCATACATCTTGATCATGGGCGGCCGTTGTCCTCCCGTTTGGGGCGCCAGCGGGGGCGATGCTACACTGGCGCTGGTGCAGCGTGAAAGAGGCCCCGATGCCGGATGGACGTTTGATCATCGCCAATTGCCGCACGTCGTCCTGGTCGATGCGCGGCTGGCTCGCCGTGAAGCTGGCGGGGCTCGATGTCGAGGACGTCCAGATCCCCCTCACCCGCCCCGGCCCGACGCCGGCGATCGCGCGGGTCTCCCCCAACGGCACGGTGCCCTATCTGGAACATGCGGGCGCGCGCATCTGGGAGTCGCTCGCGATCGTGGAGTATTGCGCCGAGATCGCGCCGGCGCTGTGGCCGGCGGAGCGGATCGCCCGGGCCGCTGCCCGCTCGGCGGCGGCGGAGATGCATGCGGGGTTCCTGGGGCTGCGCCGCTCGATGTGGATGAACCTCGGCGTCGATTTCGCCGGGCGCGGGCGCACCCCGGAGGCACTGGCCGACATTGCGCGGATCGAGGCGCTGTGGGCCGATCTGCGTGCGCGCTTCGGCGGCGACGGGCCGTATCTGTTCGGCGCTGCGTTCGACGCGGCGGATGCGATGTACGCGCCGGTGGTGGCGCGGTTCCTGACCTGGCAGCCAGAGCTGACTGCCGGGTCCTTGGCCTATTGCCGGGCGGTGCGGGCGCATCCGCTGGTCGCGGAGTGGTATGCGCGGGCCGAGCGCGAGCCGGTGGCGTGGCGCATGGCGGAGTACGAAACGCCGCCGGGGGTGTAGGGGTCCGGCAGCGACAGAACCGAAAGCTCGCTTGATACTTCGACGCCGGTGCCCGCGATATTCGCCGCGCGCAGGATCGGGGCGGCGGCTGGAACAGGGCGAGGAAACCGGCTAACTGAACCGTGCCCCGTCGGCAGGAGGAAGCCCCCATGACTGTCACCGCCACGCCGGTCCCCATCCTGAGCGACAACTACGCCTGGCTGTTGCGCGAGAGCGGCAGCGGCGCCACCGCCATCGTCGATCCGGCCGACGCCGCGCCGGTGATCGCGGCGATCGAGGCGGCGGGCGGGCGGCTCGATCTTATTCTTCTCACCCACCACCATGCCGACCATGTGGCCGGCACGGACGAGGTGCGCGCGCGCTTCGGCGCCCCGGTGGTGGGCGCGGCGGCGGATGCGCATCGCCTGCCCCGGCTCGACCGCGCGGTGCGGGAGGGCGACGAGGTCGCGCTCGGCGCCGCGTCGGCACGGGTGATCGATACGCCGGGCCATACGCGCGGGCAGATCAATTTCTTCTTCCCCGATGGGGACGTGCTGCTGTCGGGGGATACGCTGTTCTCGCTCGGCTGCGGGCGGCTGATCGAGGGCACGGCGGCGGAGATGTTCGCCTCCCTGCAGAAGCTGCTGGCCTTGCCGGATGCCACCCTGGTCTGCTGCGGGCACGAATATACCGAGAGCAACGGCCGGTTCGCGCTGAGCGTCGATCCCGACAACGCGGCGCTGCGGGCGCGGATGAGCGAGGTCGCGGCGCAGCGGGCGGCCGGGCGCCCGTCCGTGCCTTCGACCATGGCCAGCGAGCGCGCCGCCAATCCGTTCCTGCGCGCGGCCGATCCGAGCCGCTTCGCCGCGCTGCGGGCGGCCAAGGACAAGTTCTGAACTCTTTGGGAGAGATAATCGTAATGAAACTGTTCTACTCGCCGACGAGCCCGTACGTGCGCAAGGTGCTGGCCTGCGCGATCCTGCGCGGCCTCGATGGACGGATCGAAACCGTGCCGACCAACCCGCACCAGTCCCCGCCGGGGCTGATCGGGGCCAATCCGCTGTCCAAGGTGCCGTGCCTGGTGACCGACGACGGGATGGCGTTGTTCGACAGCCCGGTGATCTGCGAATACCTGGATAGCCTCGGCGACGCGGCGCCGCTGTTCCCGCCGGCCGGGGCGGCGCGCTGGCGGGCGCTGGTCCTGCAGGCGATGGGCGACGGCATCCTGGACGCGGCGGTGGCGCGGCGAATGGAGCAAGGCCGGCCGCAGGAGGCTGCACGCGACGCGGCGATGGCGCGGATGCGCGCGGCAGCGGAGCGGTCGATGGACATGCTGGAGGCCACGCTGCCGGGCGAGGCGGCGGATATCGGCACGGTCGCGGTGGCCTGCGCGCTCGGGTACCTCGATCTGCGGTTCGCAGGGGAGCCGTGGCGGGAGGGTCGGCCGCGGCTGGCCGCGTGGTTCGCACGGATGGAGGCGATGCCGGCGCTGGCGCGCACGGCGCCGCCGCGGGAGTAGGCACGCAGGGCGATTGCCTCGCGGTGGGAGGCCACTTATAAGGCGGGCGCGCGGGAGAGGTGCCGGAGTGGTCGATCGGGACGGTCTCGAAAACCGTTGTGCGCTTACGCGTACCGTGGGTTCGAATCCCACCCTCTCCGCCACGCCAAGCAGATAAAACACTGAATTTTCACGTATAATTCGTCTCAGCCCGATCTGAACCCACGATCCAGCCCACAAGTTGGAAGTGCACGCCAGCCACCATCGGCGCATTTTCGCGCATGGCGTTCAGCAAAGCCGGCCGGGCGGAGCAATATCGGGGAAGATGCGTTCCACCGGGCACGGAACATCTCGCCGGTCCATCCGCGCCATCAGGCCTGACCGGTCGCACCGGCCGCCCGGTCACCGCTCACCTCGGCATCCTCGGCGGCAAAGCGCGCGAACCTTGTTGCCAGCATGGGAAGCACGAGCAGCGTCAGCACGGTGGAGCTGCACAGCCCGCCCAGGATCACGATCGCCATCGGCCCTTCGATCTCCTGTCCCGGCAGGCTCGCGCCGATCGCGAGCGGGAGCAATCCGAGCGCGGTCACCGACGCCGTCATCAGGATCGGCGTCAGCCGGTGCATCGCCCCCAGCCGGGCGGTTTCCCGCGACCACGGCAATCCTTCCTCGATGACCAGCGTCCGGTAATGCGACAGCAGCATCAGCGCATTGCGCAGGGTGATGCCGAACACCGTCACGAACCCGACGGCGGCACCGAGTGAGACGGGCAGGCCGGCAATCCAGATCGCCGCCACGCCGCCGACCAGCGCGAACGGAATATTCGCCGCCAGCAGCAGCACCGTCCGCCCATCGCGCAGCGCGATCACCAGCAGTCCCAGAATGGCCGCGAGCGCAAGGCCGGCGTGCAACAGCAGGTCGAGCCGGGCCTTGCCCGAGGCCGCCGCGGTGCCGCCGATCCGGATGTAATCGCCCGGCGCGAGCGGCACGTTTGCCAGCGCGTGCGCGGCCCGGCCGATGAACCGGCTCGCTCCCCCCCTGACGTTGACGGTCACGAGCTGCACGCGCCGGGCTCCGCGATGCAGGATCAGGGACTGGCCCGCGCGCTCGCGAATTTTCGCCAGCGCGCTGAGCGGGACCACCGTGCCGGCGGCGTTGGCGATCGGGATCGACCCCAGGGCCAGCGGGTCCGCGCGCAATGCCGGCGGCAGCACCACGACGATCGGGACGGAGCGGATCGCGCTATAGACCCGTCCCACCGTGCGGCCGGCGTAGCTGGTCTGGATCGCGCGCAGCACCGCCGCGGCGGTGAAGCCGAAACGGGTGAGCGCGGCGTGGTCCAACCGGATGGACAGCTCCGGCGTGCCGGGCGGGGCCTGGATGCGCACGCCGGCGGCGCCGCGCACCTTCCGCAGCGCTGCCGTGACCCGCCGGGCGTCGGCATTCAGGGCCGCCAGGCGCTGACCGTAGATCGTGACGATCACCGGCGCCGTGACGCCGGACAGGGTTTCGTGGATCCGTTCCGTCAGGAACGTGTTGGCCCACCAGCGCACGCCCGGCGCGCCTTTGACGGCGGCGAGGATGCGCCGTTCGGTCCCGCGGCTGTCGAGGCTGCCGGCATGGGTCAGGCCGACATCGATCTCCGCCTTGTTGGTCAGGGCGTTGCCGTTCGACAGATGGGCCCGGCCGATATGGGCGACCACGTGGGCGACCTCTGGCATATGCTCCATGGTCCGGATCGCGCGCCGCGCGACCCCCAGCATGGTGTGGATCGACGTTCCGGGCGCGGTCTGGAAATGGACGATCAGGTCGTTCTCGTGGAACTGCGGCAGGAACTGGGTCCGGAGCGCGGGGATGCTGGCAAAGCCGCCGACCAGCAGCAGCACGACCAGCACCAGCACGGGCCGGGCATGGCGGTCGACCGTCCCCAGGACCCGGCCATAGCCGCGCTTGGCATAGGCCACGACCGGCGGATCGGCAGGATCGAGCCGCGCGCGCCCGAGCAGCACCATGGCGAGCGCGGGCGTGACCGTGAGCGCGACCAGCAGCGAAGCCAGAATGGCCAGGATGTAAGCCACCGCCAGCGGGCCGAACAGGCGCCCGGCGACCCCGGCCAGGCGCAGCACCGGCAGGAAGACGATGACGACCGAAACGGTGGCAAAGATGACGGCCTGCCGCACCTCCATGGTCGCGCGCAGGACCACGAACGCGGTTGGGAGGGGGGCCGGCAAGCCTGCGTTCTCGCGCAATCGTCGGTGGATGTTCTCGACGCCGACCACCGCGTCGTCCACGACCTCGCCGAGCGCGATGGCAAGCCCGCCCAGCGACAAGGTGTTCAGGCTGAAGCCGAACGCACCCAGGATCAGCGCGGCCGCCAGCAGCGACAACGGGATGGCGGCGAAGGAGATCACCGCGGTCCGCCAGTTGCGCAGGGCAAGGTAAAGCACCAGCAGGATCAGGGCGGCCCCGATCGCCAGCGAATTGCGAACGTCGTGCAGGGCCGTAATGATGAACGATGCCGGCCGCACCGCGTTCGCGGTCACGAGCACCCCGTCGCGCTGCATCGCCGGCGCCAGCAGCGCGAGCGCATGGTCCAGTCCGCTGGTCACCTGCAACGTATTGGCGCCGTATTGCAGGCCGATCACCAGCACCAGTCCCGGCTTGGCACCGACCAGCGCGCCGCCGATGCGCGGCGGCGGCGCCGCCACGATATGTGCGACGTCGCCCAGCGTGACGCTCTGATGGCCCCGGCGGAGAAAGAGACTGCCGGCCAGGGTCGCCGGATCGGCGGCCTGGCCGTGGGTCAGCAGGAACAGTTGTTGATTGGACGTATCGACCACGCCGGCGCCGCGCACCGCGCTGGCCGCGCCGGCGGCGGCCACCAGCTGGTTCAATCCGGCATGCAGGCTCACCAGCTTGTCCGGGTCGAACTGCACCTGCAGCTGCTCCGGCCGGGCGCCGAAGATCACGACCTTCGAAACCCCGGGCACTGCGAGCAGGGCGGGCCGGATGGTCCAGCGGGCGATTTCCGTCAGCGCCATGAGCGAGAGCTTCGGCGCGCGCAGGCCGACCGCCAGTGCGACGCCGGTGGAGGATTGCAACGGCGCCAGTATCGGCTTTGCGCCCGGCGGCAGCGCGCTGGTGAGCGGCGCCAGCCGCTCGGTCACCAGCTGGCGATCGAGATAGACGTCAGTTCCGCCATGGAAGACGGCATTGACGACGGAGAGGCCCTCCATCGATTGCGAGCGCAGGGCGGACAGGCCGGGAATGCCGTTGACCGTGTCCTCGATCGGCGTGGTCACCAGCGCCTCGATCTGGCGCGGCGCCAGGCCCGGCGCGTTGGTGACGACGGTAACGGTCGGCTGGCCGAATTCCGGAAACACGTCGTAGCGCGCGCCGATCAGCCCGACGGTGCCGACCAGGACCAGCGCCGCGGCCGCGAACAGGACGAGCAGACGAAACCGCAGGCAGAATGCGACGATCGTCCGCATCAAGGCTCATCCCGCTTGGGCTGCGGCTTGCCGGTCGTGCCAGCGGACAGCAGCAGCGCCGCGCCCTGAACGACGATGCGCGAGCCCGGAACGAGGGGGCCAGCTTGATCCTGGGGCAGGAAGTACCGCGCGCCATCGTCCGGCAGGAGGCGCACCGGGACCGGCGCGAAGGCGTTCCCGGCCAGTGCGCGGTAGATGATCGACCCGCCGTTGCGCCAGACCACCGCGGACTTCGGAACCATCAGGCCGGCCCGCGCGGCGGACGTGTCGAGGCGGACGGTCAGCGGCGTGCCGATGGCCACCGAATCCTGCGCGTCGGCGAGATAGAACAGGCTTTGCCCGGCCCAGCCGGCGGCCACCCGCGGGGACCGGCCAAGCAGATGCAGGACGAGCCGCGTGCCGTCCGGCGCTGCCGCCGCGGCAAGCGCCGGCGGGCTCGGCAGCGCCTGGCCCATCGGCAGGCTGACCTCGACCAGCAGCAGCGACCCGCGCTCGAGACCAGGCACCGGCCTGGTGCGGTTCGCGATCGCCGCGGCCAGGTCGGTCCCCCAGTCGCTGCGGATTTTCGTCTGCAACGCGGCGAGACGGGCGCTGGCCGTCGCCAGCTCGGCCGTCGCGACCGCCGCGGCCGATTGCGCGTCCTCCAGCGCCGATTTGGAAATGTTGTGCTGCGCCCGATAGAGGTCGATCGCCCGCCGCTCGGCGCCGCCGGCCAGCCGCGCCCTGGCCTGGTCGGCGGCCACGACACCGCGGGCGGCGGCAAGTTGGGCGCCAGGCGCGGCGATCAGCACCGGATCAACGATCTGGCCGTAGGCGGTGACGTGCGACGCAAGCGTAGCCCGGGACAGCGGCGCGGTGCGGATCTCTCCCACCGCCGCGGTCCCGGCGCCGATGGTCACGGTAGCGGGATCGGCCAGCGCCGCGTGCGCCGAGGCAAGGGCAAGCGCGAGAATCAGAGCAGGAGCCAGCGGCTTCATCGATTTTGATCCGCAACCAGGAATGGGTGATAGAGCGCGCTTTCGAGCGCCCCGAGTGCCCCGCGTTCGTCCGTCGCCGCCGCCAGCGCACCCTGCTCGGTCTGCACCAGCGCCAGCTCGGCGCCGATCAGTCGCAGCCTGCCGATCGCCCCCGCCTGGAAGGCTTCGTGCTGACGGACCACGGTGTTGCGCGCGGCGGCAAGCAGGTTGCGCGCCGTCTCTGCTTCCGTCTTGCTGGCGTGCCAGTCGGTCACGGCGCGATCGATCTCGTCCAGTACACGCTCCTGGGCGGCCATGAAACGCTCGGCGGCAAGCCGCCGCGCCGCGCGCGCCGCCGCGATCGGACCCTGGTTCTGGTTGAAGATCGGCAACGGCAGGGAGAGCGCCAGGATGAATTTGTTGTCGCCCTGATCGTAGTGATAGCCGGGGCCGATATCGAAGGACGGGTACTGCCGCGCGATCGCGACCCGCAGACCGGCCTCGGCCGCCTGGTAGCGGTCGAGCGCGGCACGCAAATCCGGCCGCGCCGTCAGCGCGGCATGGATCAGCGGGGCGAGATCGCCCGGTTGCCGTGGATGATCGAGGCCGGCCATGTCGAGAGCGACACCATCGAGAGCACGCCGCGGCAGCCCGAGCGCCGCGGCCATCCCGGCGTTGGCGAGACGCGCGCGCCGCCTGACCGCGGCGAGCCGAAGCGCCGCCTGGTTTTCCGCCAGCCGGGCAAGGTTCAGCGCCGCCGCCGAGGCCGACCCCGCGCGATAGCGCTGCCGCAGGACCTGCTCATAGCTCTGCGCCAGGGCAACGTTGCGCCGGGCGAGGACAAGGCTGCGCCGTGCCGCCCAGAGGTTGAGCAGGGCCGTCCGCACGGTGCCGCGCAGCTGCCAGGCCGTGACCGCAAGGGCTTGCCGGGCGGCTTCCGCCTGGGCACGCGCGCGTGCCATCAGCGCGGGTCTCACCCCGACGGCCTGGATCAGGAATGCGACCACCGGCCCGACTTTCCACGGCGACGGGGTCAGGGTGGTCGCGTTGTACGTCGGCGAGAGGGACAGGCGGGGATTAGGGAGGGCCGCGGCCGTCACTTCTCCCGCCTTGGCGGCACCGACCCTGGCGGCGGCTATCTTCATCTCGGGCCGTTCGTACACGGCCGCCAGGGTCAGGGATTGCAGGTTCCACCGGACCGGCCCCGCGCGATGTTCCTCGATCGCGATGAAGCGCAACAGGCGGGGATCCGACAGGCTGCGACCGGTGAGCGCGGCCGCGTCGGCCGCCGGATGCAGCGGACGTGCGCGGTAGGTCGCGCAGCCGCCGAGCAGCGCAAGCAGCAGGACCGAGCACAGGCCACGCGCCGCGGCGCTACGCGGTGACATCGCGCGCGGCGGCTGCGTTGGGGGACAGAAGCGGGCGGGTGCGCACTCGCGGGACGGCGTTCATGGGCTGGCCGTCTACGCGGGCATTCTGACAATTCCCGCACGCTTGCATGACGATCCCGTCAGGTGGCGCGTTTCGCTGCGTCGATGGGCGGGTTGGCACCCGCGACGCCGCCCAAGGGCAGGTCCAGGATCACGCGCGTGCCCTCGCCCAGGGTGCTTTCCATCCGGATCGCGCCGCCATGCAGGCCCACGATGCTCTCGACCACGGCCAGCCCCAGGCCGACGTTGCCGGCGCCTCCGGACCGGGCAGGGTCAACGCGATAGAACCGATCGAACACCCGCGGCAGATGCTCCGGCGCAATGCCGTGGCCGGTATCCGCCACCTCGACCCGCAACGTGCCGGCGTGCACCGAGACAAGGACGCGGACCTCACCGCCGGGCGGCGTATGCGCGATCGCATTCGCCAGCAGATTCCCGACCGCTTGCTGGAAAAGCGGCCGATCGAGCGCCGCCGCCACCCCCTCGGCGCCCTTCGCAACCAGTCGGACCCCGGCTTCGGCCGCGCTCGCGTCATAGAACTCGGTGACCGCCGAGATTTCCCGGTGCACATCGACGATGCTGAGGCATGAGCGCACCGCCGCGGTCTCGGCGCGCGCGAGAAACAGCAGGCTCTGGATCACCTGGCTCAGCCGGGTGCACTCCTCGAGCGCCGAGCCGAGCACCTCCCGGTAATCCTCGGTCGATCTTGCCCGGCCGAGTGCCACCTCGATCTCCCCGCGCAGGTTGTTGACCGGCGTCCGCAGCTCGTGCGCGACATCGGCCGAAAAGCGGGACACCTGGCCGAAGGATTCCTCGAGGCGGGCGAGCATCCCGTTGAATGTCCCGGCCAGGGTATGAAGTTCGGTCGGCAGCCTGGCCACATCGATCCGCTCGTGCAAGGTCGACGAACGCATGTGGCGCGCGGTTGCCGTGACGCGACGGATCGGACGCATACCGGCCTGGGCAATCCCGTATCCGCCTGCCGCGCACAGCAGGACGGAAGCGGTCAGCACGAGCAGCAGCCATTCGCGATAGCGGGCCAGCAGCCGTTCTTCCCCGGTGCGGTCCAGCGCCACCTGCAGCACCCGTTCCCCGGCGCCGGCCGCGGCCGGCAGGCGGGTGCTGATCGTCTGGAACACCTCGCCCGACCCGGTTCTGAGCTCGCGGAACACGAACTTCCCCGGCTTGAGCCCGGCCGCCGGCGGAAACGCGGCCAGCGGGAGATAGCGCCCCATCCCGCGCGTCGCGCGGAGGGTCTGTTGATGATCGTTCAGCACCCGCACCCAGATCATCAACGGCCGATGGATCCGGCCGGGCGGCCGCAGATCGGTTCGCTCGACACTCTGCCGGCCGGTGCCGCGGAGCAGCAGGCTCAGGTCCTTCGCGGTGCTGCGCAGGACATGCGCATCCTCGGACGCCATATGCGTGGCGAGCACCCAATAGAGGACCCCGGTCGCCGCCACGACAAGCAGGAAGGCGCTGCCGGCATACCACGCCGTCATCCGCAGGATGATGGAGCGGGAGAGCCGGTTCCATGTCGGCATAGGAACGGCCCAGCCCATGCTACGCGCGCCGTTCCAGCACGTAGCCGATCCCGCGGACCGTATGGATCAGCTTGGTCTCGAACGGGTCGTCAACCTTGCTGCGAAGCCGCCGGATATGGACCTCCACCACATTCGCGGTCGGTTCGAAGTTGATGTCCCACACCTGTTCGGCGATCAGCGTGCGTGAGAGGACCTCACCGGCGCGCCGCGCCATCAAGGAAAGCAGCAGGAATTCCTTCGGGGTCAGGTCGAGCTGGCGGCCGTGCCGGGTTGCCTTGTGGCGCGGGATATCGACCTGCAGGTCGGCGACGGACAGGATGTGGCTCTGGCGCCCGGTGCCCCGGCGCAGGATGCTGCGCATCCGCGCGAGCAGCTCCGAGAATGCGAACGGCTTCACCAGGTAGTCGTCGGCCCCCATTTCCAGCCCACGCACCCGGTCGGCGACGGCATCCCGGGCGGTAAGAAACAACACGGGCGTTGCGTCGTTTCGACGGCGGAGGTCCTTCATGACCGACCAGCCATCGGCCCCCGGCAGCATGACATCGAGGATGATGATGTCGTATTCCGACTGCCTGATGAGCAGAAGGGCCGTCTCGCCATCCTCGGCGACATCCGCCACGAAGCCGTTCTCGTGCAGGCCCTTCGCCAGGAAGGCTGCGGTCTTGCGTTCGTCCTCGACGATGAGTGCTTTCACCGGCGGCATCCCAGGGCAATTCGGTTCTGAGGAGCGGCTGCCATTTTCCTGTAGCGGCGTGGCTGAATGGCGCCTCCGGTCCTTCCCGTACTGGGTTGGGGGGACGCGCGGACGGATGAGAACGTCACGCGGACGAGCCGCCTTCGGGACGCCCTGGCGTCTGTCCTGGATCACCGGCGAGCGGAAGGCAAGCGGTATCCGCCGGCCAGTCTTCGCGCCTTTCGCCCGCGCGCCTCGTTGGCGGCCCGCCAGATA
>JABBNW010000377.1 GCA_019352115.1 Pseudomonadota bacterium
TGTGGCATTTCGGACTCGCTTCGCTGCCCACGGGTTACGGGATCGGCATATGCGGCGGGCCGGAACGGGGACGCTCTACAGAATTGACGACAGGCCCTAGTGTCCTGCCCCTGAAATGCCTTCCCGTTTCAGGGACAAGCAGGCCACTGAAAACAGACAGCGAGTGTCCTGACGCATGATGACGGTATTTGCCAGTCGGGATTTGCCAGTCGGGACACTAGGCCCCGCGCGCCGCTGCCGCCCCCGCCGCCTTCGCCCGCCGCGCGTGCCAGGCTTCCATCAGTTGCAGCACCGTCGCCGCGGTTTCCTCGATCGAGCGGCGGGTGACGTCGATTACCGGCCAGCCGCGCCGCGTGCACAGCCGGCGCGCCCACAGCAGCTCGGCCTTCACGGATTCTTCATCGACGTAGTCGGTGCTGTTGTGGCGCGCCAGCGCCCCGGCGTCGGCGCCGCCGATCAGGCGCAGCCGGTGGCGGCGGATTTCGATCAGCGCCTTCGGCTCCAGGGTCAGGCCGATCACCGGCACCCCGCCGGTCTCCAACCCCTCCGGCTCCGGCAGGTTCGGCACCAGCGGGATGTTGGCCGCCTTGATGCCGCGGTTCGCGAGGTAGAAGCAGGTCGGCGTCTTGGAGCTGCGCGAGACGCCGACCATCACCACATCGGCCTCCGCCAGCCCCGCCTGCGCCTGGCCGTCGTCGTGCGCCAGCACGTAGTGCATGGCATCGATGCGCTGGAAATAATCCGAATTCAGAACATACTGGCGGCCCGGCCGGGCGCCCGCCTGCTCGCCGATATAGTCCTGCAGCAGGTTCATCACCGGGTCGAGCACGTTGACCAGCGGCACGCCGAGCCGCTGGCAGGTCGCATCCAGATCCGACCGCAGCGCCCGGTCGACCAGGGTGGAGAGCACCGGGCCGGGCTCCGCCTCGATCCCCTCCAGCACGCGATGCAGTTGGAAGCGGGTGCGGATCAGGCTCCAGCGGTGGTGCACGATCTGCACGTGCTCGAACTGCACGGTGGTGGCCCGCGCGATCGCGTTCAGGGTCTCGCCGGTGGCGTCGGAGACGAGGTGGAGGTTCATGCGTTCGAGCGGCATGGCGCCAGCATCGCCGATCGGGGGCCGCGGGGCCAGGGGGCTGGCCAAGGGGGTGGGCCAAGGTGAGAGCTTGGGGGGGGGGCGGACTTGCCCGGAACGTCCGGCTGGGACACTAAGGCAAGGAATGACCAGGAGGCGCAAAATGGACGCGGTGGACGCAGGCGGACTGACGGTCGCTCGGGAACTGTATGACTTCGTGACCGACGAGGCGATCCCCGGCACCGGGGTCGATCCCGTCCGCTTCTGGATCGAGCTCGCCGCCCTGGTGCGCGAGTTCGGCCCGCGCCTGCGCACCCTGCTCGGCCGGCGCGATGCGTTGCAGCGCCAGATCGACCAGTGGCACGCCGCCCACCCCGCCCGGCCGATCGATCCCCCGGCCTATCGCCAGTTCCTGACCGACGTCGGCTACCTCGTGCCCGAACCGCCCGACTTCACCATCGGCACCGCGCATGTCGATCCGGAGATCGCCAGCATCGCCGGCCCGCAGCTCGTCGTGCCGGTGACCAACGCCCGCTACGCCCTGAACGCGGCCAACGCGCGCTGGGGCAGCCTGTACGACGCGCTGTACGGCACCGACGCCATCCCCGAGGACGGCGGCGCCACCCGCGGCCCCGGCTACAACCAGGCGCGCGGGGCGAAGGTGATCGCGCGCGCCCGCGCGGTGCTGGACGAGGCCGCCCCGCTCGCCGCCGGCCGCCATGCCGATGCTGCCGGCTACACGGTCGCCGACGGCCGCCTGGCGGTCCGGCTGGCCGACGGCACCACGACAGGGCTCGCCCATCCGGGCCAGTTCGCCGGCTTCAGCGGGGAACCGGCGGCGCCCTCCGCGGTGCTGCTGCGCCATCATGGGCTGCATATCGAGATCGTCATCGACCGCGCCCATCCGATCGGCGGCAACGATCCCGCCGGCGTGGCCGACGTGGTCATGGAAGCCGCCGTCACCACCATCCAGGACCTCGAGGATTCCATCGCCGCGGTCGATGCGACCGACAAGGTGGGTGCCTACCGCAACTGGCTCGGCCTGATGCGCGGCACCCTGGCAGACACGTTCGACAAGGGCGGGCGGAGCCTGACCCGCCGGCTCAACCCCGATCGGACCTGGACCGCGCCGGACGGGGGCAGCCTTACCCTGCCCGGGCGCAGCCTGATGCTGATCCGCAACGTCGGCCACCACATGTTCACAGACGCGATCCGCACGCCGGACGGGGCGGACATCCCCGAAGGCATCCTGGATGCCGCCGTCACCGTACTGATCGCGGTGCACGACCTGCGCGGGCCCGGCCCGCTGCACAACAGCCGCGCCGGCTCGGTCTATGTCGTCAAGCCGAAGATGCACGGACCCGACGAGGTCGCCCTGACCGATGCGCTGTTCGCCGCGGTGGAGGCGATGCTCGGGCTGGCGAAATACACCGTGAAGCTCGGCATCATGGACGAGGAGCGGCGCACCTCGGCCAATCTCAAGGCCTGCATCCATGCCGCGCGCAACCGGCTGGCGTTCATCAATACCGGGTTCCTGGATCGCACCGGCGACGAGATC
>JABBNW010000378.1 GCA_019352115.1 Pseudomonadota bacterium
GGTGCAGGCAGGGATGCCGATGACCGTCAAGGAAATGATCGGCGGAGCTTAGGCTCCGCCGGTTACAGAAAGGATGATCTATATGGCGGTAACACCTAGTGTGATTGAAGTGACAGCCGGAGAGATTGCGGCAGAGCTACAGCGTCGCGGGATTAGTTCCGACGAACGCGTGACGCTAACCATTGAGCCGGAACGCGAACTGATCCCCGGTCGCCGCGAAACCCGCACGAAGGTCGTCGCCGCCGGTCTCTCTGACGCCGACATCGATAGGCTCATCAAGCAAGCTCAACACGAAGTCGAGCCAAGGATTGTATGAGGATTGTTGTCGATACCAACGTCTTCGTCAGCGCCGCGCTTAAAGACAAATCCCTTCCTTCCATTGCATTGCATCTGACAACGCAACGCGCCGTCTTGCTCAAATCAGTCGCAACGGAAAAACAACTCCTTGAGGTCATTGCGCGACCTTACCTTGCGTCGCTGATCGCAGCGGCAACTTCTGATTGGTTCAAGCAACTGATGGCGAAAGCGGAACTGGTCTCGATTACCGAAAAAATTGCAGCTTGTCGTGATACCACAGACGATAAATTTTTAGAGCTGGCGGTTAATGGGCATGCCGACTTTATCCTAACCGGCGATGCTGATTTGCTGGTGCTTAATCCCTTTCGAGGAATTCCGATTGTCGCCCCCGCCACGTTCGTGCAGGGGGCGTCGCGCTAACGCGGCGGGTCTTTTTACAAGCAGTGCATGACGGAGAGCCGCCCCTTCGCGGGGAGCGAAGCGGCGAAGGCCGAAGCGGTGACGCGCGTGGTGGCCTGGCAACTCACCCAGGAAATGGAACGTCAAGGCATGACCAAGGCTGCGCTCGCCGAAAAGATGCACACCAGCCGCGCCCAGGTCGATCGCATCCTCAAAGCCAAAGGCAACATCACCATCGAAACCCTCCAGCGCGCCGCCGCCCTGGTCGGCCGCGAACTGCGGTGATGACGGTCTTGCTTCCTTTCTCCCTTTCTAGAATTCTTACTTTCTTCCTGCGCGAAGATCGTCACCCGCAAGGGCCGAGACGCCGCTTTGCGGCTCAGGAAGGGCGCCTCGCGCGCCGCGTAGAGCCTGGTCCGAAAGGTATCCGTCCGGCGAGGGCCGCAGACGCGGGTTTGTCAGGCTGCGGCGGCGTTGGCCTGATCGAGAGTTCGCCAGTTCCACGGTAGTAGATCGTGCAGACGGGATGCGGGGTGATCTGCGATGCGGCGCAGGACGTCGGCCAACCAAGCGCGGGGATCGACATCGTTCAGCTTGGCCGTGACGATGAGCGAGTACATGGCCGCGGCCCTTTCGCCGCCGCGGTCGGAGCCGGCGAACAGCCAGGCCTTTCTTCCGAGGGCTATGCCACGGAGCGCGCGTTCCGCGGCGTTGTTGCTGAGACAAATGCGCCCGTCGCTCAGGAACCGGCTGAACGTGTCCCAACGCTTGAGCATGTAGTCCATCGCCTTCCCGACGTCGGCATGGCGCGACATCTTGGCCCTGACGGCGCGCATCCAGCTTTCCAGGTCCACTACCAGCGGCGCCACGTGGGCCTGCCGCACGGCCAGGCGCTGCTCTGCTGACAGGCCGTTGATGATGCGCTCGGCGTCGAAGATCGCGTCGATCCGCCGCACCGCCTCGGCCGCAAGCGGCGCACGCGCGAGCTGCGCCAGGTCGAACAGCTTGCGCCGCCCGTGGCTCCAGCAGCCTGCCTCCGTCACCGGCCCCGGTTTGCGTCCGGGGTGATAGAGTTCCGCGAACCCGGCATACGCATCCGCCTGCAGGATGCCGGCATAGCCGGCCAGGTGCCGCTGCGGGTGTTCGCCCCGGCGGTCGGGCGAGTAGTGGAACAGCGCCGCCGGCGGCGCCGGCCCGGCAAACGGATGATCATTGCGAACATAGGTCCACAACCGCCCGGTGCTCGTCTTGCCTTTGGCCAGAACCGGCACGGTCGTGTCGTCGCCGTGCAGCCGCTCGGCCGCCATCACGTGCGCCCGGATCAGCGTCACCAGCGGCGAGAGGTTGGCCGTGCAGGCCCCGACCCAGTCAGCCAGTGTCGAGGTGTCGAGTTCGATCCCTTCGCGGGCAAAGGTCTCGCTCTGACGGTTCAATGGGAGGTGCTGAGCAAACTTTGCGTCCAGGATCGTGGCCAGCAGTTCAGGACCGGCACGGCCACGGGCGATCGGGTGGAACGGCGCTGGGGCCTGGGTGACGATTTCGCAGACCCGGCAAGTGAACTTCTCCCGCACGGTCTGGATCACCTTCCACTGCCGGGGCACCACCTCCAGCGTCTCGGTCACATCCTCGCCGAGCTTGGACAGCTTGCCGTTGCAGCAAGGACAAGCGACGGGTCCAGGGATCACAACCCGCTCGCGCGGCAGATGCGCCGGTAACGGTCCGCGCACCGGCTTGCGCCGGATCGAGCCGCGGGCGGCACGCTCGCCGGCGGCCGGGTCGATGGCCGCCTCGTCCTCGGCCGCCGTGGCTTCCAACTCCTCCAGTTGCAACTCCAACTGGTCCAGCAGCTTGCTGCCGCGCTCGGACGATGCGCCGAACTGCTCGTGCCGCAGCTTGGCGATGAGCAGCTTGAGATGCGCCACCATCGCCTCG
>JABBNW010000379.1 GCA_019352115.1 Pseudomonadota bacterium
CAGTCTGGGGGACTGGGGGTCGTGGGTTCGAATCCCGCCGCTCCGACCAATTCCATCGATCACCTGCACCGCCTGCCATCCCGGTCTCGCGTGAACGGCCCTCTCCGCGCCGCGTGTCGCACGGGCGCCCCCGGAAGTGCCATCAGACGCGGCGGCGGAGGCACCACGGCGGCCATGATCGAAACCGATCCCCCACAGCATCGCCCACCGGCCGACGGATCGGCGCAGCGGCGATGTGGCCCGCCGCACCGGACCTTCTGACATGGACCGCCTCGGCCTGCCGCACCGGCTCTGGCGGCTGCTGCCGGCCGGGCCACGCCGGCGGATGGCGGCGCGGCTGGTCGCGCTCGCCGCCCCACGCCTCGCACACCCCGCACCGCCGGCAACCGGAGGGGTCATCGTGGCGGGAGAATTCACCCGCGCCTCCGGCCTCGGCGAAAGCGCGCGGCTGATGCTGGACGCGCTGGCGGCACTGGGTCAGCCGGCCTGGCCGCTCGATATCGGCCCCCTGCTGCCCGCGCACAGCGCCGATCTGCCGCCGCCGCCGCCCTGGACCACGCTGCCGCCGGCCAATGCCGCGCTGGTGCTGCACGTCAACGCCCCGCTGCTGCCGCTCGTGCTGGCGCGGCTGCCGCGCGCCCTGGTGCGCGGGCGGCGGGTGGTCGGCTACTGGGCGTGGGAACTGCCGCTCGCCCCGGCCGACTGGCGCGCCGGCGCGCGCTGCGTGCACGAGGCCTGGGCGCCGTCCCGCTTTACCGCCGACGCGCTCGCGCCCCTCCTGGCCACGCCGGTGCGGGTCGTCCCGCATCCCCTGGCGGTGCGGCCGGCGCCCCCGCCGGGCCTCGGGCGCGGCGATTTCGGCCTGCCGGAGGCGGCAGTGGTGGTGCTGGTGTCGTTCAACCTCGCCTCCTCCTTCGCGCGCAAGAACCCGCTGGCGGCGGTGGCCGCCTTCCGCGCCGCCTTCGCCGACCGCATGGACCGCCTCCTGCTCCTCAAGGTCAGCCACGCCGACCATCACCCGCAGGATTTCGCGCTGCTGGCCGCGGCGGTCGCGGGCGCGCCCAACATCAGGCTGGAAACGCGCACGATGCCGCCGGCCGACGCGCAGGCGCTGACCGCAGCGGCCGACATCGTGCTGTCCCTGCATCGCAGCGAAGGCTTCGGCCTGGTGCCGGCCGAGGCCATGCTGGCCGGCAAGCCCACCATCGCCACCGGCTGGTCCGGCAATCTCGACTTCATGGACGCAGGCTCCGCCGCCCTGGTCCGCTACCGGCTGGTGCCGGCCCAGGACACGCGCGGGGTCTATGCCCTGCCCGGCGCGGTCTGGGCGGAGCCCGACATCGCCCACGCCGCCGAATGGTTGCGCCGCCTCGCCGACGATCCGCCGGCCCGGGCCGCGCTGGGCGCAGCCGGACAGGAATACGCGCGCGCCCGGCTCGGCCCGGCGGCGCTGGCCGAGGCGCTGCGCGGCCTCGCGGTCGGTGGGGCAGCATGAAAGTCCTGATCTGGCAATGGGGCCGGCGCGGCGGGGCGCCGCGTTTCGCAGCCGCCCTCGCCGCCGGCTGCGCCGGGCTGGACGAGGTGGAGGCGGTGCTGTCGCTCGCCGCCGACGCGGACATCCTGCACGGAGCGAACCCGCCGCCCTGCGCGCTGCCGATCGCCACCTATCGCGGCGTCGCCGGCCTCGCCTGGCGCGCGCTGACCGCGCCGGTGATGATCCGCCGCCTGGCCGCGACCCTGCGCCGGCTGCGTCCGGACCTTGCCGTGTGCGCGCAGCCGGGGCCGCTCGACCTCGTGATGGCGGCCGCGTTGCGCCGGGTCGGCGTCGCGTTCGCGGTGATCGTGCACGACGCAACGCCGCACCCGGGCGACGGCGTGCCGCTGCTGTTCGCCTTGCAGCGCGCGCTGATCCGCCGCGCCGACACGGTGGTCGTGCTGTCGGACCACGTGGCGGCGGCGCTGCGCAGCCAGCAGGTGCTGCGCCCGGGCACCAGGCTCCTGGTCGCGGCCCACCCGCCCGTAGCGTTCGGCGCCGTTCCCCCCGCCGGCGCACACCCGGGACCCCGGCGGGTGCTGAATTTCGGTCGGCTGCTGCCGTACAAAGGGCTCGACCTGCTGGCCCAGGCACTGCACCTCCTGGGGCCGCGTCCGGATATGGACCTGCGGATCGTCGGCCAGGGACCGGAGAGCGCAGCCCTCGCCGCCCTCCGCGCCCTGCCCGGTGTCACGGTCGAAAACCGCTGGGTGCCGGAAGACGAGATCGCAAGCCTGCTCGGCTGGTCGGATATCGTCGTGCTGCCCTACCGGGAAGCAAGCCAGAGCGGCGTCGCCGCCGCGGCACTCGCAGCCGGGCGGCAGGTGGTGGCAACGCAGGTGGGCGGCCTGGTCGGACAGTTGGCCGACGAGAAACTGGCACGCCTGTGCGCCGCGGAAGCCCCCGCGCTGGCCGCCGCCCTAGCGGACGCACTGCAGACGCCGGCCGCGGACGCAGCCCCGGTCGCAGCGACAGACGCGTCCTGGCAGCGGCTGGCGGCGATCGTGGTCGGACGGGCGCCTGTCCGGTCCTGAGGGGCAAAAGACGCGTTGGCGGAACTTCGGTTCTGGGATCAAGGACATGGAGATAT
>JABBNW010000086.1 GCA_019352115.1 Pseudomonadota bacterium
GCACAACCGCAATCCCAAACCATTCGTCTGGACCAAGCCAGCCGACGTCATCCTCGCCAAACTCGACCGTCTGCCTGGAGCTTCCGTTTGAGTCAGAGCACTAGAGGACGACGTCTTCCTGGCCATCGAGCGGGCGTTGATGGCGCCGGAGCCAGAGCCCGATCGCGGGCAGAGCGATTTCGCCAGGGCCGTAGCCTGGTTCCTCATGCAGCCTGTGAGGAGGCCTCTCCAACTCGGCGTGAACTACAAGCCGTTGATCATTCAACAACTCGCGTTGCCCGAGGAATCGGCCTTCGATCTTCTCAATCGCGACCGCTTCAATAGCTTCCACTATTGGTGCCGCTATCTAGGCTACGCGGAGCTGATTTCCGACAAAGACCTCGTCCCGGATCCGACTGTCGCGCTGCGGCGCCTTCTGCCACAGGCGATGGGGCCTGATCGCGAGTCGGCGATTCTCCCGCTGCTCGGTCGCCTGGCAAGGCTGACGCCGGTATTTGAAAGCGGTCGCATCCGCCGGGAATTGGAGGCAGACGCGAAGCCCGACTTTCAACGCGAACCGCAGCGGCTTTCCCAATCCACAAGCTTCGCGCTGTTCCGCCTGGAACAGGAAGGCCTGGTCAAACTGGAAGCGCGCTCAGATGCGCAGGCGCTTATCCTGGACCTCGGCGCCGACGCCCCGCGGCGGATCAGCCACCTCGAAGTCGTAGGGAAATTCTCGTGAAGGAATTTGTCTGCTGGTCTCAGGCCGGGGTCGGTGAGGTGATCAATACCGAAGCGGAAGCGGTCCTTCCCGCCGTGTTCAAAGCCGTGCACACCGCGTCGGCCCTCAAGGTCGCCGGACCAATCGGGACCCAGTTCCAGGATCTTCGGCCCGAGAACTACACAAGCCTGAGCCAGGAGGCGCTCCTCGCGGAGTTCTTGCAGCCGGACGCCGCATACCGCCGGATGGCTGTGTTCGGACGGAGCGGGTCCGGCAAGTCGCACCTCATCCACTGGCTGAAGCTGCAGCTGCCCTCGACGCCGGAGAGATTGGTGGTGGTCGTTCCGAAGGCTGGAACGAGCCTCAAGGCCATCCTGGAAATGCTCGTCAGAGAGCTACCTCCAGAGAAGCAGACGCCGTTTCGCGAGGCGCTAAGCAGGACCGGTGAGTCTGTCGCCACGAGACGAGGTCAAAAGGAGCGGCTTCTCAACGAGATCGCGTATGCGCTCGGCGAACTCACACCGGCCGTTGACGCTCAAGACCTCGACCTCGAGCGTGAACTGATCAAGGTTTTGCCTTACCTTTTCCAGGACATCCACTTCCGGGAGAAGCACTTCTACCAAGAAGGTAATATCATTGCGGAACTCGTAGATCATGTGTTCGCCGCACCGAGCGCCTACCGACCGGCTGAACAGAGGCGGAATTTTAGCCTCGACGACCTGCCCGTCGATCCTCTCGACTTTAAGGAGTCAGCCGTCCAAGCGCAGAATGCGCTACGGTTTCTTTACGCCATTCCTGAGGCGCCTCAGATTGCCGTCAGATTGGTCAACGACTGCTTGGACACCGCCATTGGTCGTACGCTGAGCTTCACAGGCGATCGTTTGGTCGGGCTGATGGACGATCTACGACGACACCTGTTCGCGGAACATCGCGAGCTAGTGCTCTTGATCGAAGACTTCGCGCGGGTCCAAGGGCTCGACCGTGCGCTGCTACAGGCGATGATCGTCCAGAGCGACGAGACCAACCAACTCTGCAAACTGCGCTGGGCGATCGGCGTGACGACGGGCTTCTTCGAACAGGTCGTCGACACTGTCTACACCCGGGTGACGCATTTCGTGAACATGGATCGGTCTGCGGGACGCCGTACCGGTGAGATGATGGATGCCAGTTCCCTCGCCGATTTTACCGGGCCGTATCTCAACGCGGCCCGCCTCGGCGTCCCCAAACTGACGCGGTGGGACAGCGGAGGTTCTGCAGAAGCGGCCCCGAACGCATGTGCTGGGTGCCCAGAAAAGGAGGTTTGTCATCCGACGTTCGGTGTGACCGCTCAGGGGTACGGTCTGTATCCTTTCACGACCCGAGCCCTCTGGCTCATGGCGAACCGGGCCGACGACCAGGTTGAAGACGCCTTTAACCCGCGAACGCTCCAGAGCGGCGTTTTACTTCCCGTTTTGGACGACGCCGCACCTGCCCTTGCGACGGGCCAATTTCCTCCAAAGTCGCTTCTCGACAAACTCGGGGGCAACCGGAGTCTCGATGCGTCGGCGAGGCAGGAATTGCGCCGCCTGGTCGGCGGAGAAGAGGGCCGCGTCGGTGCCCTGCTTGAGCTATGGGACGGGTCCGGTCACCTGGTTAACCTGCCGACTCCGCTGCGCGACGCTTTTGGTGCACCGACAATCCCCGACGCGGTTGCTGCGTCCGAGGATGACATTGCCGATCGGAAGGTCGCACCCGATGGCCCGGTAATCGTTCCCAAAGTCGATCAACGGACTCGCGAAGAGAAGGAACTTGAGCCTTGGGCAAAAGGGGACACCCTGGACAGGGCCGCCGATAAGTTGCGACCGTTGTTGTTCGACGCCATCGCGGAATCGATCGACTGGGACGATCTTGGACTCGAAAAGACCCGCTTCTGCGGCACCGAAGACGCCCGCCCTTTCCGGAGGCGCTCGATTACCTTCACCCGCCAAGGGACACGCAGTGCGCCCTCGCTCGTGATGTTGGAGATTCCGGGTGCGAGCGCTTCTCAGGCCGACTTCGACCGGGTCGCGATTGCTATGGGCGGGCTTTTGAGGGCGGAGCGCGAAGGCCACTGGGACTTTGCCGGCGGGTCAGAGGCGCTTGCCAGTTACCTGCAGTGTTTGACCCAGTGGCGAAGAGAGGTCGTGGGCACGCTGTTCCGCCTATGCGCCCCTAGCGAAGGATGGGACCACTCTGCGGCGGCCGCAGAATTGCTTGCGATCGGATCCGTCATCAACGGGCGTCTCAAGGCGGACGCCGATCAGGTTGCGGACGTCGCTTCAATCTTCGCATCCGAGTGGCCTGCGGAGGTAAACGCCATCAGTCCTGAGATGAGGAGGGTCTACGAAGGGTTGGCTGCTCGCCAGGCCGACCTTCGCACGTTGTTGCGCTCCATGACCTCGGGCAGCAAGGGTGGCGTCGTCGGCACGCTGGTTGACCCAAGCGCGACGCTGGCGGCGCTGCGGCGATTACGCGCCAATAGCTGGCGACTGAGTCAGGTTCCGCCCGATGGCCTTGAGTTCGATCTCTTCAAGCGCTGTGCCGATCTCTACAAGCGTACCGCAAGCGCGATTGAGGCCGCGGCGCCAGCCGAGGTCGGAGTTCGCTTGGCATGGTTGGATGAAATGGAAGCGGCCTTCGGGGTCGGCACAAAGCGCGCCACAATCATTTCGGAACTCCGAGCCATACGGACGGCGTTTAGTGACGCCGGCATGGCCGGGGCGTCTGCCAAGCGCCTCGACGAGTCCCTCGATGCTCTGCAGAGCACCCAATTCGATGACTCAATCACGGCGGCGAAGAGCCTGCGACGTGACGGCGAGGCATTGGCGATGTTGCCCACGTTCGCACGCGCCAGATCGGCCGCGGTCAACAATGGACGGGCTGTTGTGGACGCGGCGACAACCTTCTTGGATGCTGTGCAATCACGATTGAGCGAGGAGGCGGCCCGGCAGGCTGTCAAGGTCCAAACAGTCCAAGGAGACATAGCCGCGATCGAGGCCGCGCTGATGAAGATCGGCGAGAACCTAGATGGAGCCGAGGTCGCCGATGTTGCTTGATCGCGCCGCGAAACTCCAAGCCGCCCTAACCACCCACCGAACGCTGACGGCGGCGGGTCAACAAGGCCAAGTCTATCAAACCCGGGCGCGCCAATTGACGCCTCTAGCCGATGGACTTGCTCGAGCGAAACGGAACTGGGAAGCTGTGCGGGACGCAGGGCTAACCCCCGGAGCCCCATCACCGACTCCTAGCCTGAAGGCGCAGGCGGAGGATTTGCTTCGACGCTTCCAGACGGACCCCAATGTCCTCGCTGAACCGGATGACCAATTCAGGTTCCAATTTACAACTGGCCTGAAGAACCTTGCCGAAGAATACGATAGGCTGGCGAGCGCAGCGTGGTCAGCCCGCGTGAACGCCAAGGCGCAGTTTCCCGGCGATCCGGTGCTTCGCGCACTAGAGGCGATCCCGGCGTACAGATCTTCAGCCAAAAAGGTCCGGGAAGCCGCGAACGTGGTGCAGAAGCTGAGGTCAAGCACGCCGGCAGCGGCTGACTTAGGTCATGCATTGGCCCAACTTGACGACGCAGTTCGCAAGAAGGACGACGCGCTCACCGCGATGCAGGGCGACGACCTCCCTTCGGAGGTTCAGGTCTTCTTGCGGAAAACGGGGCAAGGGGGAGCGGAAATTTCCGACCTGACCTCAGTCGTTTTAACCTGGTTGACTGCTCGCGGGCTCGCTGGGACATTCCGTATCGTGCCGGGTGGAACCTGACGTGTCAGATCTGCAGCTTCTCGATGAAATTGAGAACTTGGAACTGCGAGCGCTCCGATGGGGCTTCGCAGACGGGTCCCTGTCCGAAAATGAAGTCGCAGAAATGGCCTCGCGTATCGTCGGAGAAGATGCGGCCGACGACGCACTTGATGCCTTGCTTCGACGCAGACTCCTTCTTGAGGTTTGGGGCCCAGGTGATGAAATCCGGATCAGATCGCGTTTCGCTGAAACAGTTCGCCTGCTGAGCCGGCTGCGCCAACTGTTCCCTGGTCGCCCGTGGGCCGGTGCTCCGCGCCTGGTTTCCGACTATCGACTCGATCTACGCCGACGCCGGTACCCCGATCGAAATTTGGCAGCGAGCGATGTGTTCGCGCGTGTTGGGGGAGCCCCTACAGCATCTTTCCGCAGCGCACTGTGGACGGCCCTGACGGGCCCGGACCTGAAGCTTGCAGACTTTCAAGAGGAAGCGACCCAGCATCTTCTTGAGGCGAACGGCGACAACGGCCTGATCGTGACGGCGGGCACAGGGTCTGGGAAAACGATGGCCTTCTACCTGCCCGCCCTCTTGCGGGTGGCGGAAGCCGTTCAACCCGGCGTCGCATGGACCAAAGCACTGGCGATCTATCCACGTACTGAACTGCTAAAGGATCAGTTCGCGGAGACCTACCGCATGGCTCGGCGCCTCGATCCCGTCCTTGTCGCCCCCCGGCGCCCATTGACTATGGGCGCTTACTTTGGATCAACGCCGGGACGAGCGGATCGCGACGACATAGCCCGACGGGGCTGGCGGTCGCGTCAGAGCCATTTTGTGTGTCCGTGGTTGCCTTGCCCCCGCTGCGGCGGCGACCTCCTCTGGCGTGACGAAGACATTGCGGCGGGGCTTGAACGGCTTAATTGCGCTGCCTCTCGATGCGGCGGCGAAATTCCGGGTTCCGAAATCGTTTTGACACGCGCCAGCCTCGCTCGAACGCCACCTGACCTTCTTTTCACAACCACGGAAATGCTCAATCAGCGCCTGTCCGACCTGAGCGCGAGGCGCCTGTTCGGCGTCGGGCAACCACCATCTCGTCGGCCCATTTTCGCACTGCTTGACGAGGTCCACACATACACGGGCGTGTCGGGGGCTCAAGCCGCCTTGACCCTGCGCCGCTGGCGACACGCCGTCGCGGCGCCTGTGACCTATGTGGGGCTCTCGGCTACCCTGCGCGAAGCTGGCAAGTTCTTCGCGGACCTGACCGGGCTGGACGTCTCTCGCGTACGCGAAGCGACTCCCCGCAGGATGGTCGAAGAGGGCGCAGAATATCAGATCCTGCTGCGTGGCGATCCTGCTTCGCAGACCTCATTGCTCTCGACGTCGATCCAGACCGTTATGCTGCTGGCGAGGATGCTCGACCCGTTAGCAGGGGGCGTCTCGGAAGGGGCTTTTGGGAGTCGGCTGTTCGCGTTCACGGATAACCTCGATGTGATCAACCGTCTCTTCGACAGCCTCCGAGATGCCGAGGGACTTGATATTTTTGGTCGCCCACGGGCCGGGGCAGCCCCGCTGGCGGCATTGAGGATTCGGCCCGTGGACATCACAGAACAGATCCGGCGGGAGCGCGACGGACAGGTCTGGAGAGCGGTGGAGGGGATCGGCCGACGACTAGATCGGCCGCTCTTGGTGGGCAGGACCACGTCTGAGGACTCCGGTGTGTTGGCCGACTCCGATGTGGTGGTCGCCACGGCTTCGCTGGAAGTTGGCTATAACGACAGCCGTGTTGGTGCTGTGTTACAACATAAGGCACCCAAAGATGCGGCCTCGTTCCTTCAGAGGCGCGGTCGCGCTGGGCGCGCGCGCGGCATGCGGCCACTTACTGTCACGGTCCTCAGCGACTACGGCCGTGACCGGATCGCCTTCGAAGCGTACGAACACCTTTTCGAGCCCGAGTTGCCCCCCCAGCGGCTGCCGATCGACAATGACTACGTTCTGCGTATGCAGGCGACGTTTGCGCTGTTCGACTGGCTGTCGATAGAGACAACGGCGACACGCGGCTGGGCCTGGGACGTCCTCAGCCGGCCGCCCGCATCTGAAAATCCATCCGGGGGCCTGTTGCGCACGGACGCGAAGCGCAATCTCGTGCGCTTGCTCGAGGGTGACCCAGCGAGCGTCAATTCGCTCAGCCGTCACCTGCGCAACGCCCTGAAGATCGACGACGAGACAGTTCAGAAGCTGCTCTGGACACCGCCTCGTGCGCTCCTGTTGGAGGCCGCGCCGACCCTTGCGCGACGCATCCATCGGGATTGGCGGAAGGCCCATGGGACCAGCGATAGAGATTGGGATCTTCAAGTTGACTGGCACCCGTTGCCAGATTTCGTCGCTCGGACGCTCTTTACGGACCTAAATCTTCCGGAGGTGGAGGTCGTCCTGCCGGCGGCCACTGTCCGCGACGTTGAGAAGCAGCGCCCAATGGCCATCGCCCCCGCGCTGACCGAGTTAGCCCCCGGGCGCGTGACCCGTCGTTTCGCCATTGAACATGGTGGACTCCACCATTGGTCGCCGCTCGATCCAGACGGCGGGGACCAAGACATTCCGATCGCAAATTATGCCGAAGTCGCGGAATTTGTGGGTGACTTTGAAGCTGACGGCCAGCCTGTGCCAGTTTTCAGACCCTGGCAGATTCGCCTACAACACGTATCCAAGCACGTCGCTGGCCCAACCTCAAACGCACGGCTCGACTGGCGTAGTGGCTTCGTTCCCCAGGGCGAGTCAACCGACATTGAACTGGGCGCCCGGAACCCCTGGCGGGAACCTATTCCGCAACTCTCGGCTTTCCTCCACCGATACAGAAGCCATGTCACGCTGCAACGTTTTGCCGTGGGCGGCGACGCGGTCATTCGGCGCCTCACCGGGGACCGGCAGATCCACTATCGATTCGTCGGTGACGACGGCGCCCAAGCCGCCATTGGCTTCGAGATCGATGTCGATGCTCTGTTGGCCCATCTTAACCTCGCTGAGGCCCGGCTCCGCGTTCCAAATCTCTCGACGGAGCTCCTTGCGGGGTGCCGCCTCGGGTATCTTCGATATCGCTTGCTTAGTGACTCGCAGCTGTCTTCTGAGATCGATGTCTTCCAGCGCGACTGGCTGCATCAAAGCTTCGTCGCGGCGGTCCTCGTCCGGGCCCTGACTGAACAAGAGGACCTAACAGCTGCTGCATTGGCTATTCTGGCCGGTCCCCGCGCCGCTGAGCATCTTTCTGAGGCCCTTAGGGCGATCTTCCAAGGTCAGGGCGTTGCGGACCATCCTGCTGAGGCTGGTGATAACGAGGGGGGGTTTGCTGCCGACAACGGCGTAACGGGCGCCCAAGCTCAAAACCTCCTCGACCTATTTCACCGAGACGATGTGCGCGGGAGGCTTCGGGCACTCGCTCACGAAATGACCGCGCCAGATCGAGAGGCGTTCAGCGATTGGATTCTCGAAACGGTCACCGCAACCGCGGCAGAAGCCCTGCTTCAAGCATGCGTTTCGCTCGTACCTCGGCACATCTCCAGCGACTCCTTGGTGGTCGACGTCGAGCAAGACGTGCCGGCGAAGATCTGGATCTCGGAAACGACCCTTGGCGGCGCAGGCGTCCTCCAGGCGGTGTTCGAACGTGTGGTGGACGAACCCCGTGTGCTTTTTCGTGCGCTTGAAGCCGCGTTGGCGCCGACGGACTACGAGCTCGCAGCAGAAGGATTAGAGGCCTTTGTGCGCCTGGCAGCAACTGACCAGGTGATTGCCGATGCGCTTCAGCTGCTTCGGGCGGCGACCAATTACGACGACCGCGAAGCCAGTCGCGAGCGGCTGTACGGACTTCTCAGCGTCCGAGGCCTTGATGTCGGCCATGCCCTGAGTGTGTCGCTGAATGCTCGGATTCTCACACCCACGAGCGGGGTTGCGCTGGACCGACTGCTCGTCGACCTTCTGGATCGATGGCGCGCGGCGGAGACGACCGCCGGCGTGTCCATCGGGGTCAGAGAGATCGCTTTTGTACTGGCGCTCGACGCGGATATCCGCGGCCGGGTTCAGGTCTCGACGGGTCTGCCTCAAAGCTTGACCCCGGCAGAAGCTGCGCAGGTTTTGGCGAACCTGCTCTGGCCGCGAGGTCTTGAGATCAGTCAACGGGCCCTTCAATCCTATAACCGCTATGTAAATCGCCGGAGCACCGACCCCCGACTGACGAGAGCCCTGCTGCAGAGGGCCGGCCGACGTGTATCATTTGGAGCGCCAGGATGGCGGGATGACTTGGCGCGGTCGTTGGCTCAGGAAGGCGCTGCGGAGCTATTCGGTAATGCAGAGGACCTTGCAGGCCTTAGGGCTGCGCTCCTTGAGGCGCTGACGACCCCAATCGACGTTGGCTTCCTGCAATTCTTTCCCAAGATTGAGCGTACTGAGCGACAAGCGAATGGTCTCGTCATCGCCCTGGTCGTGCAGGAGCAAATATGAGTTCGCGCGACCTGACTGGGCCGGGCCAAACCCGCGCAATCCGCGATGTTCTGCAATCACTTTTCGCGCTGGAACTCCTCCGGCCAAGCCGGCGCCTCTGGATCGGTTTCGGATGGATTAGTGACATCGAAATCCTCGACAACGAAGCTCGTCAGTTCTCAGCGCTTCAACCGGACTGGGCAGCGGGCTCCGTCCGCCTTTCCGCAGTCATCGAAGCGATCGCGGCGAAAGGCTGCGAGGTGGTGATCTTGATCCGCGACCATACCAACAACCGTGGCTTCATTGACCGAATGCGCCCACTTCAACGCGCTGGCCACATCCGCATGATCATCGCCGCTGATTTTCACGAGAAGGGCTTGCTAGGAGACGACTACGTGCTTTCGGGCTCGATGAACCTTACCTGGAACGGCGTGACCGTGAACGACGAGCACATCCTATTGCGCAGAGACCCCGCCGCGGTCGCTGAACGACGGCTGCAACTCGAGGAGAAGTGGGGCGCGCACTTATGATCGGGGCCGATCTCGCCGAAGCTCAAGCGCTGAGGACCGCATTCAAAGACGCCTTGTCGCCATCGGCAGACTCGATGCTAGGAGCCTTCGACGCGACCGTGGTGGATCCTGAGTTTCCAGGCGCACTGTTCGTGTGGCCTGGTGACAGTGTCAGGCCGCCGGTATTCTACGGTGCTGCGCAGAGCCAGGCTCAGTGGAGGCGACTAAGGCCGCTCCTGAAGGCTTTCGCCGGGCCGACACTGACGGATTTTTCGGGAGAGGCGTCGGCGCTGGACCCAAGCCTTCGTCACGAGCGGGTGCTTGGAACCGCCGGGCTCGCAGCAGTCGCTCGAATGGCGCCCGCCGCCGGAACCGTAAGCTCCACCGAGCGCGCACTCCACCGACTGATCGCGCTGGTGGCCAAGACGCCGCCAGATGCTGAACCGCCGATGGAAACGACGGGCCGCATCCTCGCGCGAGTTCAGGACCACCTGAACGCATTAGCGATTGACGATGCGCGGCGCCTTCTCGACCGATGCCGAAGCGAACATCGCCTTGATGCGTTGAACCTCAAATTCCTTGAGGTTGAAATCCTGGCGACGGCCCGCGATTGGCGCGGGATTAGCGAAATGAAGGGCTTCGATGACCTTTTCCGCACGAGGAGGCCGCCAGCTGTAACCTCAGCGCTGCTTGAGTCTATCTACTGGACCACGTTCGAAGACGCCGCCCCCGTCACGTCTGTCTATGTCGGGGGCCCGCGAACACGAGTTCGGGACCTCATAAGACTCCCCGCCCCAGCCGGAATGCGCGACGGAGCGTGGCGACTCTACGCACTAGAAGCGTTAGCGCAGGGTAGGCCGAATGTCGGATTGGTGGAAGCTGCGACGACCTCGGGCGCGGATCTTGGTGAACTAACCGACGCGCTAGCCTCGCTGATTGACGAAGAACCGTACTCGGAGAGCCAGGCGACAGCCGCTGCCGCTGCCGAGGCGCTCATCGTGGCTGATGTCAGCGGCTCGCTTAGCGCGATCGACCAGGCTCGTGCGCTGCTTGCCCTGCTTACCGACGACGAGCGGGCGGCACTGATCGAGTCCGAACAACCGCGGCGCGCCTTGCATGCCATCAACGAGACGTTCGGATTGGCTCCGTCCCCCCAAAGTTGGCCCGCCTGGCTAGGCGAGTTGCAGAGCCCGACGTTTACGACTGCGCAGGCTGTAGCCCGACAGGCAGCAGCCGAGTGGTACCCTTCGCTCGGCGATCCCGTCGAAATTGCTCGTCTTGCGGATGGCTTGGTTGGCGTGCCAGACAATCCGCCTGCATCCGATCGATTAATCGAAGGTATTCCGCACCTAGTCGCTTGGCTGCAGCGCGATCCTGAATTCCCTAGGCCAGTGGGATACAGCGTTTACGAAGCTGCGCTTGAGCGTCTCATGCTTAGCGGCCGCACGGCAGCGCCAATGCTGGACTCGGCTGGCGTCCTTGCCCGTGCAATGCTGGCTATCGGGCCTGCTCCCGCCGCATACGGCCGCCTCCTCTCGGATCTGTTGGAGTTCTCGGGGCAGGCTGCGGGCGTTCGGACCGCCTATTGGCTGATGGAACTTGCCGAGGAAACGGTTGCAGCAAACACACCCGACCAAACCGCTCGCGAGCAATTCTGGCAGAGCGTCGTTTCTCGGCTGGTTCCGATCGGCCCTCAGTTGTCGCCACTTCAGCGAGCAAGCCTCTCCCGGTTGAACGGCATGCAGGGGTGGGAAGGCGCGCTTCCAGACGCGCTGAAGATTGGTCCAAGCACGCCGAGCGATCCAACGCTCGCGAGCCGGCTCGTAGGGAAAATGGTAGCGATCTACACCCTCACTGTATCCGCCGGAGCCCAAGCCGCCGAGGCGTTACTGGCTATCGCTCCGGAATTGGACGTCCGGGTGAATAGCGATCACGGCGGTTCGCGCCCATTGCGTGCGCTCGCAGAAAACGCCGATCTCTTTGTGGTTGTGGCTGCATCAGCAACCCATGCCGCGACAGATTTTATTCGCGCGAAGCGGGGTGCGAAACCCCTCTGCTATACGGCCGGCCGCGGTGCGATCAGTATCTTGCGCGCGGTTGAAGACTGGGCGTTTCGCTCCGATACACCCTAGGCTGAAGCCACGGTCTAATCACGACCGTAGAACCTGTTGTAAGCGTCAATGCGGCGGTTCAAAGAGATCGATTTCGGCCCAATACATTTCCGCCTTCATACGTTCTATCTGTATGACCAAACTGGCCATCACGCGCGCCAGGGCCTCACAGTTCAGGCCGAATCGTTGCGCCAAACGAGGTGGCGCTGACCGCCGTTAGGCGTATCCGCCCGGTGACGGCCACATCCCCTTGCTCGTCCTTGCACCTTAAGGTGGTCCCTAAGTCGATACTTAAGGTGAGCGGTAAGCGGTAAGCGCAGCTCTGTGGCCCTTCTTCCGCTGGGACGGACGGATGTGCTTGGACGTCCTGGGTTTGGGGTGTTCGAGCTATCGTTATGGATGACGTTATCGACGACGCGAAGGGTGAGTTCCGGCGGATTGAGTTGCTGACGGGTCCGGCCGGGCGGCGGCGCTGGTCGGAGGCGGAGAAGGCTCGGATTGTTGCCGAGACGCTGGTGCCAGGTGCCGTGGTGAGCGCGATCGCCCGCCGCTGGCAGGTTTGCCCGCAGCAAATCTTCGGCTGGCGGCGCGCGGTGCGGGCGGGTGATGTGGCGCTGGTGACGAAGCCGGAGGGGCCGGCGTTCGTGCCGATCGTCGGTGCGACCGCATGTCCGATGGTGACCGAGGCAGTTCCGCCGACGTCGGCGATGACCGCGCCGCCAGCGGCGCCCTCTGCGCCCGCCATTGAGGTTACGCTTGCCGGGGCGGTGGTGCGGGTGGCGTCGGGCACGGACGGCGGGTTGCTGACGACGGTGCTGCGCGCGGTGCGCGCCTCGGCGACGTGATCTCGGTTCCCCCCGGCGTGCGGGTGTTGCTGGCAACCCGTCCGGTGGATTTTCGCAAGGGCGCGCATGGGCTGGCGGCGCTGGCGTCGGAGGTGCTGGGGCAGGAGCCGTTCTCCGGCGCGGTGATCGTGTTCCGTGCCAAACGCGGTGATCGGGTGAAGGTCCTGCTCTGGGATGGCAGCGGGCTGGTGCTGGTGTGGAAGCAGCTGCAGCAGGGGGCGTTCCGCTGGCCGCCGGTGATGGACGGGGTGATGAAGCTGTCGGCGGTTGAGTTTGCGGCGCTGTTCGACGGTCGCGATTGGACGCGCGTACAGCCGCTGCGACGGATTCCCCAACCGACCGCGGCGGCGTAGGATTCGCAGCGTGACCCAGGCCGCTCCCGCCACATCCCCGAACCTGCCCGCCAACATTGCGGCGCTGCGTGCGCTGGTGCTGACGACGAGGGCCGAGCGCGATGCCGCGGTGGCGGAACGCAACGAGGCCGCGACGGAACGCGACGCGCTGGCGAGCCAGAACGACCGGCTGCGGCACCTGCTGGTGAAGCTGCAACGCCTGCAGTTCGGCCGGAAGTCGGAACGGCTGCCGGAGGAGCAGCTGCACCTCGGCCTCGAGGATCTTGAGACCGCGATCGCAGAGGGCGACGCCAGGGCGGAGAAGCGCGATCCGGACCTGCGGCGTGAGCGTACCGCGAAGCGGCGCGCCAACCGCGGCGCGCTGCCGGCGCACCTGCCGCGGATCGAGGTGGTGCTGGAACCGCAGGATACCGCCTGCCCGTGCTGCCGGACGGCGATGGTGGTGATCGGGGAAGATCGCTCCGAGCGGCTGGATGTGATCCCGGCGCAGGTCCGGGTGATGGTGACGCGGCGGCCGAAGCTGGCCTGCCGGGCGTGCTCGGGGGTGGTGATGCAGACCCCAGCACCGCCGCGGCGGATCGCGGGCGGCCTCCCCACCGAGGCACTGGTCGCGCATGTGCTGGTCTCGCGCTACGCCGACCACCTGCCGCTGTATCGCCAGGCGCAGATGCTGGCGCGGCAGGGTGTGGCGCTCGATCGCGCGACGCTGGCGTTCTGGGTGGGCTATGCGGCGGCCGAGATTGCCCCGGCGGTGCGCCGGTTGCGGGAGATCGTGCTGGCCTCGGCGCGGGTGTTCGCCGATGAGACCGTGGTGCCGGTGCTCGACCCCGGTCGTGGCCGAACCAAGCACGGCTACTTCTGGGCGGTCGCGCGCGACGACCGGCCCTGGGGCGGCACCGATCCGCCGGCGGTGGCCTATCGCTATGCCCCCGGCCGCGGGACGGAGCATGCCCGCGCGCTGCTCGGCGCCTATCGCGGCATCCTGCAGTGCGACGGCTACGCCGCCTACAAGAGCCTGGCCGATCCTGCCGCTGCACGCGGACCCCGCGTGCTGGCGTTCTGCTGGAGCCATGTCCGGCGCGGGTTCTACGACCTGGCCAGGACGGCGGCGGCGCCGATCGCGACCGAGGCGCTGGCGCGCATCGCCGCGCTGTATCGGATCGAGGCGGACATCCGTCCCAGCGGAAGAAGGGCCACAGAGCTGCGCTTACGCTGAACCACTGGGACGGGCTGTCGCAGTTCCTCGACGACGGCCGGATCGAGATCGACAACAACAGTGTCGAGCGCGCCATGCGCCCGATCGCGACGCCCATGCCATTATGCACCTCTTCTTCAAGTGTCTGGAAACATTGGAAGCTGACTGCTGGCGGTGATGTGACACGGGCGCCCTTTGCGCCCGGCCGCCTCCACCACCGACGGCGCATCCAGGTCCGTGGCACGGATCTGGAACGGTGCGCCGGGGACAACCTGCTCGGCGCGAAGGATACCCGCCTTGATCAGCTTGCGGAGCCGATGACTGGTGACGGCGCGGCGCTCCGCTGCCTCGCGCAAGGTCAGCCAGGCGCCGTCCTTCTCGGCGGAGTTGTAGGCGTGAATGCCGCGGACGCGCCGGATCGAGCTGACCCGGTGTGCCGTCCAGGTCTTGTTCTGGCCGGTCGGCAGGCCCATCCGGTTGAGCGTAGCCGCGATGTCCTGGTCGGACCATCTGGTGGCCATGCTCCGGATGACCGCCAGGGCGTCGTCGGAGGTGCTGCACGCGTGCTCCCCGGTGCGGGGTTTGCGCAGACGCAGTTCGGAATGCTGCCCGCCCTTCCAGCGAATGATCAGGACGATCTCGCGCGCCTGTTCGTCGATATCGACGGTGATCTCGTTGACCAGGGCACGCACCAGTTGCTGGCGGCACCGCATGGTGACGCTGGTGTTCTTCCAGGCCGCTTCGAGATCCTCGGCGATAGCCCTCAGGTCTGGCGTCGCCGTCGTCGGGGCGCTGGCCGTCGTCGGGTCAAGGCGTCCTTCGCAGTCGCGGACGCGGCGTAGCGCGGTCTCCCAGTTCTTCTCCAGCGTCGCGGCGATCAGCCGGTTGTCCGGATCGCAGGCGGCATAGCGGCGTTCGGCAAGCGATGCGTCGTAGCGCGCCTGCTGGAGTTCCAGTTCAAGAATGCGGCGGTGTTCGGCCTGGCGCTCCATCTTCCTCTGTTCCGCCAACTGTGCCCCCTCGACCGCCATCGGCGCGACGGCGCGCATGAGTTCCCGGGCGAACGCCGCATCGACGCGAAGCCCGCCGAACATCATACACCGGGGCGCGCCAATCGCCGTGTTGCCGCGGTCGCAGCGGTAGACGGGTTGGCTCGATCGTCCGGTGTAGACGACACACATCCGCCGGCCGCACCGGCCGCAGGCGAGAAGCCCGCCGAGCAAGGCGCGGCCGCCGCGACTGGATTTGGCGCCGTCCTTGCGGCCGTAGGCATTGGCGGCAAGCTGCTTCTGGTTGCGCTCGAATTCCTCCCAGTCGATGTAGCCCTCGTGGTGATCCTTCAGCAGGATCTCGCAATCCTGGAGCGGACGATGGTGTCCGTAGGTCTTGCGCGCCCTGCCATCGACGATCTCGGTCCGGTTGACGGTTTTGCCATACGCATAGGCACCGGCATGGAAGGGGTTCTTCAGCACCGAGATGACATTGCGATATCGGATCGGCGTCCAGTCGAACGCCGTCATTCGCTTGCCGTCGGATGGGCGCGGGAAGTGCACCCCCTCGGCCTTGAGCGCCAGATGCACCTGCCGGGCGCTGCCCAGTTCGCGGAAGCGCTGGAAAATCCCGCGGGTGACATCCTGGACCCGGCGATCCGGATCGAGGCCCAGGCCGATCTCTCGGTGCCAGACATAGCCGATCGGCACGGGTATCCTGAGCTCCCCTCTGCGGGCCTTCGATCGCGCGGCGTCCAGCATCCGCGATCGCAGGATGCCAAGTTCGAACTCGCTGATGCTGCCCTTCATGCCCAGCAGCAGGCGATCGTTGGGCCGGCACGGATCATAGACGCCGTCGGGATCGATGACACGGGCGCCGACGAGGCCACATAGCTCCAGGAGATGGTGCCAGTCTCTGCCGTTGCGGGAAAGCCGCGAGGCGTCGAAGCATAGGACGGCGCCGACCTCACCGGCGCAGAGACTGGCGACGAGCCTCTCGAAGCCGGGACGCGCCACGGTTCCGCTGGCGGACCGGCCGAGATCGTCGTCAATGACCTCGACATCGCGAAAGCCCCGGCGGCGGGCGTCCTCGACAAGATCGTACTGCCGGCGCTGGCTCTCGCGATGAATCTGCACCTGGGTCTGGGTCGACTGCCGCACATACACGACCGCCTTGCGGCTCAGCACCGTTGCCGGCAGGGGATCAGCGTTCGTCATCGCCGATCTCCTTGGGGTCCACCCCCGAGGCTTCCATCAACAGCCGGGCCAGACGCCGCACGGCGGTGCTGCGATCGTCCGCTGTCATTCCGTTCAGCACCGGGCGATCCAGCACCATGGCGAGTTGACGGGGCGGCTTGCCGTGAGCGACCGGACGCACTGGTGTTTGCATGATGAACCTCCTCGGTGGATGGAGGTTCAGCAGAACACGCCCGCCGGAGTCCGTGGGCCCTCAGCAGCCGATCGAGGTCGGCCAGGCCGGTGATGTCGACTGTCGGCGAGCCAAGCGACATCGTCGCGCAAACGCCGGGATCAAGCATCCAGGCCGCAATGACGATCGCCACGCCCGGTTCGGCCTCAACGATGGCAACGTCTCTGTCAGAGCGCCGCTCGACGTACAGCTGACGGACCTTGCGGCCATGCAGCGCATGCCAGCGGTAATGGACCTCCACTTCCTGGATGATATGGGCAGAATGGACCCTCGATGGCCCTCGGCCGGAAGGCCTGGCTGTTCGCTGGCAGCGACCGCGGTGGAGAGCGTGCCGCGGCCGTATATTCGCTCATCATCACCGCCAAGCTCAACAACGTCGACCCCACCGCCTGGCTCGCAGACGTGCTGGCGCGGATATCAGACCACTCCGCGCTGAGGCTCCATGAGTTGCTGCCGTGGAATTGGAAACCGCAAGGAAAGCGCGACGTCGTGGCCGCCTGAGCTCAGGAAAGTGCGGCCTTCACCGGACGGATACCGTTAGGCTGTAGCGCGACAATCAACGTGAGAATCCCGCGTCGATCAGGATGAGAATGCGGCT
>JABBNW010000087.1 GCA_019352115.1 Pseudomonadota bacterium
CTCGGAGTCGGCCATCGGGAAGAAGGCCAGGGGCAGCGCCCCTGGCCTTCTCCTCCAAAGTCAGCTCCCGACCGACGTTTCCCCCGTCGGCAGGGTCAACCGCGCGCGCAGCCCCGGCGCGGCGTCCTCCAGGACCAGGCTGCCGCCGTGCAGTTGCGCCACTGCCTGCACGAGGGCGAGGCCGAGCCCGGCGCCGGGGGTGCTGCGGGCCTGTTCGCCGCGGAAGAAGCGTTCGGTGGCGCGCGCCCGGTCGGCTTCGGGGATGCCGGGACCCTGGTCCGCCACCGTGATCTCCACGTGGCCGGCGCGCCCGTTCGCATCCAGCCGGACCGTGCTGCCCGGGGGGGAGAATTTCACCGCGTTGTCGAGCAGGTTTGCCACCGCCTGCTGCACCAGCGCCTGATCGCCGTAGGCCGGCAGGCGTTCGGGCAGCTCGACGTCCAGCGCGACCTCCTTTTCCTCCGCCACCGCGCTGTAGAGTTCCGCGATGTCGGCCAGCACCGGCGCCAGGTCGCAGCTGGCGAAGGCGGAGCGGCGGGAGCCGGCCTCGATCTCCGAGATGCGCAGCAGGGCCTGGAACACCGCGACGATGCCGTCGAGGTCGGCGGTGGCGCGCTCGATCGCGGCGCGCAGATCCTCGGGCGAGGCGGCGTGGATGGCCGCGTCCTCCAGCCGCGTGCGGGCGCGGGTGATGGGCGTGCGCAGGTCGTGGGCGATGGCGTTGGAGACCTGGCGCACCCCGTCCATCAGCCGCGCGATGCGGTCGAGCATGTCGTTGATGGTTTCGGCGAGCTGGTCGAATTCGTCGCCGCGCCCGGACAGCCGCACCCGGCGGGTCAGGTCGCCGGCGGCGATGGCGGTTGCGGTGGCGGACACGTTGGCGAGGGTGCGGCGGAACAGGCTGCGCACGACGGCCGCGCCGATGGTGACCATGATCGCCACCACCCCCATCGCCCAGAGCAGCGCGTCGGTGAGCAGCCGACGCAGCTGCGCGCGGTTGCGCACGTCGCGCCCGACCAGCAGCCGGTAGCCGCCCGGCAGGTCGTAGCGGTGCACGAGGCCGATCGAATGGATGCCCGCGCGCATCACCGGCAACTCGTACCAGCCGTCGGTGCGCCGGACGACGATCGGCCAGTGGGCCAGATTGCCGGCCAGCGGCCGGCCGAGCGGGGTGGCCAGCAGGTAGATGGCGTCGTCGTCGACGTTCTCGGCGAGGCGGTCCTGGATGGTCAGGACCAGGGCGGGGATGCCGCCCTCCTCCCAGCGCTCGGCGAGGCCGCGGGCATCGGCGCGGACGGCGGCTTCGACCTGGCGGTCGAGCAGCCCGGCGGTGGCCCACCACAGGAACACCGCGAGGGCGGCGGCGCTGATCGCGAGCAGCCCGGCGTAGACGAGGGCGAACCGGACGCCGGCGGAGCGGAAGAGAGGCGCCCGCGTGCGTTCCGGCGCCTCGTGCACGGGCCGGCCTGGTGGGGCAGGGCCTGCGTGTTCCGGAGGCTGCGGGCCGCCGTTTTCCGCGCCCACGCCATACCCTGCGCACCCGGGCACGCCGTCCCCCGCATGCCCCCCACTTCCCGCATGCCCAGGCGAGGCGTCCGCCGCGCGCCCGTGCGCCACCCCTCCCGCCCCAGCGGGCGGAACCGGCACGAGCGCGTGGCCGTCCGCCCCGCTCACCGTCGGGAACGGGGTGCGGGGCGCTGGGTCACCCCTCGGCCTTCAGCATGTAGCCGGCGTTGCGCACGGTGTGGATCAAGGCCAGCGGGAACGGCTTGTCCACTTTCTGCCGCAGGCGGGAGACATGCACGTCGATCACGTTGGTCTGTGGGTCGAAATGATAGTCCCACACGCCCTCCAGCAGCATCGTCCGGGTCACCACCTGGCCGGCGTGGCGCATCAGGTATTCGAGCAGGCGGAACTCGCGCGGCTGCAGGTCGATCTTCTGTCCCGCCCGCTTCACCTGGCGCGACAGCAGATCGAGCTCCAGGTCGGCGACCGCGAGCTTGGTCACCGGCCCCTCGCCCTTGCCGCGCCGGGCCAGGGCTTCGACCCGGGCCAGCAGCTCGGCGAAGGCGAAGGGCTTGGTCAGGTAGTCGTCCCCGCCCGCCTTGAGCCCGCGCACCCGCTCGTCGACTTCGGCCAGCGCCGACAGGATCAGCACCGGCACGACGTTCTTCTGCGCGCGCAGGGTTTCCAGCAGGTGCAGCCCGTCGATGCCGCCGGGGAGCATGCGGTCCAGGATGACCGCGTCGAACGCCTCGCTTGCGGCCATGAACAGGCCGTCGCGGCCGTTGTCGGCGTGCTCGACGACGTGGCCGGCTTCGCGCAGGCCGCGCACGACGAAGCCGGCGACGTCCTTGTCGTCCTCCACCACCAGGATACGCATCGCTTGGTCCTTCCGGGTTCGATCAGGGGTTGCAGCGGGTCATCAGGTTCGGGTCGGTCGCGCGTGGGAGACATGCGGTCCGGGTCGGCTTGCGCGCATCGCCGCCTGAGAGTGTGAAACGCACTCGAACTTGTACAAGGACGACCGGTGCAATGGCCTGGGTATTCGGGCGATTTCGGCGGCGCGCGAGCATTCTTGCACAAACTCTCAATTCGGTTCGCCGGACGGGCGGCGTGCGACGGTGACCGGGATCGTCAGGGTGGTGGCGCCGCGACGCAGGGTCAGCCGCGCGATCTGGCCGGGCGGCACGGCGGCGATTGCGCGGATCAGCGCCCCGGTGTCGTGCACCGGGCGCCCGTTCACCGCCAACAGCCGGTCGCCGGGGCGCAGGCCGGCGCGCGCGGCCGGCCCGGCGCGCTCGACGCTGGTGACGGAAACCATCGCTGGCACGCCGTTGGGGCCGTCCACGTCGGCAATCGCGACGCCGAGCCAGCCGCGGTCGATATGCCCATGCGCGATCAGCTGGTCGACGATCTGGCGCACGAGGTCGCTCGGGATGGCAAAGCCGATGCCGACCGACCCGCCGGAGGGGCTGACGATCGCGGTCGTCATGCCGACCACGTGTCCGGCCATGTCGAACGCCGGGCCGCCCGAATTGCCCGGGTTGATCGGGGCGTCGAGCTGGAGGAACCGGTCGAACGGTCCGCCGCCGAGGCTGCGGCCCTCGGCCGAGACGATCCCCGCGGTCACCGAGCCGCCGAGGCCGAACGGGTTGCCGGCGGCCAGGATCCAGTCGCCCACCCGCACCTTGCGCGAATCGCCCCAGGTGATGGCGGGCAGCGGATGCGGCGGATCGACCTTCAGCACCGCGACGTCGGTCAGCGGATCGCGCCCGAGGATCCGCGCCGAGACCTGGCTGCCGTCCGGCAACGCCACCACGATCTTGTCGGCATGCGCGATCACATGATTGTTGGTGACGATCACGCCGTCCGGGGCGACGATGAAGCCCGAGCCGGCGGCGGAGACCTGCGCCGCCTGGTTGCCGTAACGGCGGCGGAACGCCTCCCCGAGCGGGCTGTCGCGCAGCTCCGGCGGCAACTGGTCGAGCATGTCGGTGCCGTGCACCGTCTCGGTCACGGCGATGTTCACCACTGCGGGGAGAACCTGGTGCACCAGCGGAGCGAAGCTCGGCAGCCCAAGCCGCGCCTCCGGCGCCGCGGCCGGCGCAGGCAGCGTTCCGCAGCCGGCGAGGGCAAGGGCGAGGACGAGGGCCATGCCCTGCGGGACGCGCGCGCGGATGCTACGCACGGGCATCGGCCGCACCGGCGTCGGCGGGAGAGACGCCGGCGCGAGCGAACCGGGGCGCGCCACAGCCGCGGGCACTCGCCCCGACGCGGGCGTTGGGCACGACGCGGGTGCTGGCCAGTCGGGCGCTGGCCAGTCGGGCGCTGGCCAGTCGGGCGCTGGGCAATCGGCCGCTGAGCAGTCGGGCGCGTGACGGTGGCATGGCCGGGCGTGGTCCTTTCGCGGGGGACATGGCCTCTGGACGCGGACGCAACAAGAAACCGGCGATGAGGCTTTGTTCATCCCCCGGTGAGCCGGGGCGCCGACCGCTCCTGCGGGGCGGCGTGCGAAACGGTCGCCGGCCGGGCCACACTGCCCCGGGCCAAAGCGCTGCAAGATCCAAGGCATCGTCCATGCGCGTTCCTTCGCCGGTTCGATCGCGTCGGATGGATCAGGCTCCGTCGCACGTGCCTCATGCCGCATCGGGTCGTTCCGGCCAGTCGTGCCTGGGGTAGCGGCCGCGCATGCTCTTGCGCAACTCGGGCCAGCCGTGCCGCCAGAAATGGACGAGGTCGCCCGTGATCGCCACCGGCCGCCCGGCCGGCGAGAGCAGCGCGAGGCTGAGGGCCACCCGGCCGTCGGCCAGCCGCGGGGTCTCGCGCAGGCCATAGAACGCCTGGGCGCGGGCGGCGGCGGTGGGCACCGGGGCGGTGTAGTCGATCGCGGCGCGGCCGTGCGGCAGCGCGAGGTGCTCGGGCAGCATGCGATCGAGCCGCGCGGCGAGCGGGCGCGGCAGGGCGTCGCGCAGGATGGCGGCGAGGTCGAGTCGGGCGAGATCGGCCAGCCGGCGCAGGCCGGTGAGGTGCGGGGCAAGCCAGGTTCCGGCCGCGGCCCGCAGCGCCGGGTCGCCGAGATCGGGCCAGCCGGCGTCCGGCTCCAGGCCGCGCAGCAGCGCGACCCGGGCCTGGAGTTGGCGCGCCGGGTTGGACCAGGGGAGTTTGTCCCACAGGGCGGCGGATCGGCCAGTGGCGGTGGGGCCGATCGCGCCTGGCTCGGGCGGGGCAGCCGCGACGGCGCGGGGCGCAGACGGGCCGAAGCCGACCGGGGACGCGCCGCCAGGAGGTGGGATGGGAGAGGGGGCGAGAGGAGATCGGGCAACCGGAGATGAGGCGGGGGGAGGCGCATCTGCGGCGCGCACCTCGATGGCGGGCGTGCCTGTGATTGGCGGACCGGGGGGCCGCCGCACGCCTGGGTTGGCGGCGCCGGGGTCCGGGGTCGCCGGCACGGCGCGATCTGCCCCGGTTCCGGTCCCACCTGATCCGGGACGGCCCGTGCCGGCGAGTGCGGCGGCCAGCGCCGCGGCGGCCTCGGCGGGATCGGCCGCGGCGGTGGTGTCGCTAAGGACCAGGGCGCCCAACCGGCGCCGGCGGCGCGCCAGCACCGCGCCGGAGACGGGATCGAACGCCGTCTCCACCTGCTCGGAAACCCGCGCGGCGAGCACGGGCGGCAGGTTGGTGGGATCGAGCGGGGCGGCGAGGCGGATGTGTGCCCCCGTGGTCACCTGCAATGCGGCCACTGCCAGCAGGGGCACCCGGGCCAGCGGATCCGAGGGTGGCAGGCGCGCGCCGCCGCCGCCGGCGAGGCGGAAGCTGCCGGGCTCGTCGCGTCGCGCCGCGATGCGGTCGGGGAAGGCGGCCGCGATGAGTCGGCCCGGATCGCCGGCCGGGATCACCGAGCCCGGCAGGTCGAGGCGGCGGCGATAGCGGTCCGCGGCCCGGCGGATGCGGCCAAGGGTGGCGCGATCGAGATCGAAGTCCGGCGCGGGCGCGTGTTCCGATGCGGGTCGTGGCGATCCGGCTCCGCGCACGGAGGCCGCGGGTGGGCGGGGTGCGAGCCGCTCCGGGGTCCCTGCCGGCCCGGATCCTTCCCGCGGCGCCGCCCGTAACGGGAGGGGAGCGTTTCGCTCGCGGGTGCCAGGGGGGATTGGCCCGGGCGGGGGGACGCCGAGGGCTTCCAGGCGCAGGGCGACATCGGCCGGCGGCGCTGCGCCCCAGGGAGCGCCACGTCCGGGAGAGCCACGTCCGGGAGCGCCCCGACCGGAAGCACCCCGAGCGGGCGGCCCGCTACCTTGGGTGCGCAGCGGGTCGCGTTCTTCCAGCAAGGCGGCGAGCGTGGCGGCGAGCGCGGCCTCCCCCGGCGTTGCCGCCGCCAGCATCATCGCGGCCAGGCGCGGATGCGCGCCGAGCGCGGCCATCCGCTGCCCTTGCGCGGTGATCCGGCCGTCGGGTTCCAGTGCGCCGAGATCGGCGAGCAGGCTGCCGGCGGCGGCGAACGCGCCCGCCGGCGGCGGATCGGGGAACGGCAGATCGGCCGCTTCGGTGCCCAGCGCGTCGGTCCAGACGGCGCAGGCGAGGCGCAACGGCGACAGCTCGGCCTCCAGGATCTCGGGCCGGTCGAAGGCCGCGAGGCCGCGCTGCTGGGCGGCGGTCCAGAGCCGGATCGCGACCCCCGGTGCCTCCCGCCCCGCGCGCCCCGCTCGCTGCTCGGCGCTCGCGCGCGAGACGCGGGTGGTGACCAGGCGGGCGAGGCCGGACCCGGGATCGAGCCTTGGCGCGCGGCGGAACCCACCGTCGATGACGATGCGCACCCCGGGGACGGTGAGCGAGGTCTCGGCGATCGCGGTCGCCAGCACCACCCGCCGCGCCCCGCCCGGCGCCGGGGTGAGGGCGGCGTCCTGCACCGTCTGCGCCAGCTCGCCATGCAGGGGCAGGATGTGGGCGGGAAGGCCGGCGAGCGCGGCCTCGGTGCGGCGGATCTCCGCCATCCCGGGGAGAAAGGCGAGGATATCGCCCGGGTGGGCGGCGAGCGCGGCGCGGATGGCCGCGGCCATTGCATCCGGCAGGTCGCGTGGGGCGGCGAGGTCGCGGGCGGCGTGGGCGACCGTGACCGGGTAGGGGCGGCCGGCGCTTTCGATCACGGCCGCATCGAGCAGGTATGCAAGCCGGGCGGATTCCAAGGTCGCGGACATCGCGATCAGGCGGAGGTCGGGACGCAGGCTGCGCTGCAGGTCGCGCAGCAGGGCCAGGGCGAGGTCGGACTCGACGCTGCGTTCGTGGATTTCGTCCAGGATGACGACGGCGGTGGCATCCAGCAACGGGTCGGCGAGGAGGCGGCGGAGCAGCAGGCCCTCGGTGAGGACTTCGATGCGGGTCGCGGCGGAGACGGCAGCATCGAGCCTGGTGCGGTACCCGATCAGGCCGCCAGGGGCCTCGCCGCGCAGCGCGGCCATGCGGGTGGCGGCGGCGCGGGCGGCGAGGCGGCGCGGTTCGAGCATCAGGATGCGGCGGTCGCCGCGCCAGTTGGCATCGAGCAGGGCAGGGGGGACGAGGGTGGTCTTGCCCGAACCGGGGGGGGCGAGGAGGACGACGTTGCGACCCTCGGCCTGGGCGGCCAGGAGGTTGGGAAGGATGGCGGCGACGGGGAGGTCTTGGGGGGCGGGGGGCATGGGTGGGCGCAGGATAGCGCCGATCGCGCGAAGGCGCGTGCGCAGGATGTCCGGCTCCGCCCTCGGCGGGCCGGTTCCGTGCCGTCGCTCCGGGGCGAGCCGGAGCCCTGCTACGCCCGCGCCCGCTTCGCCTCCACATCCGGCAGGAACGCCGTCAGCAGCCCGATCACCGGCAGGAACGCGCACACCCGATACACGAACTCGATGCTGGTCCAGTCCGCCAGCGCGCCCAGCACCGCCGCGCCGACACCCGCCATCCCGAACGCAAACCCGAAGAACATCCCCGAGACCATCCCTACCCGCCCCGGCATCAGTTCCTGCGCATAGACCACGATCGCCGAGAACGCCGAGGACAGCACCAACCCGATCACCACGCTCAGCCCGATCGTTGCGGCGAGCCCCACATAGGGCAGCACCAGGGTGAACGGCAGCACGCCCACGATCGAGCCCCAGATCACCGTCTTGCGCCCGAACCGGTCGCCTACCGGCCCGCCGATCACCGTCCCCGCCGCCGCCGAGGCCAGGAACACGAACAGGCATACCTGCGCGTCCTGCGTGCCCAGGTGGAAATGGTCCATCAGGTAGAAGATGTAGTAGCTGTTGATACTGGCCAGGTAGAAGAACTTGGAGAAGATCAGCGCCAGCAGCACCGCCATCGCCCGCCGCACCTCCCGCGCCGGCAGGACGGAGACGGCGGCGGCGCGGGCCGGCGTACGTGCTCGACCCCGGGTCTGGTACCAATGCCCGAGCGCGGTCAGGATCGCCATCCCGCCCAGCGCCACCAGCGCGAACCAGGCGATGCTCCCCCGCCCGCGCGGCAGGATGAAGAACGCCGCCAGCAACGGCCCCAGCGACTGGCCGAACGTGCCGCCCACCTGGAACAGCGACTGCGCCAGCCCGTGCCGCCCGCCCGAAGCCAGCCGCGCGATGCGCGAGGATTCAGGATGGAAGATCGACGAGCCGATCCCGAGCAGCGCCGCACCCGCCAGCAGCGCGCCGAAATTCGGCGCCACCGCCAGGCTGAGCAGACCGAACAGGGTGAACGCCATGCCGAACGGCAACGAATAGGGCAGCGGCCGGCGGTCGGTGTACTGCCCGATCACCGGCTGCAGCAGCGAGGCGGTGCTCTGGTACGTCAAGGTCAGCAGGCCGATCTGTCCGAAACTCAGGTCGAACCCGCCCTTCAGGATCGGATAGATGGCGGGCAGCAACGACTGCATCATGTCGTTCAGCAAGTGACAGAAGCTGATCGCGCCCAGGATCGGGAACGCGGTCCCTGCGGCCCGCGCAGGCGGGGCGCGGCCGGGGGAAGTGACGAGCTCGCTCAACGGAAACCGACCTTTCGTCCCTCGGCCTGGCACCGATGCACCGGGCGGAGGCATGTTGCATCCGACAAGGCCGAAGAATAGGGAGCAAGGCCCGGCCTGCCACCGCAATCAGGCCCCATACTTACGCGAGTGGGCCATGCCACGGAATACCAGGGTCGAGATTTTCGACCGTCTGCCGCGCCCCGTCATCGCCGTCGCCAACGACTTCCCCGACGGCCACACCATCCCGCCGCACCAGCACCGGCGCAGCCAGCTCCTGCACGGCGCCGCCGGTGCGGTCCTGGTCACCACCGCCTTCGGCACCTGGCTGGTGCCGCCGCAGCGCGGCATGTGGATCCCGGGCGGGGTCGAGCACACGGTGCGCATGCTCGGCAACGTCCGCACCCACAGCCTGTATCTGGAACCCGCCGCGGCGGCGGGCATGCCGGACCGCTGCCAGGTGGTCGGGCTGTCGCCCTTCATGCGCACCCTGCTCGCCGAGGCGATGGACCTGCCAGTGGACCACGCCCCCGACAGCCGCGCCGCCGCGCTGATGGCGCTGCTGCTGCACGAAATGCGCGAACTCCCGGTCCTGCCGCTGGCGCTGCCAATCCCCGCGCACCCGGCGCTGGCCGAGCACTGCCGTCGCTTCCTCAGCCGACCCACACCGCACGCGACAATCGATGCCTGGAGCACAGCGCTCGGTATGAGCCGGCGCGCCTTCACCCGGCTGTTCCGCCACGAAACCGGCCTGGGCTTCGCCGCCTGGCGCCAGCAGGCCTGCCTCGTCACCGCCCTGCCAAGGCTGCTCGCCGGCGAAGCCGTGACTACCATCGCGATCGACCTCGGCTACGACAACCCGGCCGCATTCACCAGCATGTTCAAACGCCTGCTCGGCGCCTCGCCACGCTCCTACCTGCGGCGCGGGGGGTGAGCGGCACGGAAGGAAGGCCAAGGGGCGCTGCCCTGCACAGCGGCCCCTTGGGCTTGCTGGCGAGCCTGCACCCCGGGGCTGGCGCCCGGCGACGCGGGGCTTATGCTGCGGGCATGTCCTTGCGTCCGGTTCTGCCGCTCCCCTCTCGTGACGATGTGCTGGTCGAAACCGAGCGGCGGGTTTGGGACGGGCGGTTTCCGCTCGACGTCATCGGGTTTCGCCAGCGTCGGTTCGATGGCGGCCTGTCGGGCGTTCGGACGTGGGAGCTTTGGCGGCGCGGGCGTGCCGCCGCGGTGTTGCCGTATGATCCCGACCGCGACCAGGTATTGCTGATCGAGCAGTTCCGGCTGCCGGCGCTTGCCGCCGGGCTGGACCCCGTGCTGGTGGAGTTGCCGGCGGGTCTTTGCGAAGACGGCGAATCGCCGGAAATCACCATCATGCGCGAGGCCGGCGAGGAGGCCGGGGTGGTTCCCGACCGCCTGCACCGGATTGCCGACGTGCTGCTCAGCCCCGGCGGGTCGGACGAGCTTTGCACCGTGTTCGCCGGCCGGGTGCGACTGCCGCCCGCCGGACCGGACGGCGTGCTCGGCCATGGCGGGCTCGCTTCCGAGGAGGAGGACATACGCTTGCGCGCCTGGCCCGCCACCGCGGCGATCGCGGCCGCCGTGGCCGGTCGCTTCCCCAACGCCTTGACGATGCTGGCGCTCCTCTGGCTCGCCGCGGAGCGGGACCGGCTGCGCGCCGATTGGAGCGAGACATGACCGAGCCGTTGTTCCTGGATGCGCCGTACCGCACGACCGCGACCGCGACTGTCGCGGCCAGCGGGCCGGAGGGGATCGTGCTCGACCAGACGCTTTTCTATGCCCGTTCGGGCGGCCAGCCGGGCGACACCGGGCGGCTCGCCTGGGCCGGCGGGGAGGTGGCGATCGTCGATACGGTGAAGGGCGAGGCGGGTGCGATCCTGCATGTTCCGGCCCCTGATGCCTCCCGGCCGCCGGCGGGCGCCGCGGTCACCCTGACGATCGATTGGGACCGGCGCCACCGCCTGATGCGCAACCACACCGCGCTGCATCTGCTGTCGGCGCTGCTGCGCGGGGCGGCGGTGACGGGGGGTTCGGTGGGGTTGGACAAGTCGCGGCTCGATTTCGACCTGCCCGACCCGCCGGCCAAGGAGGCGATCGAGGCGCAGATGAACGCGCTGGTCGCGGCCGACCATCCGGTGACGATGCAGTGGGTGGACGAGGCGGTGCTGGATACCGATCCCGGGCTGGTGCGGACCTTGTCGGTCAAGCCGCCGCGCGGGGCCGGGCGGGTGCGGTTGCTGCGCATCGGCGCCGGCAATCCGCCGGTCGATCTGCAGCCGTGCGGCGGTACCCATGTGGCGCGCACCGGCGAGATCGGTCCGGTGCGGGTGCTGAAGATCGAGAACAAGGGTCGGCAGAACCGCCGTATCTCGATCGCGCTGGCTGATGGAGGATGATGTCCAACTGCTGCCCTACGATCCCGCCTGGCCCGGCATGTTCGCGCAGGAGGCGGCGTTGCTGCGCCAGGCGCTGCCGGCCGGCCTCGTCATCGGGATCGAACATTTCGGCAGTACTGCGGTGCCTGGCCTGGTGGCCAAGCCGATCATCGACATTCTGATCGCGGTGGCGTCCCTGCCACGTGCACGGGAGGAGGCTGTGGCGCCGGTCTGCGGCCTCGGCTACCTCTACTGGGAGGACAACCCGAAGCGTGACCGCATGTTCTTCGTCAAGGGAATGCCGCCGCATGGCGCGCGGCGCACGCATCACGTCCACCTGACCGAGGCGGGGGGCGAAATGTGGCGGCGTCGCCTGGCGCTGCGCGACCACCTGCGTACGCATCCCGACGAAGCGCGGCGCTACGCGGCGGTGAAGCGCGAGTTGGCGGTGCGGTACCCGACCGACCGCGAGGCCTATACTGACGCGAAAAGCGTCTATCTGGAACCGTTATATCGCCGTATCGGCGTGGGGGATGCGTGATGGATCCTGTTGTCAGCACGGACTGGCTTGCGGCGGAGCTGGGCAAGCCTGACCTCGTCGTATGCGACGCCACCATGTACCTGCCGAACGAGGATAAGAACGGGGCGACGGAATTCCGCGCCGCGCATATCCCGGGCGCGCGGTTCTTCGACATCGACCTGGTGGCCGATCCGGACACCGACCTGCCGCACATGGTGCCGAGCCCCGGGCGGTTCGCGAAGCTGATGGCCGCGCTCGGCGTCGCCAACACGTCCCGGGTGGTGTTCTACGACCAGAAGGGGCTGTCGTCGGCGGCGCGCGGGTGGTGGCTGATGGGGCTGTTCGGCCATGACGCCGCCGCGGTGCTGGACGGCGGCCTGCCGAAATGGCGCCGCGAGGGGCGGGACGTGGAAGCCGGCGCTCCGCCGGCCCCGCCGCCCACCGTCTTCCGTCCCGACTTCCGGCCGACCCGGCTGCGTGGCGTCGGCGACGTGCTGGGCAATGTGCGCCCGCAGGCGGAGCTGGTGCTGGACGCGCGGGCGGCCGGGCGGTTCACCGGCGCAGTGCCGGAGCCGCGCGCGGGGATGCGCAGCGGGCACATCCCCGGCTCGGCCAGCGTGCCCTACACGGAATTGCTGAACCCGGACGCCACCTTCCGCCCGCAGGCCGCGTTGGCGGCACGTTTCGCCGCCGCCGGCGTCGACGGCGCCCGCCCGGTGGTGACGAGCTGCGGCAGCGGGGTCACCGCCTGCATCCTGACGCTCGGCCTGCGGCTCGCGGGCCTGCCGGAGGGGGCGGTGTATGACGGGTCCTGGACCGAATGGGGCGGGCGCGCGGACACGCCCGTCGCGACCGGCTGAACGGCAAGTGGAGCGGATGCGATGACCGACGGCAACGGGCGAGGGGGCGACGAAGCGGTGGACAAAGCGGGGGACAAGAGTGTGGATAAGTCTGGCGCTACGGGCGGGGATAAGCCTGTGGATAAAATGGACGACAAGACCGCCGGGTTAGGGTTCCGTACCCGGCTGTCGCATGGCGGGCGCGCCGGCAAGCGGGTGCACGGGTTCGTCAATCCGCCGCTCCAGCGCGGCTCGACCGTGCTCTATCCCACCGTGGCGGACCGGCGCGCGCTGGCGGCGCAGCGGGGCGCGCAGGTGCTGACCTACGGGCTCGGCGGCAGCGAGACGCATTGGGCGCTGGAGGACATGATCGCCGAGATCGAGGGCGGCACGCGGGCCTTCATCGTCGGCTCCGGCCTGGCGGCGGTGACGGTGCCGCTGCTCGCGTATCTGAAGGCGGGCGATCACTGCCTGATGCCGGATTCCGTCTATGGGCCGGCGCGCGGCTTCGCCACCGGCACCCTGCCGCGCTTCGGGATCGAGACGACATTCTATCCGCCCGAGGTGGACGAGGCCGGGATGGCGGCACTGATCCGCCCGAACACCACCGTGGTCTATACCGAAAGCCCCGGCAGCCACACGTTCGAGGTGCAGGACATTCCGGCCGTCGCGCGCGCGGCGCATGCGCGCGGGGCGAAGGTGCTGATGGACAACACCTGGGGGTTCCATTTCTTCCAGCCCTTCGAGCACGGGGTCGATGTGTCGATCCAGGCGCTGACCAAATACGCCGGCGGGCATTCGGACCTGCTGATCGGCAGCATCGCGGTGAATTCGCCTGAGGATTGGGAGACGGTGCACGCGACGGCGCGCGCGCTCGGGCAATACGCGAGCCCGGACGATTGCTGGCTGTGCCTGCGCGGGCTGCGCACTCTGGGCGTGCGGCTGGCGGCGCAGATGGATGCGGGGATCGAGGTGGCGCACTGGCTGCGCGGGCGCGACGAGGTGGCCGAGGTGCTGCACCCGGCGCTGCCCGGCGCGCGCGGGCACGAGTTGTGGCGGCGCGACTTCTCCGGCGCGTGCAGCCTGTTCGGGGTGGTGTTCCGGCCGGAGTACAGCGTCGAGGCGACGCATGTGCTGGTGGAGACGTTGGATCTGTTCGGGATCGGCGCTTCCTGGGGCGGGTATGAGAGCCTGGCGCTGCCGACCACCGGGTTCCTGACCCGCACGGCCGGGACCGGGACGTTCGCGGGTCCGGTGGTGCGGTTTCATATCGGACTTGAGGCGACGGACGATCTGATCGCGGATCTGGAAAAGGGGCTGGCGGCGATGCGGGCGCATATGCGTTGACGCGACTGCTTCCCCGCCCCTTGCGGGGAAAGTATATACTTTACGCACGCCTATCGCTGTCCTGACTGGCCGGAAGACCCCGTGATGCTGTAATTGTTTGTTAACGATTCGTCGGGAGAGATGCATGGCTGTGAACTTTGGACGAAGGTTTGACGAGCTGCTCCAACAAGCGAACCATATTGAGGCGAATAAGGTTCGCGAGACCGGCCCGTACGCAATGGGAGAGTATAGCGTCGATTGGAACATGTTGCTTGGTTGGCGAGCGAAAGCTCGGCAGTTGCTGACTACGGTGTGCGGATCAGACTCGCCGCATCTCGTACTATTCAGTGAGAATGAGAAAGGTGGCTTTACCACTAGCTATGGCCTCATTACGAGGCTTAAGTCGATAGTTGTGGCTGCAAAAGAAGACTACGAAGGTGGATATCTGAACAGGCTCAGGAACTTGATTCAAGCAGATGTGTTTGATAATGAACTTGAGCAAGCCGAAGAGTTGTTCGGGGCCGGTTATCATACTGCCGCTGCTGTCATCGCTGGCGTCGTATTGGAAACCACACTTCGCCAAATGTGCGAAGATATCGGAATTCAAGCTGGCAATCTCAATAAGATGAGCGCTGATCTGACCAAGGCGGAGGTACTCAACAAGCTCCAACAGAAGCAGATCACTTCGCTTGCCAACATCAGAAACAGCGCAGCGCACGGCAAGACTGAGGAATTCAGAGCCGATGATGTCGAGACGATGATCCGAGACGTAAGACGATTCCTGGGAGATCAGCTTTCGTGATTTTTCCGATTGGAAATCCATGGATTCCCGGATTCTCATTCAACAAGATGCTTTATTGTGTCTAGTTCGATAATAATATGGTTGCGCAGCTGTATATTTGGCTTTGCGGGAGAGGGGCGGCCCACCGAGCGGGCGGGCGGGTTCATCGCAGGTGGGTCACACCCGCGCACGCGCCGCGGCCAGCATCACCGCCAGCTGGTCGCCGAGGCCGCGCGCCTCCGCCGGCACGATCGCCTCGCGCCCAAGATCCCGCCGGGCCAGCACCGCCGGCAGGGCCGCGGCGATGGCGGCGCGCGGCAGCCGGACCCGCCCCGCATCAACGAGCCATCGGCGCCCCTCCGCGGCCAGCGCCCGGTGCACGGCCAGCAACGCCGGCGCGGGCGGGGTTCGCGCCAGCACGTCCGCCGTCAGGCCGTGTGCCGTCTGTAGGTCCGCAGGCAGCAGCGACCTCCCCTGCCGCGCAAGGGCCGGGATCGCACGCAGCACCCGCGCCGCGCCCCAGGCCGCGCCGAGCGGGCGCAGGACCTCCGGCGCCGGCGCGCCGAGCAGCCGGCCGGCCGCCACCGCAATCCCGCCGGCACCGCTCTCCAGCCAGGCGCGCCAGTCGGCCAGGGTCGGGATGTCGCCCTCCGCCTCTATCTCGCGCGCAGCGATCACGGCCAGCAGGTCCGCCCGGTCGAGCAGCCCCGCGGATACAGCGGCGGCGAGCGGGGTCGCGACTTCGTGCGCACGCGCGGCGCCCTCCACCACCTCCCGCCACCAGGCGAGGCGGATCAGCGCGATCGTCGGTTCGCGCGTCACCGCGCCGGCGCGCGCAAGCTCGGTATCGAAGGCATAGAGCGCGAACAACGCCTCGCGGCGCGCCGGCGGGGCGAACAGCGCGGTGAAGAATCGGTCCGGATCGCGGCGGCGCAGCAGCGCACCGAGGGGGCTCAGCGCCGCGTGACCCGCGCTTGACGCACCCGGGGACGGGTCATAGCTAGACCGAGGCAAGAAAGCCTCTCGCTTCACCCCAAACCGGCGGAGAACGCTTCATGGCATTCGAACTTCCCAACTTGCCCTATTCGCAGAACGCACTGGCGGCGCAGGGCATGTGCCAGGAGACCCTGGAACTGCATCACGGCAAGCACCATCAGGCCTATGTCACGGCGCTGAACGGGTTTGTCGAGAAGGACCCGGCCTTGCAGGGCAAGTCGCTCGACGAGATCGTGAAGCTCTCGCACGGCAAGGCCGACATGGCGGGCGTGTTCAACAATGCGGGCCAGCATTGGAACCACATCCTGTTCTGGCAGTGCATGAGCCCGTCGGGCGGCGGCATCCCGGGCAAGCTGGAAGCGAAGATCACGTCCGACCTCGGCTCCGTGGCCGCCTTCAAGGACGCGTTCAAGGCCGCCGGCGTGAGCCAGTTCGGGTCGGGCTGGGCTTGGCTGGTGCTGGGATCGGACGGCAAGCTCAAGGTGACGAAGACGCCGAACGGGTCGAACCCGCTGGCGACCGGGGAAGGCAAGGTGCTGCTCGGCTGCGACGTGTGGGAGCACAGCTATTACCTCGATTTCCGCAACCGGCGGCCGGACTATCTGACCAACTGGCTCGACAAGCTGGCGAACTACGACTTCGCGGCGGCGCAGCTCTAGGACCGGCGCTTGGCGGCAAAGGCCAGGGGCGCTGCCCCTGGACCCCGCCAAGGGCTCGCCCTTGGAACCCTTTCGTTCGGAATCCCTTGATTCGCGGTCCGGAATGGGCCAATCCTTTCCCTCCGGAAACCAAAAATCGGGGGGGTAAATGAAACGTCTATCCTTGTTCCTGGCGCTGGTGGGGCTGTTGCCGTTCGGCCTGCTCCCGCGCGCCCATGCCGCGACCGTGGTGCATGTCACCCAGGAAGACCCCAGCGCCGGCCACGGCATTACCCGCATGCGGCTGGTCGCCACGCCGCATCGGGTGCGGGCCGGCGAGGTGGTGTTTGAGATCCGCAATATCTCGAAGGACCTCTCCCACGAGGTGCTGGTGATCAAGCCGCCGCACCGGCTCCGGTCGATGCCCTACAGCCGCAAGCAGAACCGGCTGATCGAGAGCCGGATCGACAAGCTGGCCGACTCCGGGGACCAGAAGCCCGGCCAGTCCTACACGATGAAGGTCGACCTCAAGCCCGGGAAATACCTGCTGGTCTGCAACAAGCCAGGGCACTATCGGGGCGGCATGCACATCTGGCTGACCGTCACGCGCTGAACGGCTAGTGTCCTGCCCCTGAAATGCCTTCCCATTTCAGGGACCAGCAGGCCACTGAAAACAAAGAGCTAGTGTCCCGACGCATGATGACGATATTTGCGAGTCGGGACACTACGGTGTGCCGCGAATTCCCGCTATTGCGGCCTCGCCTGCATCCGCTGCTGCGCCAGCGGCACCAGCATGATCAGGAAGACGACGGCGTAGATCAGGACGTTGCCCAGCACGT
>JABBNW010000088.1:0-13630 GCA_019352115.1 Pseudomonadota bacterium
CCCGCACCCGACACCCCCCACACGCAAGGAACCCCCCGAGGGGTCCAGGGGACTTGTCCCCTGGTGGGGGTCCAGGGGGCAAAGCCCCTTGGCCTTGCTGGCGAGGGGTCGAACACTCCGCGGAATGGTGTCAGGCACTCGGCAAATTCGCCGCCGGGTTTTCCGTCCGTGGCTGCAGTAGCAGTGCGACTGCGGCGCTCCAGCCGGTCTGGTGCGATGCTCCGACGCCGCGCCCGTTGTCGCCGTGGTAGTATTCGTGAAACAGCACAAGCTCGTCCGCATCTTCAAGCTGCGGATAGGCCCCCATCACCGGCCGCCGTCCGTCCGTTCCCTTCAGCGACAGCGCAACGAGCCGGCGCGCCAGTTGATGCGCCACCGCGTCCAGCGACAGCAGCATGCCGGAGCCGCGCGGGAATTCCACCTGCAACCCGTCGCCGTAGTAGCGGTGGAACTCGAACAACGCCTCGACCAGGCGGTAGTTGATCGGCATCCAGATCGGACCGCGCCAGTTCGAGTTGCCGCCGAACAGTTTCGAATCCGATTCCGCCGGCAGGTAGCGCACCTCGAACCGCTGGCCCGCGTGCTCGTAGACGTATGGCGCCTGGTCGTGGAATTTCGACACCGCGCGCAGTCCGTAACCGGACAGGAACTCCGCCTCGTCCAGCATCCGCACCAGCAAGGCCTGCATGCGATGCCCGCGCAGCAGCGCGAGCAGGCGCCGCTCGCCCATCCCCGGCGCGTCCCAATGCGAGATCAACGCCGCGAGATCGGGCCGGTGCTCCAGGAACCAGTCGAGCCGATCCCGGAAATCCGGCAGGTTCGCCACGATCTCCGGTTCCAGCACCTGCACCACCATCAGCGGGATCAGGCCGACGATCGAGCGCACCCGAAGCGGCATCGTCGTCCCGTCCGGCAGGCAGAGCGTATCGTAGAAGAACTGATCCTGTTCGTCCCACAGGCCGGTGCCGTTGCCGGCATGGCTCATGGCCTCGGCGATATACAGGAAATGCTCGAAGAATTTCGACGCGATGTCCTGGTAGGACGGCTCCGCGCCGGCAAGCTCCAGCGCGATCCGCATCATGTTCAGCGCGTAGCCCGCCATCCACGCGGTCCCGTCCGCCTGATCGAGCCTGCCGCCGGTCGGCAGCGGCGCGGAGCGGTTGAAAATCTCGATGTTGTCGAGGCCGAGAAACCCGCCCTGGAACAGGTTGCGTCCGTCGGCATCCTTGCGGTTCACCCACCAGCCGAAATTGAGCAGCAGCTTGTGCAGCACACGGCGCAGGAAGCCGTGATCGGGCCGCCCCGTCAGCGCCTTGTCCATCTCGAACACGCGCCAGGCGGCCCAGGCGTGCACCGGCGGGTTGGCATCGCCGAACGACCATTCATAGGCCGGCTTCTGCCCGTTCGGGTGCATGTAGCGGTCGCGCAGAAGCATGAGGATCTGGGACTTGGCGAACGCGGGATCGATCAGCGCGAAGCTCACCGCCTGGAAGCCGAGGTCCCAGGACGCGTACCACGGATATTCCCATTTGTCCGGCATCGAGACGATCTGCGCATTGTTCAGGTGCTGCCAGTCGGCATTGCGCCCGCTGCGGCGCGACGCCGGCGGCGGCGGCTGGGTCGGATCGCCCTCCAGCCAGCGGCGCACGTCGAAACAATAGAACTGCTTCGACCAGATGAGGCCCGCCAGCGCCTGGCGCTGCACCAGTCGCGCGTCGGGCTCGGCGATGCCGGTCTGCAGGGCGGCGTAGAACGCATCCGCCTCGGCCAGGCGCGTGGCGAAGATGGTGTCGAAATCGGCAAACGGCGCGCCCGAGGCGTGCGCGGGTCGCAGCCGCAGCCGCAGCACCACCGCCCCGCCGGCGGGCACCTCGGGCACGACATGCGCGGCGCAGACCGTGCCGCGGTCGGTGCGGATCGCGCCCGCGTCGCCGGCAACCAGGTAGTCGTTGATCCCGTCCTTGAACGGGCCGGATGCAGCCGCGCCGTACAGGCGGCGCACGTTGGTCTCGTTCTCGCAGAACAGCCACTGCGCCGGCTGGTCGATCGACAGGCGCAGCGTCTCCATCTCGGGGTGCGCGGCCTCCACCGCGCCGTCCGCCATGCGCAGCGCCGGTTTCGCCGTGCCCTCCGACCAGGACCAGACGTTGCGCGCCCAGAGTTTCGGCAGCACGTGCAGCGGTGCGGGTTCGCTGCCGCGGTTGACGACGGTGATGCGCATCAGGATATCGTCGGGTGCGGCCTTGGCGTATTCCACCGTCGCGTCGAAACTGCGCCCGCCGTCGAACACGCCGGTATCGAGCAGCTCGAACTCGTCCTCGCTCTGGTCGCGGCGCGCGTTCTCCGCCAGCAGTTGTTCGTAGGGGAAGGCGGCCTGCGGGTATTTGTAGAGCATCCGCATGTAGGAATGGGTCGGCGTCGCGTCGAGGTAGAAATAAAGCTCCTTGACGTCCTCGCCGTGGTTGCCTTCGGTGTTGGTCAGGCCGAACAGGCGCTCCTTGATGATCGGATCCTGTCCGTTCCAGAGCGCCAGGCCGAGGCACCACAACAGCCGGTCGTCGCCGAAACCGGCGATCGCGTCCTCGCCCCAGCGATAGGCGCGGCTGCGCGCGTGATCGTGCGGGAAGTAGTCCCAGGCGTTGCCGTCCTCGCTGTAATCCTCCCGCACCGTTCCCCATTGGCGATCGCTCGGGTAGGGGCCCCAGCGGCGCCAGCCCGCCGTCTCGGCCGCGGCGAGGCGTCGGCCTTCCACGGTGGCGAACAGGCCGGCGGCGTGCGGCGGGACATGGTCGGCGGGAACCGGGAGGACGGGCGGTGCGTTCATGGCGCTGATATAGGCCGGTCGGGCGCGCCGCGCACCCGCCGGCCGGCGCGGCGGCCGAGGTCGCCGGCCTCGCGGCGCTAGCTTGCCCTGTGTGCGCCCCCTCTGGGCGCCCCCTCTGGGCGCCCAGAGCCTGGGCGGGCTCACCCCGCAAGACCGGCCGCCGTCGGCGCATCGCACGGGCTTCGTTTCCGATCAGCCATGACTGCCGCGCCGCGCCGATCCCGGAATGGCGATCACGTTCGCGCAAGCCGGACGGGTCAGCCGGACTGGCGTGTGGTAACGCTGCATCGGCGTCGCCAGCTTGCACCGGTCGGCAGGCTGCCCGCCTGCCGGACCCCGATCAGAACCGTGGAGAGAGCCTTGCCCGACACCCAGGCGTCACCGATCAAGGAAGGCATGCCGCATCCCCGCGGCGCAAGCTGGGACGGCAACGGCACGAACTTTGCCTTGTTCTCCGCCCATGCAACCAAGGTCGAAGTGTGTCTGTTCGACAGCAGCGGGAAGCGCGAGACCGCGCGCATCGAACTGCCCGAATACACCGACCAGATTTTCCACGGCTACCTGCCCGACGTCGGTCCGGGCACGTTCTATGGCCTACGCGTGCATGGCCCCTACGAGCCGGATGCCGGACACCGCTTCAATCCGAACAAGCTGGTGCTCGACCCCTATGCCCGCGCCCATGCCGGCGCGCTGACGTGGGACCCCGCCGTGTTCGGCTATCAGATGGAAACCGGCGACGATATGACGTTCGACGAGCGCGACAGCGCGCCCTTCATGCCGAAATGCGTCGTGGTCGATCCGAATTTCGACTGGCGGGGCGAGCCCGGCCGGCAGTTCATCCCGTGGGACCACACGATCATCTACGAGACCCATGTGAAGGGCTTCACGAAGCGCCACCCGAAAGTCCCCGAGGGACTGCGCGGGAGCTATGCCGGCCTCGGCACCAAGGACGTGATCGACTATGTGAAATCGCTCGGCGTCACCTCGATCGAGCTGCTGCCGGTGCACACGTTCATCAACGACAGCCACCTGCTGGAAAAGGGGCTGACGAACTACTGGGGCTACAACAGCATCGGCTTCTTCGCGCCCGATCCGCGCTATGCCGCCGACGTGCCGAACAGCCTGCGCGAGTTCAAGGAGATGGTGGCCCGCTTCCACGATGCCGGGTTGGAGGTGATCCTGGACGTGGTCTATAATCATACCGCGGAAGGCAACGAACACGGGCCGACATTGTCTTTCAAAGGAATCGACAACGCCAGCTACTACCGCCTGCTGCCGGACCAGAAGCGCTATTACATCAATGACACCGGCACGGGGAACACGGTCAACCTCAGCCATCCGCGCGTGATCCAGATGGTGGCCGACAGCCTGCGCTACTGGGCGCAGGAGATGCACATCGATGGGTTCCGGTTCGATCTCGGCACGATCCTGGCGCGCGAGCCGGAAGGCTTCGACGGCCAGAGCGGCTTCCTGAAATCCGTCGGGCAGGACCCGGTGCTGGGCGGCGTGAAGCTGATCGCCGAGCCGTGGGACTGCGGTCCGGGCGGCTACCAGGTGGGCGGCTTCCCGCCCGGCTGGGCGGAATGGAACGACCGCTTCCGCGACACCGTGCGCGATTTCTGGCGCGGCGCGGCGCCGGCGGCCGCGCTGACCCCGCGGCTGTGCGCCTCCGCCGAGCTGTTCAACCGCGACGGGCGCCGCCCCTGGGCCTGCGTGAATTTCATCACCGCGCATGACGGCTTCACCCTGGCCGACGCCGTCAGCTACAACGAAAAGCACAACGAGGCGAACGGCGAGGACAACAAGGACGGCAGTTCCGACAACCGCTCGTGGAATTGCGGTGCCGAGGGCCCCACCGACGATCCGGACATCCTCGCGTTGCGCGCCCGCCAGATGCGCAACATGCTGGCCACCCTGCTCCTGTCGCAGGGCACGCCGATGCTGCTGGCCGGCGACGAGTTCGCCCGCACGCAGAGCGGCAACAACAACGCCTATTGCCAGGACGACGAGATCAGTTGGGTCGACTGGAACATCGGCGAGACCGGCGACGCGCTGATCGCCTTCACCCGCAAGCTCACGGCTCTGCGCCACAAATACCCGATGCTACGCCGGACCCGCTTCCTGATCAGCGAATACAACGAGGAACTGGGCGTCAAGGACGTGACCTGGATCAACGCCAACGGGGCAGAGATGCAGGCAGGCGACTGGGACGATGCCGGCATGAAATGCTTCGGGATGCTGATGGACGGCCGCGCGCAGATGACCGGCATCCGCAAGCGCGGCCATGATGCGACGTTGCTGATGGTGATCAACGGCTTCCAGGATGCGGTCGCATTCACCCTGCCCGAATGCCCCGGCGGCAGCGCCTGGGAACTGCTCGTCGATACCAACATCCCCGAGCAGGAGGACGCGCCGGACTTCGCCTTCGAGGCCGCCTACCAGGTCACCGGACGGTCGTTGCTTCTGTTCCTGTTGCGGCCGGAGGCGTGCTGAGGCGCCGCAACAGCACGATCCGGTTGGTGTTGGTGCCGCGCAGGTTGTTGGCCACGCCCCAGCAATGCGCGGTCTTGGTGAAGTCCTGCCGGTTCACGATCACGCCGAGCCGGTCGTAAGGCAGGCCCGCGGCGGCCTGCCACACCAGGCGTTCCAGCAGCACCCGGCCGCCGCGCACCTCCCCCACCTCGAAGGCGACATGCCCGCCGGGGCGGAGCAGGCGCGCCTGCTCGGTCAGGACGGCGCGGATCATTGCGGTCCATGCGGATTCCCCGCGATGCATCGCGATCGGCACCGCTTCGGGATCGATGCCGGCGAACCAGCAGCGCAGCCAGTTGTCGGCGGCATATTGCACGATGTCGAGGAACGGCGGCGAGGTCACGACCAGCGCCACCGACCCGTCCGCAAGCGCCGGACTTGCCGCCGCGTCGCCCGCGAGCAGCCGCCCCGGCGGATGCGCCGGCGGTGCGCCGCGCGCCAGCAGCCCGCGCGATTTCTTCAGGATCAGCGCCGCGACGTCGCGTGGCGGCGGGGAAGCACCCGCCTTCGCATTGAGCCGCAATTGCCCGGATACCGAAACGGCCTGGTTCGGCGGCATGGTGCGCACCGAGAAGAAACCGGGCGAATGACCCGACAGCCGGTTCAGCGCCACCATGCGGATCCAGTCGTCGACCGGGTCGGGCGCCGGATCGTCGAGCGGCGCGCGCGCGGCGAGCCACGCCCGCAGCGCGGTCAACTGGCGCAAGGTGTCGGGATGATAGAACGCCAGCAGATCGTCGCGCGTTTCGCTGTCCTGCTGCCACGGAACCTCCGCCAGCCGGGCCGCGATCGCGGCGAGCGGGGGCGGGGCCAGGCGCGGACGGGTGAGCAGCACCGCCAGCGGATTGATATCGTTTCCGAATGGTTGCCGCCCCATCAGGGCCGCCTGCACCGGGGTGGTGCCGCGGCCCATGAACGGGTCGTGCACCGCATCCCCCGGGGCGGTCAGGCGGGCGATGAAGAATTCCGGCAGCTGCGGCTTGAAGCAGGCGCGGTAGCTGACCTCGTGGATCGGATGCGCCTGGCGCTGGCCGGCGGTCCAGAATTCGTTGACGAAATAGGGGATGCCGGCATCGTCGAACACCTCGGTCGGGCACCCGAACGCGGCGAAGGCGCGCACCTGATCGAGGAAGGCGTCGCTCACCGACAGGCGGCGGCTCCTTGCCGGTGCCAAGGCGCACGCAGTTGCCGACATCCCGAATCGCCTCCGAAGTCGTCCGCGGCATCATAGTCCGAAACCTGCGGCCGCGGCACCGCCATCGGGCGACTACGGCTTGTGGGCGATGTCGGCCAGCTTGTCGCGCATGTCGAAGAACACCAGCACGAGTTCGCAATATACCCGCAGCAGCAGCGCCCCCGCCGCGCCGCCGATCAGCGGCAGGATCACCCCGCCGATGAGTTGCAGATGCACCAGGCCGACGACCACCCGCACCAGGACCCCGATGGCGATCAGCAGAAGGCCGATCACGAAGACGATGCGGATGATCTTCGGGGTGATGAAAGTCTCGAACGACAGGAAGTCCGGCACGGCATCCTCCCTTGGTGGCAAGCGGGCATGCTACGCCGATCGGGGTCGGATGCGAAACGGCGGGCGGGTCAGACGACTCCCTTGGCACGCAAGGCGGCGATCGCCGCCGGATCGAGGCCCAGGCGTTCGGCCAGCACCGCGTCGGTGTGCTGGCCGAGCAGCGGCGGGGGGAGGCGGTAGTCCGCCGGCGTCGCCGACAGGCGCACCGGGTTGGCGATCACCTTCACGTCCACGCCGGCGGCGTGCGTCATTTCGCGCACCATGCCACGTGCAACCACCTGCGGATCGGCGAATACCTCCGACAATTTGTTGATCGGACCGCAGCCGATCTTCAGCGCCTCCAGCCGTTCCACCCACCACAGGGTGGGATGGGTCTGCATCACCGGCGTCAGGGTGTCGGTGACGAGCTGGCGGTTTTCCACCCGCGCGGCGTTGGTGGCGAAGCGGCCGTCCGCCAACAGGTGGGTCAGCGCGAAGGCTTCGCAGAATCGTTTGAACGTCGGATCGTTGCCGATCGACAGCACCATGTGGCCGTCCGCGGTCGGGAACACCTGATACGGGACGATGTTCGGATGCTGGTTGCCGAGCCGCGGCGGGTTCTCCCCCGTCGCCAGGTAGTTCATGCCCTGATTGGCGAGCCAGGCCACATGCGTATCGAGCATGCCGATGTCGATCTGCTGGCCCTCCCCGGTCGCGTCGCGATGGCGAAGCGCGGCGAGGATGCCGATGCAGCCATACAATCCGGCGAACAGGTCGGCGACCGGGACGCCGACTTTCTGCGGCAGGCCGTCGGGTTCGCCGGTGAGGCTCATGACCCCGCCCATGGCCTGGATCAGGCTGTCGTAGCCGGGGCGCGGGGCGTAGGGGCCGGTCTGGCCGAAACCGGTGATGGAACAATAGATCAGGCGCGGGACATCCGCATGCAGTTGTTCGTAGCCGAGGCCGTATTTCGATAAAGCGCCGACCTTGAAATTCTCCACCAGGATGTCGCACTCGGCGATCAGGGCGCGGGCAAGCTGCTGGCCCTCGGGGGCCGCGATGTCGAGGGTGACGGAGCGTTTGTTGCGGTTGACACCGACGAAATAGGCGCTTTCGTCGGTGCCCGGCATGCGCGGGGGGGCGAAGCCGCGGGTGTCGTCGCCGCTGCCGGGTTTCTCGATCTTGATGACGTCGGCGCCGAGATCGGCCAGCATCTGCGTGCACGTGGGCCCGGCGAGGACGCGGGTGAGGTCGAGCACGCGGAGGCCCTTGAGGGGGCCGGTGGGGGTGGTCTCTGGCATGGGGTCTCTGGGGCTGGGCGGGAGGGGTTGGACCATGCCGGGGAGGTGGGAGGCTGGCAAGGGGGCGATCATTCGCTATCGACGAAAGCTTCGCGCGACGCATTCATACGTTTGGTTAACGAAGCCCTCGCCCGCCGCGACCCCGGCAACGCCGAATGGCAGCGAGACCTGATCGTCTCCTGCGCAAAGATCGCCGATGTCGGCCCCGACGCGGCGCGGGCGCGTCTAACCCAGGCGCGCGACGTCGCCGCGGGCCTCGCCGCCACCGGCCGGCTGGCGCCGGCGGACGCCTGGACGCCGGACGAGATCGCCCGCCGCCTCGCCGCGTTGCCGCAGCCGTTGGGCGGCACCGACGGCGTGGACCCGGCCCCGCTACGCGCGCCGGGATCGCGGTTAGGGGGCACCAGGCGCCGCCAGGCCGGCTCGGCGGCTTTCGCCGCCGACCGTCCGGCGGCTACGGCAGCCCAGACAGGCCCCAGCGTCCGGCCCGCCCATGACCCTCGACCCCACCCCGCTCGCCAACGCCATCCAGCGCCTTCCCGGGGATCACCGCCCGGGAGTTCGGCTCGCGCGCCACCGGCCGGGCCGGCCGCTTCTCCGACCTCGATCTCGCCATCGACGCCGGCCGCGCGCTGACCTCCGACGAGACCGCCCGCCGCGCCGAAGCCTGCACCGAGAGCGACCTGCCGTTCCGGGTGGACCTGCTCGACTGGTACGCCGTCGATGCGCGGTTCCGCAAGATTGTCGCGGCCGATGTCATCGCACTGGCGGCGCCCGACGCAGGTGATGCCTGAAAGCAAACCTTGCATCACGTGCGCGGAGCACGTCAGCCCTTGAACACCGTCTCCCGGTGGAAGCGCATGAACTGTCGATTCGGTTGCAACTCCGGCCGTGCCGGAACGCGCAACCTGCCATCTGGATGGATCAGGCGATGGATAGTGTCCGGCACTCGATCCCGTGCCGTCAGTATCCTGAAATCATCGTCCATCGACAGCAGGCCCCGATCGAACATCCAATGCACGGTCGCACAGAGCGCCAGGCCATTACGTATCGAGTCCGGTCCAGATTCCGCGACCGGACGAATATGTGCGGCCTGCACCTCTGAACGACCGCCGCCATTGATAATCTTGAGGCCCGTGAAGGCGCAGGTATCCTGATACGCCGACTTCACCGCGTGCGCGAAAGCCGCGTCGCGGAACGGGCGCGCGGTCATGCGCTCGATGATGGGGCGCTCGAAGGTTGCCGGCTCCTCGGCAAATCCTGCCGACACGGGCCTTGCCCTTGGCTCGGGTGCCAGAATTGCAGCGAAGCCGGCTTGCAGGATCCGATCGTACTCGCTGTCGGGCAGGTTCCGGACAGCCCGACCGAAGGCGCCCTTGCTCGTGGCGCCATCGGCCCTGCGCAGGCTGGCTTCATAAAATTCGCCGCCTTCCCTGAACGGCACCGGGCGATCGAAGGCAAGGTATTCGGAGACGAACGCATAGAAGTGGTCGGCAAGAGTCGGATCCGTCCGGACCGAATCGACGCGCGCGGTCGCGAAATACGCCTGCCGTCCATCGCGGTTGTTCGCCTCGCCCCCGGCGCGACGGGGCTCGTAGTAGATGATCCAGTCACCGACCGCCGCCTCGACCTGGCGCAGATAAGTACGGGGAAAATGATAACGAAACTCTGGAAGATCGTCGTAGGTCGGATCAGGCTTCGTCGTGAAGACTGCCTTGGTCACCCGCCCGCCCCCCGAAAGCGTTGTCCCCGAAGCGGTTTGTGCGCGCCAACCACGCCACAGCGCAACAGTGCAGGCGCATCGTCGGCGCGGGGCCGCCGCTCAACTCTCCTCCGAGAGCGCGCCCAGGTGCCGTCCCGGCTCCATCCGCTCGTGCAGCACGCGAATGACCTCGATCAACCCGGGCGCCACCACGCGATAGAACACGACATGGACCGGGCGCCCCATCGGGTCCTCCCCCGTCGCGCCGCGTGCGTGCCGCAGATGCAGGCTGTGCACCGCGTCCCCGAGTTCAGCCCGATCGCGCATGCCCGGGCTGCGCGTGTCTGCCGCCGCAAGCCGCAAGGCGGCGGCCAGATGCGCGCGATAGCGCCGTTCCGCATCCGCGCCCCAGAGCGCCCGGCTGGTCGCCAGGATATGCGCCAGATCCGCCTCGGCCGGGCGGGAAAGGCGATAGCGGGCCACCGATCAGCCGGGGGCGGCGGTCGCAAGTCCTTCCAGGTAGCCGTCAAGCCCGTCGTCGGCGACCTCGGTGAACGCCCCGCGCGCCAGGGCCGCACGCCCGGCGTCGATCTGCACCCGCAGCGCCTGCAACCGCAGCGCATCTTCCCGCCGCCGCTGTTGCAGGGCGCGCAACGCATCGCGCACGGCCTCGCTGGCGTTCTGGTAATCGCCCGCGGTCACCACGCTTTCGATGAAAGCATCCTGCTCGGGCGTCAGGCTGACATTGCGGGTCGGCATGGCGGTGTGCTCCGTTCGTCATGCGACGGGTAGCAGATTTGGCAAATTTTGCCAAGCATGAGCCCCCCGCAACACCCCCTACATCCGCACCAGCGCCGAGCCCCACGTCAGCCCGCCCCCCAGCGCCTCCAGCAGCACCAGATCGCCCGCCCGGATGCGCCCGTCCCCCACCGCCTCCGCCAAGGCCAGCGGCACCGACGCGGCCGAGGTATTCGCGTGCCGATCCACCGTCACCACCACCCGTTCCCACGGCAGGCCGAGCCGCTTGCCCATCGCCTCGATGATGCGCAAATTCGCCTGGTGCGGCACCAGCCAGTCGACGTCGCTCCGGGTCAGCGCGTTCGCCGCCAGCGCCTCGTCCACCGCTTCGGCCAGGCGGAGCACGGCGTGGCGGAACACCTCCCGCCCGTGCATCACCAGGGTGCCCGGCTTGTCGCGCAGGCCGACCGCGCCATCGACATACAGGATGTCGCCGAGCGTGCCCTGCGCATGCAGATGGGTGGACAGCACGCCGCGGTCGATCGACCCCCGCCCCTCCCCCGCGCGCAGGAACACCGCGCCGGCGCCGTCGCCGAACAGCACGCAGGTGCCGCGATCGTTCCAGTCCATGATGCGCGAATAGACCTCCGCGCCGATCACCAGCACGCCGCGCGCCTGGCCGGCGCGGATCATCGCGTCACCCACCGACAGCGCATAGACGAAGCCCGCGCAGGCGGCCGACAGGTCGAAGCCGAACCCGCCCGGCACCCCCAGCGCGGCCTGCACCCGCAGCGCCGTGGCCGGGAACGCCTGGTCGGGGGTGGAGGTGGCGAGCAGGATCGCATCCACCTCCCCAGGTTCGGCCCCGGCGTGGGCGAGCGCCGCGCGCGCGGCCGCGGTCCCCATGAAGGCGCAGGTTTCGTGCGGACCGGCGATGTGGCGCTGGCGGATGCCGGTGCGGTCGCGGATCCAGGTGTCGGAGGTCTCCAGCCGCGCGGCCAGTTCGGCGTTGGTCACGATGCGCTCGGGCAGATAGCCGCCGACGCCGGCCAGAAGGGATCGCAGGGGCATCGGGGCAGGGTTCCTCAGGCCGGGCGTGGGACGACGTGCGGCAAGGCGGCGCGGCTCACAGCGCGGTGGCGAGGCGGGCGCCGCCGCCGTTGCGCGATCCGAACGTGCCGGACACCGCGAGGCGGGCGAGCCCGTCGCGGATCTGATCGTTGAACCGGTGCACCACCATGTCCATCGCGACATCGACGGCGTGCGCGAAACCTTCCGCGTCGGTGCCGCCGTGCGACTTCACCACCACCCCGTTCAGCCCCAGCATCACCGCCCCGTTGTAGCGGCGCGGATCGAGCCATTCGCGCAGCCGCTCCAGCGCCGGGCGGGCCAGGATATAGGCGATCCGCGCGGCGATGCTGGAGCGGAACACCATGCGCAGCAGATCGCCCACCAGGCGCAGCGCGCCTTCCCCGGTCTTGAGCGCGACGTTGCCGGTGAACCCGTCCGTCACGATCACGTCGGTGGTGCCGGCGGTGATGTCGTGGCCTTCGACGAAGCCGTGGAACTGCGGCCCGAGCGGGCTCGCGCGCAGCACGTCCGCCGCCTCGCGCACCCGGTCGTCGCCCTTCAATTCTTCCGAGCCCACGTTCAGCAGCCCGATCGTGGGCCGGGTCAGTCCGAGCACGGTGCGCGCGAACACGTCGCCCATCACCGCGAACTCGACCAGGTTGCGCGCGTCGCAGGCGACGTTGGCGCCGAGGTCGAGCATCACCACGTCGCCGCGCGCCGACGGCCCGATCGCGGCCATCGCCGGCCGGTCGATGCCCGGCAGGGTCTTGAGTATGATCTTGGCCAGGGTCAGCAGCGCCCCGGTGTTGCCGGCGGAGACCACGCCCGCGGCCTCGCCCGACGCCACCGCATCGATCGCCAGCCGCATCGACGCGCCGCGCAGCCGCAGCGCCGCGGTGGGCTTGAGATCGTTGCCGATCACGTCCGGCGCGTGGCGCAGGGTGCAGGCGCCGGCGGCCCGGCGCAGCGGCTTCAGCAGCGGGGCGACCCGCGCCTCGTCACCGATCAGCAGGAAGCGGGCGGTCGGGTGGCGCTCGGCGGCGATTTCGAGCCCACGCAGCACCATCTCCGGCGCGTGGTCCCCGCCCATGGCGTCGATCGCCAAGGTGAAGCGTTCGCCCGTGAAGCGTTCGCCTGCCGGGCGTTCACCTTTGGAGCGTTCGCTCACCGCGGTCTTGCCCGCACGTCGCCCCCCGCCCGCCGTGCCAGAGGCTCAGGCGCGCACGACGCCCTTGAGGCGATCGCCGGCAGCGGCCACTTCGCGCCCGTCATAGAAGCCGCAATGGCTGCAGATGTGATGCGGGCGCTTGAGCTCGCCGCAGTTCGGACAATCGGCGTGCGCTTCGACCGGCAGCGCGTGGTGGCTGCGGCGCATGCCCCGCCGGGACGGCGAGGTCTTTCGCTTCGGTACTGCCATGGGAGTGCGCCCTTCCGGTGCTGGTGACCCGCACGCGGCCGGCGCTGGCCGGATCGGCTGTCACACGTTGGTCAAAGATTGAGCCGCGCCGTCTAGCAGAGCAGGCCAATCGCCGCAAGGCCGGGACCTGCGGGCGTTCGCCCGGGCGCGCGGCGCGGTCAGGCGTCTCCATCGAAGCCCCCGACGCCCGGTTTGCGCGGAAACGGGTCGAGCGCCAGGGCAAGCTGCTCGGCCGCGGCCTCGCCGAGATCGATCCGGTCGCCGGCATACGGGATCTCGTCGATCGATTCCGGGTCCGGATCGTCGTCCTCGGTGCCGGCGGGGACGAAATGGACGGTGAAATCCTCCCGCACCGAGGCCGGGAAGTCGTCGGTCGAGACAACGCAGACCTGCACGATCTCCGCGCGCAGGACGCCGTCGGCGGCGATCGCGCCGCCGGCGAGCGGGCGCAGCCGGAAGCGGCAGGCAAGCGCGTGGATCGCCGGCAGGCCGAAGCGGCGGGCGAGGGCGGCGCATTCGTCCGGGTTCGCTTCCACGA
>JABBNW010000088.1:14545-16782 GCA_019352115.1 Pseudomonadota bacterium
GGACTTGCGATCAGGCGATCGCGCTGCTTGCCGGGGGTTGAAGGGTGAGGTCGCTGCTGTCCCGCCACCGTCTCGCCGCCGTATTCGCCTGCGCCCTGGCGCTGGGCGGGTGCAGCCTGCTCGTGCCGCCCGCGGTAGTGCGCGGCAACCGGGTGGACCCGTCGGAACTGAGCCAACTGGTGCCCGGCACCACCACCGAGGCGACGGCGCGCGGCCTGCTCGGCTCGCCCACGGCGCGCGGCACGTTCGACCCGAACCAATGGTATTATATCACCGAGACCACCCGCCAGGTGATCGGCGGCACCCAGGGGGTGCTCAATCAGGGGGTCGTGGTGCTGCATTTCGACCAGGCCGGGGTGCTGCAGCATGTCGACCGGATCAGCCGCAAGGCGGCGCTGTCGGCGCCGATCGTAGGCCACACGACGCCCTCGCCAGGCGGGTCTGCCGGGTTCTTCCAGCAGTTGATCGGCAACATCGGCCGAGTCGGGCCCTCCGCCACCCAGAACCAGGGACCGGGCGGGGGCGCGCCCATCCCCTGAGCCGGCCTTCGGCGGTGCGCGCGCACGCCCGGGACGTGCTGACCCGCGCGACAGCGCGCGGACGCCGGCGCGGGGGGGGCGATCGGGGCAACCTGATCGGGGCCGGGACCCGGCGGTCCGGCCGGCGCCGGCGGCTTGCGCGCGCACCGCGGATCGCCCAAACCTGCCGCATCCTACAAGGGAGAACGCCGCCATGGCCCCGCCGCCCGTGATCCGCCTGCACCCCGAGGACAGCGTGGTGATCGCCCGCGTCACCTTGCTGCCGGGCGTGGCCGTCGCCGATGGGGTCGCAGCGATCGAGCGGGTGCCCGCCGGCCACAAGGTCGCGGTGCGGCCGATCGCGCCGGGCGAACCGATACGGCGCTATGGCCAGATCATCGGCTTCGCCACCGCGGCGATCGCGCCCGGCCAGCACGTACACGTGCAGAATTGCGGGATGGGGGATTTCGCCAAGGACTACGCCTACGGAGTAGATGCGCGCCCGACCGCGTTCTTCGACACGCCGGCGACGTTCCAGGGCTTCCGGCGCGCGGACGGGCGGGTGGCGACGCGCAACTATATCGGGATCGTGACCAGCGTGAACTGCTCCGCCCATGTGGCCGGGCTGATCGCCGATGCGTTCCGGCGCAACCCGTTCGGGGGCGCGGACCCGCTGGCCGACTATCCGAACGTCGATGGCGTGGTGGCGCTGACGCATAAGACCGGGTGCGGCATGACCGAGGGGGAACCGCTGCGGCTGCTGCGGCGGACCCTGGCGGGGTATGCGCGGCACGTGAATTTCTCGCATGTCGTGGCGCTCGGGCTGGGCTGCGAGGTGAACCAGATCGGCGGCCTGCTCGCCGAGCAGCGGCTGGCGGGGCGGCTGCGCTCGATGGACATCCAGGCGCTGGGCGGCACGCGCAAGACGGTGGAAGCGGGCGTCGCGTTCGTGCGCGAGGTGCTGGCGGAGGCGAACGCGGTGCAGCGGGAGACGGTGCCGGCGGCGGACCTGACGGTCGCGCTGCAATGCGGCGGTTCGGACGGATATTCGGGCGTGTCGGCCAACCCGGCGCTGGGCGCGGCGAGCGATCTGCTGGTGCGGCACGGCGGGACGGTGATCCTGTCGGAAACGCCGGAGACCTACGGGGCCGAGCATCTGCTGACCCGGCGCGCGGTCTCCCGCGAGGTGGGCGAGAAACTCGTCGGGCTGATGCGCTGGTGGGAGGACTACACGGCGCGCGAGGGGGCGGAGATGAATGCCAACCCCTCCCCCGGCAACAAGGCGGGCGGGCTCACCACCATCCTGGAGAAATCGCTCGGCGCGATGGCCAAGGCCGGCAGCACCAACCTGGTCGATGTGGTGGGCTATGCGGAGCCGGTGACGTCGCGCGGGTTCGTGTTCATGGATACGCCCGGCTACGATCCGGTGGCGGCGACCGGGCAGGTGGCGGGGGGCGCGAACCTCGTGTGCTTCACGACGGGACGGGGGAGCGTGTTCGGGTGCAAGCCGGCGCCCTCGATCAAGCTGGCAACGAACTCGGTGATGTTCCGGCGGATGGAAGACGATATGGACGTGAATTGCGGAACGGTGCTGGACGGGGACGAGAGCGTGCAGGACTGCGGGGCGCGGGTGTTCGAGATGATGCTGCGCGTGGCTTCGGGGGAGCGGACGAAAAGCGAGGGGTTCGGGTTCGGGGCGGACGAGTTCGCGCCTTGGGT
>JABBNW010000380.1 GCA_019352115.1 Pseudomonadota bacterium
AAGGGTTCCAAGGGCGATGCCCTTGGCGGGGTCCAGGGGCAGCGCCCCTGGCCTTTGCCCCTACTGGAAGATTTCCTCGAACCGCCGCTTGTCGGCGATCGAATTCTTCTCCACCACTTTGTAATCGATCGGAATGATCTTGAGCGTCGCGAGGCTGGCGCCCCCGGCCGGCGGGGCGACATCCGTTCGCGCCGCATAGCCGCCATCGGCCGGGAACAGCGCCTGCACCGGTTTCGTCAGCATGAAGGCGGCGAACAGTTTCGCTGCCTCCGGATGTTTCGCGCCCTTCACGATACCGGTGGGCGAGGGGATGATCAGCACGCCCTCCTTCGGGTACAGCGTGACGATCGGATGGCCGGCGCGGCGCGCGTCGGCGGCGTAGGAATCGAGCGCGCCGGCGGCGATCAGGCGTTCGCCGCTGTCCAGCATGCCGGTCACCTGCTGGTTGCCCTGGACGATCATGGTGCCGTTCGCAGCCAGCTTGCGGTAGTAGTCCCAGCCGAAGCGCGCGGCGAAGGTCGCGACCTCCACCAGTTTCAGTGCGGTGAAGGACGGATCGGGCATGACCAACTGGCCCTTGTAGCGCAGGGACGTGAGGTCGGCCCAGCTCGTCGGTCGCTGCGCGGGCGCAACCTTGTCGCCGCGCAGGTAGATGGTGATCAGGTTCAGGCGCTGCGCGACGTAGTTGCCGTCGGGGTCTTTCGCGCTCGCCGGCACCTGGTCGAACCCGGGCGGCTTGAAGGGCACGAACGCGCCCTGCCGGGCCAGGTCGGCGAAGGCGGCGGGATCGGACGTGGTCAGCACGTCGGCGGCGATCTCGCCCGCCTGGCGTTCCTCCAGGAAGCGGCGCATCGTTGCGGTGCCGCCGGAGCGGAACACGTCGGTGTGGATGCCCGTTTGTGCGGTGAACAGCTTGCCGATCTTCTGGGCGACCTTGATCGGGGAGGAGGTGTACCAGACCAGCTTGCCCTCCGCCTTCCCCTTGGCGAGATTGCCTTCCGCGGCCCAGGCGGGCATCGCGCCGAGGGCGCCAAGTCCGCCCAGAAGCGCCGTTCTGCGTGTGATGGACGTCATAATTTTCTCCCTGGTATCGGTACTAGCCGCGATAGACGGGATCCGGCTGGGTGAAGAAGCCGTGCAGGATATGGTAGACCAGCTTGTAGTTCTTCTGCTGGAACGAGGCGTGCGAGATGCCCGCCATGACGGCGAACTGCTTGTCCGCGTTCGGCAGCTTGCGGAAGAACGCCAGCAGGTCGTCCATCGCGGCGATGCCGTCGTATTCCCCGCGCATCAGCAGGGTCGGCACCGCGATCTTCTCCGGATCGACCACCGGCAACTTCGAGCACATATCGACATAGGTGCCGGTTGGCATCGAATCGTCCAGCGCCAGGATGGCGTCGGCGAACGCCTCGATCACCGCATCCTCGGCGGTGCCGGGATGATCGCGGGCGAAGATGCTCGCCACGAACGCGCGGTCGATCGGGCGGCGGTTGCGGGCCAGGAACTCGGGCAGCCTCTTGCGCCGCTCGGCGAGGGTGGGGCTGCCCTCGCCGGTCCAGACGAAGGCATCGAGCGCCAGGCGCTTCACCCGATCCGGATGCCGCTCGGCGAACAGCGCCGCGCGCAGGGCGCCGGAGGAAATGCCATAGACCAGCAACGGCCCGCTGCTGCGGGTCTGCTGGATGTAGGCCGACGCGGCGGCAAGGTCGTCGGCGCCGTTGGCGATGTCGGCATTGATCGGCCGCGTCTTGTCCGACCGGCCGTAGCCTTCCATATCCACGCACCAGCAATCGAAGCCCCGGCGGGCGAACCAGTCCATCACCGACGAATCGGGCCGCCCCGGCACGTGCAGATCGAATGTCGGCTGGCTGGCCATCGAGGAGCCGTGCACGAACAGCACCGTGCCGCGGTGCGGCGCGACGGCGCGCTTTTCCCACAGGAACAGCCGCACGTCGCCCTTGCTCACCCAGTGCTCGTTGCCGGCGATCGCGTCTTCGTTGCTCATACGACATCTCCTTCCTGTGCCGGTGCCCCCGCCGCGGGCGGCGGAAACACGCTGATCTGGTGCGGGTCGAAGCGCAGCCCCACGGCCGCCCCGGGCGCGAAGTCCTGGCGCGGATGCGTCTGCACCCGGAGCGCGAGGTCGGGCCCGATGCCGACCTGGTACTCGATAAGGTTGCCGAGGAAAACGCGGTCCAGGATGGTGCCCCCCGGTTCGCCGTCCGCGGCCGGCCCGAGGCTGATGTCCTCCGGGCGGATGGCGAGTTCCACCGCCTGGCCGGCGGCGCAACCCGCTGCCAGCGGCAGGTCGAGCGGCGGGCCGGCGGCGACCGCGACCTGCCCGCGCCCGGCCGCGGCGGACAGCACGCGGCCGGGCACCAGGTTCACCAGCCCCATGAAATCGGCAACGATACGGTTTACCGGCCGGGCGCAGATCTCCTACGGCGTGCCGTATTGTTGCAGCCGCCCGGCGTGCATGACGGCGATGCGGTCCGACAGCGCCAGCGCCTCGGTCTGGTCGTGGGTGACATAGAGGAAGGTGATGCCGGTGCGGCGCTGCACCTGTTTCAGTTCCGCCCGCAGCC
>JABBNW010000381.1 GCA_019352115.1 Pseudomonadota bacterium
GCCGCCCCCCCATGCTCGACATCGCCTTTGCCCCTGCCGCCCTGCCGCGGGCCGGCGCGCTGATCCTGCCGCTGGCCGAAGGGGCGGCGCTCGGTGGTCTCGGGGCTGCCGCCGACGAGGCGACCGGCGGGGCGATCGCGCGTGCGCTCGCCGCGGCCGAATTCAAGGGTGCGAAGGGCAAGACCTGCGTCATCCTCGCCCCCGGGGCCGGCCTCAGCCGGGTCGTCGCGGTCGGGCTCGGCAAGCAGGCCGACCTCACCGCGCACCGGATCGAGGAAGCCGGCGGGGCCGCCATCGCCGCCGTCGCGCGCGAGACGGAGGCCGCGGTGGCCGCCGACGGGCTCGATCCCGTCCAGGCGGCGGCCTTCGGCCTCGGCGCGGTGCTGCGCGCCTACCGCTTCGACAGATACCGCACCAAGGAGAAGCCCGAGGACAAGCCGCGCCTGGTCCGCCTCGCCGTGCTCGGCACCGAGCCGGAGGCGGCACGCGCCCACTTCGCGCCCCTGGCCAGGCTGGCCGAGGGCGTGTTCCTCACCCGCGACCTCGTGACCGAGCCGCCCAACGTGCTGAACCCGGCCGAGTTCGCCGAGCGCTGCCGCCCGCTCGCCCGCCTCGGCCTGGAGGTCGCGATCATGGGCCCGGAGGAACTGCGCAAGCTCGGCTTCGGCGCCCTGCTCGGCGTGTCGCAGGGCAGCGCCAACGAGCCGCGCATGGTGGTGATGCGCTGGAACGGCGGGAAGGCGGGCGACCGGCCGGTGGCGTTCATCGGCAAGGGCGTGACCTTCGATACCGGCGGCATCAGCATCAAGGGCGCCGGCGGCATGGAGGACATGAAGTGGGACATGGCCGGGGCCGGCACCGTCACCGGCCTCATGGCCGCGCTCGCCGGCCGCCGCGCCAGGGTCAACGCCGTCGGGCTGATCGGGCTGGTGGAGAACATGCCGTCCGGCACGGCGCAGCGGCCGGGCGACGTGGTGACGAGCTATTCCGGCCAGACCATCGAGATCATCAACACCGACGCCGAGGGCAGGCTCGTGCTCGCCGATGTCCTTTGGTACTGCCAGAAGACTTTCGATCCGGTGTTCATGGTCGATCTCGCGACCCTGACCGGGGCGATCATCGTCGCCCTCGGCCACGAGAACGCCGGGATGTTCGCCAATGACGACGAACTGGCGGCCCGGCTGACGGCGGCGGGGCAGGCGACCGGGGAGCCGGTCTGGCGGATGCCGCTGGGCGAGGCCTATGACGAGCAGATCAAATCCGCCATCGCCGACATGAAGAACGTGGGCGGGCGGCCCGGCGGGTCGATCACCGCGGCGCAGTTCCTGCAGCGCTTCGTTGCCGGCAAGCCGTGGGCGCATCTCGATATCGCCGGGATGGCCTGGTCGTCGAAGGACACCGCCTGCACGCCCAAGGGCGCGACCGCGTTCGGCGTGCGCCTGCTCGACCGGCTGGTGGCCGAACACTACGAGACCGCCGACCGGTAACCCGTGGCCGAGATCGGCTTCTACCACCTGACCCGCACGCCGCTCGCCCAGGCGCTGCCGCGGCTGCTCGGGCGCAGCCTGGCGGCGGGGGAGCGGGCGGTGGTGCGCTGCGCCGCGCCCGCGCAGGTCGCCGCCCTCGATGCCGCGCTGTGGGACTGCGCCGAGCCGGACTGGCTGCCGCACGGCACCGCGGCGGACGGGGACGCGGAGCTGCAACCGGTGTGGCTGACGGCGATCGACGAGGTCCCGAACGGCGCCCGTTTCCTGTTCCTGGTGGATGGCGCCGAGGCGGCCGACCTCGCGCCCTATGCCCGGGTGTTCGACCTGTTCGACGGCGGCGATCCGGCGGCGGTGGCGGCGGCCCGGCAGCGCTGGCTGGCGGCGCGGGCAGGGGGGCATACGCTGTCCTACTGGCAGCAGGGCGCGCGCGGCTGGGAGAAGAAGCAGGGATAGCGGCCGCCGGGCCGGGGGCGGAGCTGGGGCGCGGAGCGGGGGGCGCGGAGCTCGGGGCGCATGCGGCGCCGGCCGGTGGATCGGCGGTCGAATCGGGGGTTGGCCCATCGGGGATTGGGCCATCCGGTCCTCCGGTTGTCGGCCTTCCGCATGACGTCCTCCGCAGCGGGTTTGTAACCATCGCAGGACCGATATCGCCGTGCCGACCGGTCCTCTGTGACTGGCCTGTTCAGGGACGGCGGCCTCATGCGGTGCACCGGATGATGCGTCGATGGGGCGGAGGGTTCGTCCATCGCCACGCGCGAGCGCCTGGGGCGGCTCACGCGATGGCCCAGTGGCCCATGCCGCTGCAATCGCAAGGGAAGCATCGTGACGCATCGTCGCTGTTGTCACCCGTCGTTCCGGGCACAAGCACCGGAGCCGGCCGCGGCCCGGGCCCGCCGTTCGGCGGTGGCGCACCGCGCCGCCGATCGCGCCGGCACCGAGGCCTAGCGGTGGAACGCGACCCCCCCGCCGTCCGGGACCATCCTGCCGTGGACCCGATGGCGCTCGCCGAGCCGCCGGTGCGGGCGGACCAAGTTGCGCGCGCGGACCGGCGCCGGCCCGGGCGCCTCGCCATCCGCAATCCCCATCT
>JABBNW010000004.1 GCA_019352115.1 Pseudomonadota bacterium
GCGCGGCCCAAGAAGCCGCTGCGCCTGCTGCCCCGCGGCTACGGCTGGCTGGTGCGTATGGGGCCGGATCTGGTGCCGTACGGCATCGAGTTAGCCTATTTCCTGGCGCAGCCGGAGATGGCGGAATTGCTGGCGACCGCCCCGCGCCTGTGGAACGTGCTGCGTCCGGTGTGCCGGATGTTCGGCATTATGCCGCCCGAGACCCTGCCGCTGCCGCCGCCCAGGCCGGCGCGTCGCGCGCCGGCGGGAAGACCCGACCCCGTGCGGATGCTCCGGCTGTCCGACGCCGCGGCGGCCCGCGAGTACGGCCCGCAAGGCTACCGCCCTCCGCTTTTCGGACGCTAGAGCGGCGCGGGGTTTCGCACGTCCATATTGTTGCTATATCGAAACATGATTGCCCTACGATTGCCCCATAATCGCCCGCCCCCCGGGCGCGTCCCCCCGGCACCGTCCCCTGGGACGCCGCCACGAGGACACCCCCCCCGGCATCATCCCCCGGGAACGCCGCCACGGACAGCGCCGGGACCGCAGGTCCCCCACCAGCAGACAGCCCCCCGAACGCCAGCCCCCCGAACGCCAGGCCGAAGCCGGCGCGACCGCCCGGACGACGGGGCAGACACGCAGCCGTCCTTCCACCGCGCCCCCGAAGCGCGGCGCGGTCGGCCAGGATCAGACCGCGAAGCCCATTTTGCTACGCACATATTCCAGCCGGTAACACCCGCTCACGATCGGCACCCTGGCGCCGGCGCGCACCAGCATCGCCGCCAGATCGGCCAATGCGAGTGCCTCCGGATCGGAGGCCTCGACCAGCACGAACCAGGCGGGAGGGACATCCAGATCGGCGCGGTCGCGGGTTTCGGTCGTGCGCACGCCCGAGGCCGCCAGGTCGGTGCGGCAGAGATGCGCGCCGGTGACCCGCGGCAGGGTCGCGGCGCTGCGCACCACGGTGCGCAATTCCGGGGCGAGCCAGGACTCCGCATCGAAGCGCAGGGTCCCCATGACGCCGCCCATGCCGGGGCCACGACTTTCGACCACCGCGGCGAGCGCGCGGGTGGTGGTGCGGAACTCGGCGGTGATGGCCCGCGTCGCCGGCGTCGGGTCGTTCAACCGGGCGGCGTAGTCGACGCCGGTGACCACCGGCAGCGAATCCGCTTCATAGAGGGTGAAGAACTCCGGTGCCGTCCCCGACCCCGCCGCCGCCATCCGCCGGCCGCGGCGAAAGCCGGGGATGCCGACCCGTTCGGGCATGTGCTCGTTGTTGTGCCAGTCGTAGAACCGGCCCCGCAGCTCCGGTGCGATCCCGTTCCAGATCGCCACCACCGCCTCACCTGCCAGCATGATCCCCTCCGCGTTGCGCCACCCTGGGCTATGCTGGCACGGTTCGCGCAACAACGGGAGGAAGCGATGCCGGAAGTCTATGTGCATGCGGTGGAGGGCCGCTCGATCGAGCAGATGCGCGCGCTGGTGAAGGCCATCACCGCAGCGGTGGTGACGCATTTCGCCGTGGCGCCGGAAGCGGTGATGGTGGAGATCGTGGAGGCCGCGCGCCACAACAAGGCGAAGGGCGGCGTGCTGTTCAGCGAGCGCTGACCATTCGGGCTCACCCGCCGAGCAGCGCGAGCAGCCCCGCCAGCAGCCGCGCCGGGGTCGGCGGGCAGCCGGGGATGGTCAGATCCACCGGCACGACCTGCGCCACCGAACCGACGCAGGCCGGGCTGGCGGCGAACACCCCGCAGCCGACGCCGCAATCGCCCACCGCGACCACCCATTTCGGATCCGGCGTGGCGGCGTAGGTGCGCACCAGCGCCTCGCGCATATGCCAGGTGACCGGGCCGGTCACCATCAGCACGTCGGCGTGCCGCGGAGACGCAACGAAGCGCAGGCCGAAGCGTTCCAGATCGTAGAAGGCGTTGCTCAGCGCGTGCAGTTCCAGCTCGCAGCCGTTGCACGATCCCGCGTCCACCGCACGGATGGAAAGGCCGCGCCCGAGCCGCCGGCGCGCCGCCGCATCGAGCTGCGCGCCCAGCGCGGCCAGTTCCGGGTCCGCCACCGGCGGTTCGGCAAGCGGGGAGCGCAGGCCCGAGAGAAGGGTCCGGAACATCAGAGATCGTGCCCCGAATAGGCGCAGTTGAAGGATTTGTTGCACAAGGGGAAATCGGCGATGATGTTGCCCTCGGCGGCGGCTTCCAGCAGCGGCCACTGGAACCACGACGGGTCGCGCAGATGCGCGCGCACGACCCTGTCGCCATCCATCCGGACCCAGGCGAGGACGTCGCCGCGGAAGCCCTCCACCAGCGCGATCCCCTCCCCGGCCGCTTCGGGCAGCGCGGCGCGCACCGGCCCCGACGGCAGGCGGTCCAGGATCTGTTCGACCAGGCGCAGGCTCTGTTTGATCTCCTCGATGCGGATCCAGACCCGGGCGTTCACGTCGCCCTCGGTGCGGGTCGGGATGTCGAACGCGAGCCGGTCGTAGGGCGGATAGCCCGGGCTGCGGCGGGCATCGAAATCGCGGCCGGAGGCGCGGCCGACGTAACCCCCGGCACCGAAGCGCGCGGCCAGGTCGGCGGTAACGATGCCGGTGCCGACGGTGCGATCCTGCAAGGACGCGGTGCCGTCGTACAGCGCCACCAGCCGGGCGAAGCGGGTGCGCACGTCGCCCACCAGAGCGCCCAGCCGGGCCGCGCCGTCTTCCGCCAGATCGACCGCCATGCCGCCCGGAACCACCGCGTCCATCATCAGCCGGTGGCCGAAACAGGCGCTCGCCGTGCGCAGCACCTGCTCGCGCAGCACCGCGCAATGCGCCAGCATCAGCGCGAAGGCGGCGTCGTTGCAGATGCCGCCGACATCGCCGAGGTGGTTGGCGAGCCGTTCCAACTCCGCGGCCAGCGCGCGCAGCCACACCGCGCGCGGCGGCGGTGCGGCGCCGCACGCGGCCTCGGTCGCGCGCGCGAAAGCCAGCGCGTAGGCCACCGTGCTGTCGCCGCAGATGCGCCCGGCGATCCGCGCGGCGACGGTGAGGTCGGCGCCGGCGAGCAGGGCCTCGACCCCCTTGTGGGCATAGCCGAGGCGCTGTTCCAGCCGCACCACCGTCTCCCCGTCGCAGGTGAAGCGGAAATGCCCGGGCTCGATGATGCCCGCGTGCACCGGGCCGACCGGAACCTGGTGCAGATCCGCACCCTCGACCGGGAGGAACGGATAGGCGGTCGGGTGCGCGCCGTGCGCGAGCCAGGGGCGGGTGTCCGGCAGACCGATCGGGTCGAGCCCGTACAGATCGCGGACGGTACGTTCCAGGCGCAAGGCGGCGGGGTGCACGCGGCTGATCGCGGGGTAGTGCCCGTCCGGGCAGGGGCGGATCAGATGCCGGATGGTCGCACCCGTCGCACCGCCCGCCACGCCAACGCCCCCTCTCCCGCTTGCGGGAGAGGGTCGGGGTGAGGGCGGAGCGGACCGCGCTACACCCTCACCCCAACCCCCAAGTGGGAGCGGGGGCGCGCCCTCCAGCACCGCCAGATGCACGGCCCCCGGCTCGCCCCAGAGCCCGAGCAGGGTCGCCGCCCCGCCCGCAAGCCGCCCCACCGTCTCCCCCCATCCGCTCATCCGAGCAGCGCCGCGACGTGGCGGAACCACGCCACCAGCGGGCCCGGCAGCCAGATGCCGGCGATCAGCACCAACGCCAGATGCGCGAACATCGGCACATAGGACGCCTGCACCGGCCCCACCGGTCCACGCGGCGGTCCGAACGCCACCTGCGTGACGCGCAACAGCAGCGCTCCGAACGCCAGCAGCAGCCCGAACACCAGGGCCACCGCCAGCAGCGGCTGGCGCGCGAAGGTGGAGGACACGATCAGGAACTCGCTCGTGAACACGCCGAACGGCGGCAGCCCGGCGATCGCCGCGACACCCGCCAGCAGGCCCCAGCCGAGCAACGGATGGCTTTCCGTCAGCCCGCCGATCTCGGCGATGCGCTGCGTGCCCTTCACCTGCGCCACGTGCCCCACCGAGAAGAAGATCGCCGACTTCGTCAGGCTGTGCATCGTCATCTGCAACAGCCCGGCAAAATTGCCGAGCGGTCCCGCCATGCCGAAGGAGAACACGATGATCCCCATGTGCTCGATCGAGGAATAGGCGAACAGCCGCTTGATATCGCGCCTGCGGTACAGCATGAACGCGGCGAAGATCAGCGACAGCAGCCCGAGCGCGATCATCAGCGGCCCCGGCGCGATCGCCCCCGGGCACGCCGCCAGCAACATCTTGAAGCGCAGCAGCGCGTACAAGGCGACGTTCAGCAACAGCCCCGACAGCACCGCTGAGATCGGCGTCGGACCTTCGGCATGCGCGTCCGGCAGCCAGGCGTGCATCGGCGCCAGCCCGACCTTGGTGCCGTAGCCGAGCAACAGGAACACGAACGCCACGTTGAGCAGCGCCGGATCGAACCCGTGGGCGTGGCGCACGAGCACGGTCCATTCCATGGCGCGCAGCCCCTCCCCCACCTCCGGCCGCGCGGCCAGATAGACGAGGATGGTGCCGAACAAAGCGAGCGCGATGCCGACGCTGCCGAGGATGAAATATTTCCAGGCCGCTTCCAGCGCCGCATGGGTGCGGTAGATGCCGACCATCATCACGGTCGAAAGCGTCGCCAGCTCCACCGCGACCCACATCACGCCGATGTCGTTGGCCACCAGCGCCAGGTTCATGCCGAACATCATCACCTGGAACATCGCATGGTAGAAGCGCAGGTAGCCGGGCGTGAGCCGCCCCGTCTCCAGCTCGTGGCCGATGTAGCTGGCGGAGAAGATGCTGGTGGTGGTGCCGACGAAGGTGCCGAGCACGATGAACACCACGTTCAGATCGTCGATCAGGAAGAACCGCCCCGGCAGCGGCCGATGGAACAGCAAGGACACCGCGGCGAGGAACGCAAGTCCGCTCGCCGCCACGTTGATCCGCGCCGAGCGCCGGTAGTCCGTCTGGCTCGCCAGCAACGCCGCGGCCAGCAGCGGCACGATCAGCACGCCGTCGATGCCGATCATCGCCGATCGCCGCGGAAGGCGTCGAGCGCACCGGAATCGACGGTGTCGAACCGCTCGCGGATACGGAACAGGAAGATGCCGATCACGATGAACGCGACCAGCACGGAGAATGCCACGCTGATCTCCACCACCAGCGGCATCCCGCGCGCGCCGGTGGCGGCGAGGCTGATGCCGTTGTCGATCGACAGGAACCCCACCACCTGGCTGACCGCATTGCGCCGGGTGACCATCACGAGCAGCCCGATCAGCACCACCGACAGCGCGAGCGCGATATCCTGGCGCGCCACCGGATCGACCTGGGACGTGACCGGCAGCATCACCTCCATCGACAGCGCGATCAGCCCCATGCCGGCGAGCATGGTGGGGCCGATGCCCACCACCGTCTCGATCTCCCGATGCAGGCCGAGGCGCACGACAATGCGACGCAGCGCCCAGGGGATGAACACGGCCTTGAAGCCGAGCGCGATCGCGGCGGTGATGAACAGGTCGGGGGCGTCCTGCAGATGCGCCTGCCAGGCCACCGAGGCCGACAGGATCACCGACTGCGCCGCCAGCACGTTGATCAGCGCCACCAGGCGGTTCTGGTAGAGCATGGTCAGGCTGGCGAGCACCAACAGCCCGGCGAGCGTATGCGCGACGTCGAACGCGAACCCGCCCATCATCCCTACAGCCCCTTCGAGACGAACAGCAGCAGGGTGGCGAGCAAGCCCAGCATCAGCGCGCCGCCGAGCAAATTCGGCACCCGGAACACGCGCATCTTGGCGATCGCCGTCTCGAACGTGCCGAGCAGCGCGCCCGCCACGACCAGCTTGGCCGCATAGGCCGCGAGCCCGATGGCGGTGCCGACCGGACCCTCGCCGCCCACCGCGAGGCCGATGGGGACGAAGATGCAGCCGATCACCGAGATCATCAGCAGCAGCTTGAGCGCGGCGGTAAGCTCGATCATCGCCAGGTGGCGGCCGGAATATTCCAGCACCATCGCCTCGTGCACCATGGTGAGTTCCAGATGCGTGGCCGGGTTGTCGACCGGGATGCGCGCGTTCTCGGCCAGGGCGACGATCAGGAACGCCACCAGCGCCAGCGCCAGCGACACGCGCAGGCCGACCGCGGGGCTGTCCATGAAGCGGGCGATGGTGGAGAGCTGCGAGGAGCCGGCCAGCAGCGCCAGCGCGATGATGATCATCAGCATCGCGGGTTCGGCCAGCGCGGCGATCATCGCCTCCCGCGACGACCCGATGCCGCCGAACGCGGTGCCGATGTCCATCCCGGCCAGGGTGAGCAGGAAGCGTGCGGCGCCGAGCAGGGCGATGATGGCGATCAGATCGCCGGTCCAGGAGAACATCAGCCCGGTCGCGAAGGTCGGCACCAGCGCGGCGGCGACCCAGGTGAAGGCGAACATCAGATAGGGCGCGACCCGGAACAGCCAGGACGCGTTCTCCGCCAGCACCACCTCCTTGCCCAGCAGCCGGCGCAGGTCGCGGTAGGGCTGGAACACCGAGGCGCCGCGCCGGCGCTGCAACCGCGCCTTCACCTTGCGCACCCAGCCCGTCAGCAGCGGCGCCAGCGCCAGCACCAGCGCCATCTGCCCGCCCTGGACCAACAGCGACGCGATCACTGCCACAGCGCCAGCGCCAGCAGCAGCACGACAAGGGCGGCGAACACGAAACCGAGGTAGCGGCGGATGGTGAGAAATTGCAGCCGGTTGAGCGTGAGCGACGTCCGCTCCACCCATTCCGCCACCGGCGCGTAGCCCCAATCCCAGATCGGATCGCGGATCGTCTTGACGATCCGTGCCGGAGCGGTATCGCCCGGCGGCGGCACGGTGACGTCTTCATGGGCGCCGAACAGGCTGGCGGCGAACACCCGGCGGATCGGCTGGGCGAAGCTGTCGGCGGTGTATTGCGTGATCGGATCGGCATTGGGAAAGCCGCAGTCCCAGGCGGGCGCGCGGCGGAGCGCGTGCGAGGCGAAGCGGTGGATCGCCGCCACCGTGATCCCGCTCGCCGCGGCGACGAACAGGAAGATCAGCAGCCCGTTGTAGGAACTGCGCGCCGCCGCCACCGGAACGACCGACACCCACGGCACCGCCAACTGCGCCGGCAACCTTGTGCCGAGCAGCAGATGCGCGACCGGCGCCAGCGCGTCGATCACCACGCCCGGGAAAATCCCGGCGAGCAGGCAGAGGGCGGCCAGCCCGGCCATGGCGGCGCGGGAAAACCCGTCCACCTCGCGCGCCGCGGCGGCAGCGTCGCTGCGCGGCCGGCCGAGAAAGGCGATGCCGAACGCCTTGACGAAACACGCCGCGGCCAGCGCGGCGGCCAACGCCAGGAGCGCGCCGTCCGCCGGCAGCATCACTTTGAAGCCCCATTGCGGCAGGTCGGGATGCAGCAGGATCGCCTGGAAAATCAGCCATTCCGAGACGAACCCGTTCAGCGGCGGCAGGCCGGAGATCGCCGCGCAGCCGATCAGGAACACGAAGCTCGTGACCCGCATCCGGTGGATCAGCCCGCCGAGCCGATTCAGATCGCGCGTGCCGGTGGCGGTCTGCACCGCGCCGGCGCCCATGAACAGCAGGCTCTTGAACAGCGCATGGTTGAACACGTGCAGCAAGGCCGCGGTCAGCGCGAGCGCCGCCCCGATCGCATCGCCATCGGCGCGGAACGCCATCGCGAGGCCGAGGCCGAGGAAGATGATGCCGATGTTCTCGACCGTGCTGTAGGCGAGCAGGCGTTTCAGGTCGCTCTCCATCAGCGCATACAGCACGCCGAGCACGGCGGTGCCCCCGCCCAGCGCCAGCACGACGACCGCGCTCCACCACGGCGGTGCGCCCAGCAGGTCGAAGGCGACGCGGACGAAGGCGTAGACCGCGACCTTGGTCATCACCCCGCTCATCAGCGCGGAGACATGGCTGGGGGCGGCGGGATGGGCCTCCGGCAGCCAGACGTGCAGCGGGACCAGACCGGCCTTGGCGCCGGCGCCGAACAGCACCAGCATCAGCGCGAGCGCGGCGATCCAGCCCGACGGGTGCGCGGCGCGCATGGCGGCGAAGCTGTAATCCCCCGCAGGCCCCGCCAGCAGGCCGAAGCCGAGCAGCAGGGTGAGGCCCGACAGGGTCGCCATCAACAGATAGAGCACGCCGGCGCGCCGCGTGCGCGGCTCGTGATGGTGCGCCAGGACCAGCGCCCAGGAGGCGACCGACATCAATTCCCAGGCGAACAGGAAGCCGAACGCATCGGCCGCGACCAGCACGAGGTTCATCGCGGCGAGGAAGACCGGGTAGAACGGCAGCACCCGTTCCGGCTCCGCCGTGTGGCGGCCGTAGCCGAGCGCGTAGAGGCTGGCCGCCGCACCGCCCAGATTGACCACGAACAGGAAGAACCCGGCCAGCGGGTCGAGGCGGAACCGGGCGCCGACCCAGGGCAGGAACAGCGGCAGGCTGAGCCCGGTGGGCGGGACGGCCAGGGCGGCCAGCCCGGCGAGCGCGAGCAGGACGCACAGCACCAGGCAGGCGCCATAGACGAGCACGCGTCCGTCCCGCGCCCGGGCGCGGACCGCGCCGGCCAGCCCGGTGGCGAGCAGAGCGGCGATTGCCAGCAGAACGAGTTCGGCCAGAAGAGTGGGATGCGAAGGGACTGCGGGCATCAGCCGGGCGCCCCCTTGAGCCGCACGCCGCGCCCACCACCGGGGCTGGCGGCCCCCTCGCCGAGCAGCGCGATCCCGGCCTGGTCCAGCGCGCCGACCAGCTTCATCAGCGAATCGACGTTGCCGCGGATGACGCCCTCGCTCGCTTCCATGCGCTGGATGGTGGGGAGCGACAGGCCGGAGAGTTCGGCCAGCCGGCGCTGGTCGATCCCCAACAGGGCGCGGGCGGCGCGCATCTGGCCGGCGGTGATCATGTCGGGGGACAAAATCACGCCGTAAACCCTATAAGTCAAGTATAATGCATCACTAGTGCCGGTTCAGACCGGAGAGGGACAAGGAGCGGATGGCGGGGCTTCCGCCCTCGTGCGGCCGGCCAGGCGGCGACCCCGGCACGGCCCCTCACGCGGATGCGCTCCGTTCCTTGCCGCCGGCGGCTCGCGCCGGCCCGGCAACGGCCGCATAGTGGCGGCGCCGGAGCCCGACGCCGCGGCTCCGGTTCGCCGCACGCCCGCTCGGAAGCCAAGGTCATGTCGCAAACCGTTCCGCGCCTGTCCGGGGTGCTGGAGACATCGCTCTACGTCGCCGACCTCGACCGCGCGGCCGCGTTCTATCGTGGCCTGTTCGGGCTCGAGACGTTCGTGGCGGACCAGCGCATGGTCGCCCTGGGGCTGCCGGGGGGCGCGGTGCTGCTGCTGTTCGCCCATGGCGCCACCGACGTGCCGGCGCCGGGGCCGGGCGGGACGGAAATCCCCTCGCACGGCGGCAGCGGCGTCCTGCATCTTTGTTTCGCGATCCCGTTCGGCGAGCTGGCGGCGTGGGAGCGCCACCTGGCGGAACGCGCGGTCGCGGTGGAAAGCCGGATCCGCTGGCCGCGCGGGGGCACCAGCCTCTATTTCCGCGATCCCGACGGGCACTCGATCGAGCTTGCCACCCCCGGCCTGTGGCCGAACGCCTGAATGGACGCCGCCACTCCGCCGTCCCCCCGCCGGACCCGCGGGATCAGTGCCCGCCTGATCAGTCCCCGCCTGATCAGTTTGGGCCTGATCGCCGCCCTGATCGTCCTGGCCGCCGCCGCCGCCCTGGCGCCCTGGGCGATGCCGGGCAACGACGCGGCGGCGCGACGGATCGCTGCGGGGGGGATTTTCGCCGCGAGCTACCTGGCGCTGGCGATCGGGCGGGTGCCGGGGCTCGCCATCGATCGCGCCGGAATCGCGCTGGTCGGCGCCAGCCTGATGGTTGCCTCCGGCGCCATGCCGCTGGCGGATGCCTATCGCGCGATCGACCTCAACACGCTCACCTTGCTGCTCGGCATGATGATCGTGGTGGCGAATCTGCGGCTGTCGGGGGTCTTCGCGCTCGCCACCGCCTGGGTGGCGCGGCATGCGCGGCGGCCGATCCTGCTGCTGGCGGCAGTGGTTGCGGTGGCGGGGCTCGCGTCGGCGTTCCTGGTCAACGACGCGATCTGCCTGGTGCTGGCGCCGCTGGTGGTCGATCTGACCCTGGCGTTGCGGCGCAATCCGGTGCCGTACCTGCTGGCGGTAGCGATGGCGTCGAACATCGGATCCGTCACGACGATCACCGGCAATCCGCAGAACATGCTGATCGGCGGGTTCTCGGGCATACCCTACGCGACGTTCGCCGCCGCGCTGACGCCGGTGGCACTCGTGGGCCTGGTCGTCGCCGGCGGTCTGATCGCGCTGTTCTACCGGGCGGAGTTCGCGGCCCGCGCGCCGCTGCCGCCGCGGTGGATGCACATTCGCGCGAACCGTGTGCTGGTGGTGCGCTCGCTCGTTGCTACCGTGGCGGTCATCGCGCTGTTTTTCGCGGGCCAGCCGCCCGCCAAGGCCGCGATCGTGGTCGGCGCGCTGCTGCTGCTGACACGGCGGGTGAAAAGCGGGCGCATCTATGCCGAGATCGACTGGTCCTTGCTGCTGATGTTCGCCGGGCTGTTCGTGATCGTGGCCGGTGCGGAACATCGGCTGCTGACGCCGGGGATGGTTGCCGCGGCGGGGCGGTTGCACCTCGGGCATGTGGCGGTGCTGAGCGCGCTTACTGCCGTGCTGTCCAACCTGGTCAGCAACGTGCCGGCGGTGCTGGTGCTGCGGCCGTTCGTGGCCCATCTGGCGGACCCGGCGCGGGCGTGGCTGGTGGTCGCGATGGCTTCAACCCTGGCGGGAAATTTCACCCTGCTCGGGTCGATCGCGAATCTGATCGTGGCGGAGAAGGCGGCGCGGCGGGGCGTGGTGATCAGGTTCCGGGCGTATTTCCTGGTGGGCGCGCCGGTGACGGTGGCGACCCTGGTGATCGGGGCGCTGTGGCTGGCGCGGTAAGGGATCGTTCACACCGAGGACGTATGGTTGTGCGGGTGAACCGCAGACCAGGCCGAGATGCCCGCCATGCCGCTTGAACCCGATGTTGCCCCGCCCTACCCTTCGCCCATGGAACCGCGGGTTGCCGTCCTGGAGGAGCTTGCCCGTACGACCGGGGCCGCGCTGGAGCGGATGGACCGGCGGTTGGATACGATGACCGCCGAACATCGCGCCGGCCTGGACGGGCTGCGCAGCGAATACCGTGCCGATTTCCGCTGGCTGCTGGGTACCATGCTGGCCGGGTTCGGCACGATCCTGGGGCTGCTGGGCGGGCTGATCGGCGTGATCCTGCACGGGTTCCACTGATCCCGCCGCCGCCTAGGTCACGGGAACCTGCATCTCGCCCAGATACGCCTCCCGGATCATCGGATCGCGCCGCAGGTCCGCGGCATTGCCGCTGAGCACCACCTGGCCTGTTTGCAGCACGTAGGCCCGATGGGCGATCTGCAACGCCATGTTGGCGTTCTGCTCCACCATGAAGATCGTCGTGCCCTGCTTGTTGATCTGCTGGATGATGTCGAACACCTGCTCGACGAAAATCGGCGACAGGCCCATCGAGGGCTCGTCCATGCAGAGCAGGCGCGGACGGGCCATCAGCGCGCGGCCCATCGCGACCATCTGCTGCTCGCCGCCGGACAGGGTGCCGGCGATCTGGTTGCGCCGTTCCTTGACGCGGGGAAACAGGGAATAGACCCGTTCCAGATCCTCATCGAACTCGGGGCCGCGCGCGCGCAGGTAGGCGCCCATCTCCAAATTCTCGAACACGGTCATGCGGGGAAACAGCCGGCGCGCTTCCAGCACCGGGGCGATGCCGCGCTTCACCCGTTCCGCGGTCGGCAGCTTCTCGATCGGTTTGCCGTCGAAGATCACCGTGCCGCGCACCGGGCGGACGACCCCCATGATGGTCTTCATGGTGGTCGACTTGCCGCAGGCGTTGCCGCCGAGGAGGGAGACGATCTCGCCTTCCTCGATCGCGTAGTTGACCTTCTTCAGGACGTGCAGGTCGCCATAGTACGTATCGATATCCTTGAACTCAAGCAACATGGACGGGCCCCGTGGTGCCGGCGGCGGCGGCCTGCGCGTTGCGGCCGAGGTAGGCGCGCAGCACTTCCTCGTTGCGTCGCACTTCGTCGGGCCGGCCTTTCGCGATCACTTCGCCATGGTCGAGCACATAGACGGTGTCGGCCAGGGTGGTGACCACATCGAGCTTGTGTTCGATCAGCAGCACGGTCAGGCCAAGGCCCTTGAGCCCCTTGATCTGCTCGGCAAGTTCCAGAGTCTCCGCCGGGTTCATGCCCGCCGTGGGCTCATCGAGCAGCAGCAGGCGCGGGCGCGAGGCGAGCGCGCGGGCGATCTCGGTGCGCCGGCGGTTGGCGTACGAGAGGCCGCTCACCGCCTGGCCGGCGCGCGGAAGCAGCCGGTTGCCGAAGATCGCCAGGATTTCCATCGCCCAGTCGATCGCCCCCTGCTCCTCCCGCCGCGTGCCGGGCGGGCGGATCACGGCGGAGATGGCGCCGGTGGACAGGCGCGCATGCTGGCCGACCAGCACGTTCTGCAGCACGGTCAGCGTTGGAAACAGGCGGATGTTCTGGAACGTGCGGGCGATGCCTTTGACCAGGATCTGGTAGTCGTGCAGCCCCAGGATTTCCTCGTCGTGGAAGCGGATGCTGCCGCCGTCGGCAGGCACGAGACCGGTGATCACATTGAACAGGGTGGATTTGCCTGACCCGTTGGGGCCGATCACCGCGACGACGCCGCCCGCCGGCACGTCGATATCGACCGCGTTCAGCGCCACCAGGCCGCCGAATTTCACCGTCACGCCGCGCACGCCAAGCGCGAGGGCGCCGGTGTGCGCTTCCCCGCCCAGGCCGGACAGGCGCAGTTCGCCAAAGCCGCGCTGCACCACCGCGTGCTGCTGGTCGAACGACAGCGCCGCCGGCGCGCGATAGGCCGGGATCAGACCCTGGCGGCGATACAGCATCATCAGCACCAGGATGATGCCGAAGATCAGTTCCACCGACTGCGACAGATCCACCTGGGCGAGCCAGCGGTTGCCGATCGCACTGCCGGCCGCATCGACCCATCCGGTCAGATCGGGCAGCCACCACGATTGCAGCAGCGACAGGCTGACTGCCCCCGCGACCGCACCCCAGACGCTGCCGATGCCGCCGAAGACGATCATCACCAGGATCATCACCGACACCGGGAAGTCGAACATGTCGGGCGTCGCGGTCTGCAGCTTGGCGATGAACAGCACGCCGGTCATGCCGGCGAATCCGGCGCCGGTGGCGAAGGCGAGCAGCTTGAAGCGCACCCGGTTCACGCCCATCGCACCGGCCGCGATCTCGTCCTCACGGATCGCCATCCAGGCGCGGCCGATGCGCGAATCACGCAGCCGGAAGCTCATGAAAATCAGCGCCGAGACCAGCACGATCGCGACATAATAATACGGCGTCGCATTGACGCCGAAACTGTGGCCGAGCAGCACCGGCGCGGCGACGCCATTGAGTCCGGCGGCGCCATTCGTGAGGCTCGCCCAGTTGCGGAACACGATCGGCACGATCTCGCCGAAGCCGAGCGTGACGATCGCCAGATAATCGCCGCGCAGCCGCAACGTGGGCGTCCCGAACGCCACCCCGCAACCGGCGGCGACCAGGGCCGCCAGCGGCAGGCCGAGCCAGAACGACAGGGTGAAATGCACGACGAAGCCGGTGGTTTCGCCCGGCATTTGCGTCACCAGCCCGAGTTCCTGGAACGGCACCCAGAAGCTGCTCCACTCCGGCTGCAACTGGAAGGAACTCAGGATGCCGTAGGTATAGGCACCGATGGCGAAGAATGCGGCATACCCGAGGTCGAGCAACCCGGTGAAACCGACGACGATATTGAGGCCGAGTGCGAGGGAGGCGTAGATCGCCGCGTTCGCCAGGCTGTCGATATCGGCCTGGTTGCCGTGATAGACGGGAAACAACAGCGCGGCGAGCGCGAGGGCAAGCGTCGCCGCCTGGCGCCGGCGCGCCTCGGGAATGGCGGCGAAGGGGCGGGCGAGGGCAGCGGTGGCGGAGGGCATCGGATCAGTCCCCGCTCATGATTTGGTCGGCGCGACCCGGCCGAACAGGCCGGACGGGCGGAACACCAGCACCAGCACGAGGATCGAGAAGATGATCACGTCGGCCCATTCGGTGGCGATGAACTGGCCGCTGTAGGCCTCGATCAGCCCGATCAGGATCCCGCCCACCATCGCCCCGGGCACGTTGCCGATGCCGCCGAGGACAGCGGCGGTGAAGGCGCGCAGGCCGGCGGTGAAACCGATCAGGAAGCTGGTGAAATTATAGTAGAGACCGAAGATCATCCCGCCCGCCCCGGCCAGCGCCGAGCCGAGGAAGAAGGCGGTCATCACCACCTTGTCGACCTCCACCCCCATCATCCGCGCCGCTTCCGGATCCTGCGCGGTGGCCCGCATCGCCTTGCCCAGGCGGGACTTCTGCACGAATGCCCAGAGCCCCAGCATCAGGATCGGCGCCACCCCCCAGATCAGCAGCTCCTGCAACGTGACCACCGCCCCGCCCACGTTCCATTGCAGCGGCGGCAGCGGATTGGGAAAATTCATCGTCTGCGCGCTCGTGATCAACAGCACGATGTTGAACAGGATGTAGGAGACACCGATCGTCGTGATCATCGCCGCCGGGCCGGTGACGTTGCGCAGCGGCCGCAACGTCACCCTCTCGATCGCCACCCCCAGCAGTCCGCAGCCACCCATGGTGACCGCGAATGCCGCGACCAAGACTCCGACCAGCGGCAATCCAGTCAGCACGATCGCCTGACCGGACAGCCCGAAACCCTGTAGTACCCACAACGCCACGAACGAGCCGATCATGAAGACGTTGAAATGGGCGAAGTTGATCAGTTCCAGGATGCCGTAGATCAGGGTGAAGCCGAGGGCGAGCAGCGCATACATCGCCCCCAGACTCAACCCGTTGATCGTCTGCTGGAGCAACAGCGACGAAAAAGTCATTGCCTTGGCTCAGGCTTCCGGCGCCGAGCCGAGATAGTGGTATTGCGCGATCATGTCGCTGAGCGGCTTCGACTTGTCTTCGCGGATCTGGTACACGCTGACGGTGTGGCTGAGCATGTCGCCGTTCTTGTCGAACTGCACCACGCCCTGCAGGGTCGGGGTCTTGGAGGCGCCGATCGCATCCCGCATCGTGGCCTTGGTGATCGGCTTCTTCTCCGCGACCAGCGTCTTCACCGCACCGATGATGATCAGGCCGCCATCATAGGCGGTCAATGCGTAATCGCTCGGCTCCACGCCGTATTTCGAGGTATAGGCCTGAATGACGCCCTGCGCCTGCTTCTCGCCCACCAGATGCGGGGCAGCGATCGTCGCATACCAACCCTCGGCAGCCGGGAATCCCGCGGCAGTCAGGATGTCCGGCGCATACATGCCGTCCCCGCCGCCTTTGATCATTTTCGGAATGATCTGGTACGACTGCTTGACCAGTTTCACCCCGGCCTGGTCGACCCCGCCGTAATAGAGCGCCTGCGGGTTGATGGACTTGATCTTGGTCAGGGTGGTGCTGTAGTCGGAATTCTTCGGATCCAGCCGGTCACGGCCCATGACCTTCATGCCGATCTTCTTCGCCTGCGCCTCGAACGCATCCGCAAGCCCGACTCCGTAGGCGCCGCTGTCGTCCAGGATATAGACCGACTTCACCCCCAGCTTCTTGCTGAAGAACATCGTCATCTCCGGACCCTGATAAGCGTCGGTGGTGACGGTGCGGAAATAGATCGCCTTGCCGGCCGGCATGAATTCGGCAGCGAACCTGGGGTTGGTAATGTCGGGATTGGTGGAGGCCGGGGTGATCGTGGCGAGATCGCCTTGGCTCAGGATCGGCGCCTGCGCCTTGCCGTCGCCGCTCATTTCCGGGCCGATTGCCGCGACCAGGTGCGGGTCCGACACCATCTTGCGCGCATTGGTGGCAGCCTGGGCCGGATCGTACTGGCCGGCGGTAGCGGTCGCGTTATCGAACACCTTCACCTTGAACGTGTAGCCAGGCACGGCATTCGAATCGTTAGCCTGGTCGAACGCCAGTTGGGCGCCGTGCAGGATCAGGGTGGCGCTCTGTGCATCTGCCCCGGTCAGGGGCAGATGGACGCCAACCACGACCGTCTTGTCGGCCGCAGCGGCGGCGGGACCGGCGCCCAACGCGGCGGCGGCGGCGGTGCTGGCGAGAAGTTGGGCAGCGGCCCGACGTGTGATCATCCCTGCGACCCCTTTGGTTCTGGTGAATGGCAACCGATGGCTTTGGCTAGCAACGTTCATGCCACCTGTCACGCCGTTTTCGGACGGCTGATGAGCAGTCTTGGCGGGTCGGGCCCGGAAGCGCAATGGGTAACGGCGGCCCCACCGCCGGGACATTAGCGGATTGTTCATCCGTGCACGGCTTTCCTGGCGGCCCGCCATGCCCGATCCAGCCCCCCACCCGGACCCATCGGCCGCCCCCGCGGCGGCGCCGCTCCCGGCGCCGGACTGTTCCGACGACGTGCCGGCGGCCGAATCGTCGCCACCAGGCGGCCCGACCGACTGTCACCTGGCCCACCGGCTGTTCGGCTCCTTCGGCCCGCCGCTGTTCCGCCGCTCGGAAGTGGACGGCGCCCCCGTGATGGTTGTCCAACTCGGGGAACGGGCCGCCGCGCTGCCGCTGCGATCGCTCGCCCGGGAATTCGGCATCTCGGAGGATTCCGAGGACGGGCAGATGCTCGTGCGCATCGCCGAATCGCTCGACTTCGTCTCGGTCCTGCGTCCCGGCGATCCGCTGCCGAGCGAGGTGCTGACCGGCGAAGCAAGCTGGGAACCGGACCCGCTGCATCTCGAAATCGCCCAGACCCGGCTGCGGGTCAGCCTCGTCGACTGGCTGAACGCGGACCGTGGGTCGGAGCGCCAGGCGCTCGACGCCGGTTCCCTGCTCGCCGTCGGCAACGACCCCAAACTGCGCCACCAGGTGCAGAAGGCACTGGCGCGCGCCGCCGAAGCCCTCGGCCTGGAAACAGCTGCCGAAGTGGTCGGGCTGCTCGAAGCCCTGGGCCGGGAACTCGCCTATATCGAGGCACTCCGCGACCGGCTGCTGCGCCGGATTCGGATGATGGCCGGAAAGATCGAACGCCTCTCCCGCGGTTGGCGCAGCGATGCCAGCCACATCGAAACCTTGACGCAAGTGAAACGCCTGACCGCCATCGCACTGCGCCAGATCGTCACCCGCTTCGAAGAACTCGACGCGCAAACCGGCGAGGTGATGGCCGCGCTCCGCAACGTCGAAAGCCAGCGCACCTTCATCCGTTCCAACCGCGACTGGCTGTATCGCAGCCAACGCGCCTGGGAACCCATCCTGACCCAGTGGGACACCACGGTCGGCACGTTCGACGAAGGAACCCTCGCCCTCCTCGGCCGAACCTACCAGTTCCTGGCCCCACGCTTCATGCCCGTAACGGAATGGATCTCCGCCACCCGCCCCGGACAAGCACAACGCGTGAACCGCGCGCCGCGGATGATCTGGTAGCGGCGCAGCCGCGGGTTCGGCCCGTTCGCAAGCAAGGCCATGGGGCTCCGCCCCCTGGACCCCCGCCAGGGAACTCGTCCCCTGGACCCCGGTCTATTGGGTTCCGTGCGTGTGGGGGTGTCTCGGGTCCGGGTGGGGGCGTGCGCGGAGTTGGGAGGCCGGGTCAGGAGCAGGGCGCAATTGCGCTATGCTCCTGACCCGGCCTCCCAACTCCGCGCACGCCCCCACCCGGACCCGAGACACTCCCACCCGCACGGAACCTAACGGAAGGGTTCCAAGGGCGAGCCCTTGGCGGGGGTCCAGGGGGCGGAGCCCCATGGCCTTGCTTGCGAACCGACCGACCCGCGCCCGGTGCTACTCCGCCACGCGCTCTGCCGGCGGGTAGCGGTGCAGCAGCCGCAGCATCAGCCCCATTGCCGGCAGGGCGGCGAACATTGCCAGCGCGTAGAACGTGGTCCATCCGGTCGCCGCGGCCAGGAACCCGGACAGCCCGCCCACGGTCCGCAACGCGATTGCGGCCAGTGACGACAGCAGCGCGTATTGGGTCGCGGTGTAACCAGGCGAGCAGAGGCCCGAGAGGTAGGTGATGAACGCTGCATCCGCCATGCCTTCGGCAAGGGATTCCACCGCCACCGTCGCGACCAGCACGTGCGCCCGCCCGGCGGAGGCCGCAAGCACGAGATACATCCCCATTGTCAGCGTCTGCACCCAACCCGTCGCGAGCAGTGCGCGTCCGACCCCGATGCGCGCCACCAGCCAGCCGCCCAACGCCGTGCCCCCGAGTGCGCAGCCGAGCGACAACGGTCCGTTGGCGACCGCGATCGCCGCGCGGTTGAAGCCGAGGTGGGTGTAGAACGGGGCGGTCATCACCCCGGCCATGGCCTCCCCCAGTTTGAACAGGGCGACGAAGCCCAGGATCGTCGGCGCGCCGGGTCTGGCCAGGATTTCGCGCAGCGGCTCGATCACCGCAACGCGCAGCCGGGCACCGAGGCGCAGGCCGGCGGCCTGCATGCGCGCCATCGGCTCCGGCGCCAGCAGGGTGTTGAGCGGGGCCAGCGCCAGCAGCGCCGCCATCGCCGCCAGCGCGCCGTGCCAGCCGATCCAGCTTGCCCCCGCGATCGCGCCGGCGCCGGAGACGAGCAGCGCCACCCGGTAGCCCCAGACATAGGCCGCCATGGCCGCGCCCTGGGCGCGCGGCGGGAACGTCTCGATCCGCCAGGCATCGATCACGATGTCCTGGCTCGCCGAGAGGAAGGCCACCAGTCCGGCCGCGGCGATGGCGCCCGCCGGCGCGGTGTTCGGGTGCGACAGCGCGAGCAGCAGCGCCGCCAGCGCCAGCGCCGGCTGGATCGCCACGAGCCACCCGCGCCGGCGGCCGAGCCGGCCGAGCGGCCCCGGCGGCCGCGCCTGATCCAGCAGCGGCGCCCAGAGGAATTTCAGCGAATAGGCGAGCCCGACATTGGCGGTCAGGCCGATCAGCGCCAGCGACACCCCGCCCTCCGACAGCCAGAGCCGGAACGTGAAGCCCGACAGCGGCAAGGGCAGGCCGGAGAAGAACCCGTAGGTGCCCATCATCCATAATCGCCGATCCGCAAGCACGGCGCGGGGGGCGGAGTCGCGGGCGGACGGATCGGCGGGCGGCATGGATGCGTTCCTGCGGCGCCGCCGCGCCCAAGGCAACCGCCGTCGTGGTTGACGTGCGGGGGGCGGGCCATGCTACTCAACGGTAGCCAACCGCGCGGCCGTCCACCGGGGAGAGCGTCCATGAAGCTGATGTGGTTCCATCTGATGCCGTACACCGAGTTGCCGGCGGATTTCCGCGACCACAATCCCTCGGTGTGGGTCGACATCCATTCCTCGCTGTTCGACCCGGCGCGCGCGCACCACATGTACAACGATTTCATGGACGAGCTGGAATACGCGGCCGATTGCGGGTTCGATGCGGTGTGCGTGAACGAGCACCATTCCAACGGCTACGGGCTGATGCCCTCGCCCAACCTGATCGCCTCGGCGCTGGCGCGGCGCACCACCGATACCGCGATCTGCGTCATGGGCAATTCGCTCGCGCTGTACAATCCGCCCACGCGGGTCGCCGAAGAATTCGCGATGATCGACGTGATCTCCGGCGGCCGGCTGATCGCGGGCTTCCCGGTCGGCACGCCGATGGACACCTGCTACGCCTACGGCACCAACCCGAGCCAGCTGCGTTCCCGCTACCTGGAAGCGCATGATCTGGTGATGCGCGCGTGGCAGGAGAAGGATACGTTCGCCTTCAACGGTCGCTACAACCAGCAGCGCTATGTGAACATCTGGCCGCGCCCGATCCAGCGCCCGCATCCGCCGATCTGGATCCCGGGCGGCGGCTCGGTGGAAACCTGGCAGTGGTGCGCCGAGATGGACTACGTCTATTGCTACCTGTCCTACTACGGCTACAAGGCCGGCCAGGCGCTGATGGATGGATTCTGGGCCGAAATGGCCCGGCTCGGCAAGGACCGCAACCCGTACCGCGCCGGCTTCCTGCAGTTCGTCGGCGTGGGTGAAAGCCGCCAGCACGCCTACGACCTCTATTCCGAAGCCGCCGAGTATTTCTACGGTCGCTGCCTGCATGTCGATCCGCGCTGGGCGACCCCGCCCGGCTATGTTTCGGAAGCAACCCAGGTGGCCGGGATCAAGAGCCAGGTGCAACAGGCAGCCAGCGCCGGCGCGATCGGCAGCACCGCCGGCACCCGCTTCGGGTCGGTGGCGCGCGAGATGGATGCGATCGTCGACCGCGGCTACGTCATCATCGGCTCGCCGGATGAAGTGACCGAGCAGTTGCGCGAAGTCGCCCGCAATCTGAACGTCGGCCACCTGATGCTGCTGTTGCAGTTCGGGAACATGGGCAAGGACGTCTGCCGGGCCAACACGAAGCTGTTCGCCGAGAAGGTCATGCCGAACCTCAAGGACATGTTCGGCGAGTGGGAAGACCGCTGGTGGCCGCAGCCGATGGGCCGGGCCCAGCGCGCCGAAGTGCCGGCCTTCCTGCCCAAGCTCGCGGCAGAATAGGAAACCGCGGATCAAGGCCCGATCCCTTCGACGACCCGATCCCTTCGACGACCCGATCCCTTCGACGACCCGATCCCTTCGACGAACAGCATACGGAGAGCCGGGGTGAGCGAACCCGAAACCACGACCATCGACATCAACGGCTTCGCCACCCGCGTCTGGCGCAAGGGGACGGGGCCGAAGCTCGGCTACCTCGCCGGCCTCGGCGGGCTGCCGCGCTGGATGCCGTTCCTCGATCGGCTGGCCGAAAGCCGCACGGTGATCGTGCCGTCGCTGCCTGGATTTCCCGGCGGCGATCGCGGGCACAGCGTGCTCGACACCCATCTCGACTGGCTGCTGGCGGTGCGGGCGACGTTGGACGCGGCGGGGCTGGCGGGCGCCGACCTGGCCGGGTCGTCGGTGGGCGCCTCGCTCGCCGCGGAGATGGCCGCCGTCTGGCCCGCGAGTGTGCGCAAGCTCGCGCTGATCGCCCCGTTCGGCCTGTTCGACGCGGCCGATCCGCCGACCGATCCCTGGGCGCAGCGGGCCGATGCGGTGCCGGGGCTGATGTGCGCCGATCCCGCGATCTGGACAGCGATGAGATCCGCGCCGGAGGGCGCCAACTCGATCGCATGGCCGATCGAACAGACCCGCGCGTCGGAAGCCGCCGCGCGCATCTTCTGGCCACTCGGCAACACCAGGCTGGAAAAGCGCCTGCCGCTGATTGCTGCGCCCACCCTGCTGCTGTGGGGCGCCGAGGATCGGATCATGCCACGCAGCTACGCCGGGCGTTTCCGCGCGGCGATCGCGGGACCCACCGAAGTCCAGGTGATCGCGGGCGCCGGCCACCTGGCCGAACTCGATCGACCGGACGCGGTGGCGCTGGCGATCCTGGGCTGGATGGCATAGGGAGCACCGCATGACCCTCGATCCCGACGTCACACTTGTCCTGGACATGATCCGCCTCGCGGGGCGCCCACCGTTCGAGCAGATCACGCCCGACGAAGCGCGCGAAGCCTACATGAAGAGCCGGGCCGTGTTGCAGCCGGAGCCGGAAGCGGTGGGCGAGGTGCGCGCGCTCGATGCGCCCGGCCCGCACGGGCCGATCCCATTGCGGCTGTACCGGCCCGCGCAGGCGGCGGCCGGCCCCCTGCCCGCGCTCGTTTACTACCATGGCGGCGGCTGGCTGCTGGGCGGGCTAGATTCGCACGACGTGGTCTGCCGCCGCTTCGCCAACGCGGCGGGCTGCGTCGTGGTCTCGGTCGATTACCGCATGGCCCCGGAGCACAAATTCCCGGCCGCGGTCGATGACAGCGCGGCGGCGACCCGGTTCGTGATCGCGCAGGCCGCCGATCTCGGCATCGATGCCGGGCGGGTTGCCGTGGGCGGGGATTCGGCGGGCGGCAATCTCGCCGCGGTGATGGCGCTGATGGCGCGCGACGGCGACCTGCCGCCGCTGGCATTCCAGTTGCTGATCTATCCGGCGACCGACATGGCGATGACCACGATCTCGTCGCAGACGATCACCTCCGGGGTGCCGCTGACCTCGGGAACGATGAAATGGTTCATCGACCACTACATGCAGAACGACGCCGACCGGATCGACTGGCGCGCCTCGCCGATCCGCGTGGCCAGCGTTGCCGGCACGGCGCCCGCGTTGGTGCTGACGGCCGCGGTCGACCCGTTGCGCGACGAAGGGCTCGCCTACGCCGCACGGCTGGAACGCGAGGGCGTGCGGGTGACCGGCGTGCACCTGTCGGACCAGATCCACGGCTTCCTCAGCATGGGCCGGGTGATCCGTGCCGCCGACACCGCGATCGACATGATGGCTGTGGTATTGCGCCGCGCGCTGACGGGCTGAACCCGCCGGTGTCGCGGCTTGCGGCGCGCGGCGAAGGCTGGTGTCGTGCGGGGACAGGGGAGGCCGCCGATGAACCCACCCGCAACGAAGCCGCCTGACGAACTGCCGGAAGACCGCGCAACCGGCGCAATCGCCGTGATCTATGACGAGATCCGGCGGTTTTCCGGCGTCCCCTACGTGTCCTCCATGCAGCGCTACCTGGCGGCCACGCCGGGCCTGCTTGACTTCGCCTGGGGGGCGCTGCGCCCGGCGATGGCGGCGGGCGCGATCCAGCGGGCGGGCTGGAACCTGGTCGGGGCGACGGCACTTGCGCCGCTGCCGCCGATCTCGCCGGCGCTGCTGGCGTCATGGGGGATCGATGCGGCCGGTCGCGCCGGCGTCCGCAACGTCGCCGCCAATTTTGTCCGGGTGGCGCCGGTGAACCTGGTGTTCGGCCGCTGCCTCGGCCTGTTGCTCGATGGGGCACGCCCGGACGGTCCCGGATTTGCCCCCGGCTGGACCCCGCCTTCCCTGCTGCCGCCGATGCCGGGCAACGTCGATCCTGCGGCCTTGGCGGAGGATGCGCGGGCGCACCTGCAGCGCTTCACCACCGAATTGGACGGCAAACCCTTCATCCCCGCCCTGTATCGCCAGCTCGCGCATTGGCCGGGACTGCTCGGCTGGCTGGCCGAGCACGTGGCGCCGCTTCTGGACTCGGCCGGGATGCACGCAGGCGGGGCGGCGATGCGGGACGCGGCCGCCGCGGCGGCACCGGCGATCGTGGCGCGCCTGCCGGGCCTGCCGCCGGGACCGACGCCGGACGCACCGACCGCGGCCCGGGTGGCGGCGGCGATTGCCCGCTACGGCGTGACCAGCCCGGAGCTGACGATGGTCGGGCAGTTGCTGCTGGACGCGGTGCCGGCCTGACGCCGTCGCGGTTCAGCAGTGCCCGGCCGGGACCAGACGCTCGCGCGTACGGCTGCGCACGAGGGCGGCGAACAGCCGCAGCGCGTCCGGCCCACCGCGGTCGGCCAGGCGGCCTGCGTCGATTTCGGATGCCAGGTCCTCGGCCTGACTTGCGATCGTATCCGCGGCGCGGTGCAGTGCCTCCCGGGTGACGGCAAGTTGGGTCTCGTCGGAAAGCGCATTCCAGTCGGCGTCCATCGGGACGGGTCCCATGCAGGCCATTCTGGCACGGCAACGCCGCGGAGGACGGAAGGCGCGCGCGGTCGGCACCAGTGTGGCCGCGGACGATAAAGCGAAGGTTAACTCACCCCCCCTGCTTGCGTCCGTTGCCCAGCGTCAGATATGCGCGACAGCACGTCTCATTATGGCCCCGAGCGTTGGCTGGGCGCCCATCTCGCGGGCTAACACCCGAGGCCGCGCCGCTCACGCCGCCTCGCGTAACCCCAACCGCCGCAGCGCACGATCGATCCAGTGCGCGGTCAGCCGCTCCTGCACGCCATTCTGGCCCAGCCGCTCATGCAAGGCCGGGAAATCCACCCGGTCGAGCGCCTGGTCCTGGTTGAAGCAGGAGAACACCACCGTGCGTTCGCCGGTCACCGGATCGATCTGCGGCTGCAGGCACTGCGCGCAGACTTCCTTCATCATGCACTGCATCGGGCTGTTGATCGAACCGATCGCGGTATGACCGGGGTGCAGATACGGCGCCAGCACGCCGTGTCGCGCCGCTCCCACCGCCTGCATCATGCGATCCGAGCCGATCGCGATCAGATGTTCGGCCGCGCCGAGCGGGATCGCCGCCGACCCGAGCCGCCCGGCGCCATAAGCCGCCATCGCCTCGACGATATTGCCCACGAAGCTGCGATCCTGCGGGCGGTCCGGGTGGGGAGCGAATCCCGGCGCCTCGTCGCAGCACCAGACGATCGCATCCGCAGCGCGCTCGATCTCCGCCACCTTGTAGCGATCGGCGATCCGCTTGTAGCCGGCGAAATAGAGCACCTGCGTGCCGGCCGCGCGGAGCGCCGCGCCGATCGAGAACAGCACCGCGTTGCCGAGCCCACCACCCACCAGCGCCACCGTCGTATCGGCGTGGATCTCGGTCGGCGTGCCGGTCGGGCCCATCAGCACGACCGGTTCGCCCGGGGTCAGCAGCGCGCACAGATCGGAACTGCCGCCCATCTCCAGCACGATCACCGACACCAGGCCGCGCGCGGGATCGGTCCAGGCGCCGGTCATCGCCAGGCCCTCCATCCCCAGCACGGTCCCTGCCCCGTCCGGTTCGGCGAGCCGCGGGGCCAGCACCTCGTAGTTCTGCAACCGATAGAACTGGCCGGGGCGGAAGGCGCGCGCGGCAGCGGGGGCGCGCAGCACGACCTCGACGATGGTCGGGGTCAGCCGGTGCACCGCATGCACGCGCGCTGTCAGCTCGTCGCGGCAGCGCGCGATCAGTGCGGGACCGGAGACCTCCGTCGCCGGGCGCGCGGCCAGCCGGCGCGACACCACGGGGTAGCCGCGTTTCGCGCCGCCCATCGCCTTCACGACGTTGCCGAAGAAACTCGGGTGCAGGTCGCCGAAGAAGCTGATCCAACGGCCGTCCGGGGCCCGGTGCATCAGCACGTCTGCCGCATCCGGCTTGGCAAAGCCGCGCTCCGGGCGGACCGGCGCGCCGTCCTCGTCCAGCGCCTGGAAATAGCGGCCGTCGAGCGTGATCCGGCCATCCTCGCGCGCGAGCACCGTGTTGGGTTGGGTCCCGGCGGCCACCAGGATGGCGCGGGCCGGCAGGGTCGCCTCGGAGCCATCGGCGTGCGCGCAGCGGATGGCGCTGGCATGGCCGAAACGATCGGTATCCACCGCGACCGGCATCAGGCCTTCGGCGAAGCGCACGCCTTCCTCCAACGCCTTGGCCACTTCCTCGTGGTTGAGCGTGTAGGAGGGGCTGTCGATCAACCGGCGGCGGTAGGCGATGGTGGCCCCGCCCCAGGCATCGAGCAACGCGGCCAGCCGCGGCGCCCGCCCCTCCCCCGCCGCCGCTGCGCGCTCGGCGGCGATGGCGGCGGCATGGGCCAGGAATTCGTCGGCGATCGCCGCCTGTTCCTCGCCCCATCCGGCGCGCACCACGGCCACGCCGCGCTCGGCGACCAGCACATCGTAGCGGGCGGCGAATTTCTCCACCTGGCGCACGTAGTAGGCGAGGCTTTCGGTCGCGGTGTCGATCGCCGTCAGCCCGCCGCCGATCACCACCACCGGCAGCCGGATCTGCAGATTCGCGATCGACGACCGCTTCGCCGCCCCGGTCAGTTGCAGCGCCATCAGGAAGTCCGACGCCGCCCGCACTCCGCGCGCAAGCCCATTCGGGATGTCGAGCACGGTTGGCTTGCCCGCGCCCATGCAGAGCGCGATGTGGTCGAATCCCATCTCCCACGCTGCATCGATCGTCAAGGTGCCGCCGAACCGCACGCCGCCGAAATGGGCGAAGCCCGAACGGCGTTCCAGCAGCAGGCGCACCAGTTTCAGGTAGTTCTTGTTCCACCGCACGGTGATGCCGTATTCGGCCACGCCGCCGAACCCGGCCATCACCCGATCGTCCAGGTTCTCGTACAGCGCAACGACGTCACGGACCGGGACGGTGGGATCGAAGCCCAGCGGCTCGATCTTCAGCCCGTCGATCGCCACCACCGTATGCCCGTCGTTCAGCAGATGGTGCGTCAAGGTGAAGCCGGCCGGCCCCAGCCCTACCACCAGCACCTTCCGCCCGCTGTCGGGGCGCGGCAGCGGGCGGCGGATGTCGAGCGGGTTCCAGCGGGTGAGCAGGCTGTAGATCTCGAACCCCCACGGCAGCCCGAGCACGTCCTTCAGCACCGAGGTCTCCGCCTGCGGAATATCGACCGGCTCCTGCTTCTGGTAGATGCAGGCCTTCATGCAGTCGTTGCAGATGCGATGCCCGGTCGCCGCCATCATCGGGTTATCGACCGCGATCGCCGCGAACGCGCCCAGCACCGCGCCCTCGGCGCGCAGCGCGTGCATCTCGCTGATCTTCTCGTCGAGCGGGCAGCCGCTCAAGGTCACGCCGAACGGCGATTTCTGGAATCCGCCCGTCTTGCGATCGGGCAGGCCCTTGGAGCAGGAATCCTTGCCCTGCACATGACACCAGATGCAGTAGTTCATCTGGTCCAGCGCCTGCTGCGGACCCATTCCCGCATCCGTCAGGGCGAAGCCGTCGCGCGGGCGCCAGTCCGCCTCCGGCAACCGCAGCATGGTCACGCCGTCCCGCATGATGGTTTCTACCGGTACGAGATGCGCAGGATCGATCCGGTGCGGCACGTGGAACAAGGTGCCGCCGGCATGGGCGGCGTGCCCCGCCGGGGTCAGCGCAGCCCAGGCGGCATAGCGTGCAGCAAGGTCCAGCGCCGCGGCGTCCGCCGCCGCTTCCCAGGCGGCGACAGCGCGGGCGAAGCCGGCCTCGCTCAACGTCTCGCCCATGCGCGCGGCGAGATCGGCGGCCAGCGCGGAGCCGTCGAAGCCGGACGGGTCGGGGTATTTCTTCACCGCCTGGCGCTGCACGAACAGCCGCTTGCAGCGATGGATCGGGTCGAGCGCGCGGGTTGTCGCCACCAGCGCGTCCAGCTCCGCCTCGACGCCGAACAATTTGCCCAGGAACGCGTCCAGCGCCGGGCCGAGCGCCACGACCAGGTCGGCCTCGTCCTTGGTCGCCACCGCCGCCGGTGCGGCGCGAGCGGCGAGCAGACGCGTGTGCAGCGCCGGATCCCGCGCCGCCACTTGATCGAGGAACAAGGTGTCGAGCCGGATCAGCCCCTCGCGCGCAGCAAGGTCGGCAAACGTAAAACCGAAGCCGGGCAGGCGGGCTTCGGCACTCGGTCTTAGGTCCATCAGCGGCGGTGTCCATCTGTCCCGGGCGCGGCGCCGCCGGCGGCAGCAGGCCCACGCGCGCGCGGGACATGGGCGGAGCAGCGGGCGGGCGTCAAGCGCCCGCGTCGCCCCGTATGGGATGGCTGGGTTGCCGGCGGGTCAGCCGGCAGCAAGCCCGGTCCAGGGCTCGCCCCAATGATCGCCGTAGACGATCTCGGCCAGCGCGCCGCGGCCCACGGGACCGAAATGTCCCATCGGGTAGCCGATCGGCAGGATGGCGTAGGAGTGCACGCCCGGCGGCAGTCCCAGCGCGGCCTCCGCCTCCGCCTCGTACAGCAGGTGCCGCGTGGTCAGGGTCGACCCGAGCCCGAGGGCGCGCGCCGCCAGCAGCATGTTCTGCACCGCCGGGTAGATCGACGCGCCGGACCAGCGGGTGGGTGTGGCGCTGCCCTCATCCAGGCAGGCGACAATCCAGACCGGGGCTTCGTGGAAATGCCGGGTCAGGTACTCGACCGCCCCGTGCTGGCGCTGGTAGCGTTCGGCGCTGACGCCGGGCGGCGGGGCGGCGGCGTGGTAGCGCGGGCCGATCACCTCGTCGAAGGCACGCTGATAAAGTTGCTGCACCGCGCGCTTGATTGCCGGGTCCTTGACCACCAGGAAGCGCCAGCGCTGCGTGTTGCCCCCGTTCGCCGCCGCGCTGCCGGCTTCCAGGATGCGGCGGATGAGGTCGTCCGGCACGGGGTCGGGGCGCAGCCGGCGCATCGCACGGGTGGTGCGCATGATCTCGAAGACATCGGTGTCGGCCGCCGGCTGGTCCGTCATTTTTTCCTCCCCCGTTTGCCGCCCTGCGCGGCACGAGGGGAGCAGGCTACACCATGCGCGCCTGGTCCGCCTCTCCCGCCGACGCGACGGGTCGCGCACCGGCCGGCAGGGGCTGCGGCGGAAGATCGACAGGGGAATCCGGGGCAATGTCCGACGGGGCGAGGCCGGTCGCAGCCGTCCCGCCCGCCGCGTCCACCCGGGCGGCGGGGCCGCGCACCAGCAGTTCGTGGCCCAGTGCGAAGCGGCGATAATCGTGCGGGCTCATGCGCCTGCTCCAGTCTCTGACAGTGGCGAGTGAACACGGAGAGTGTGACCAGAACAAGGCCGACGTGTACACGATACGGCGATGCGCCCAGAGGGCGGCGCATAGGGAGGCACATAGGGAGAGGAAGACGGGCGGGATGGTTGCCGCCGCTGCCCCCCGGCGCGATGCTGGCCGCAACGCAGGGAGGGAGGCCCCGACGATGACCGCACCCGCATCCCGCTATCCGACCGCCTACGCCGCCTGGCGGCGCGACCCCCCAGCGTGGTGGGCGGATGCCGCGCAAGGGATCACCTGGGACCGCCCCTGGGACCGCGTCTTCGACCCCGATGCCGGCCCGTACGGAAGCTGGTTCCCCGGCGCGCGCCTGAACACCTGCTTCAACTGCCTCGATCGCCATGTCGCCGCCGGCCGCGGCGCGCAGCCCGCGCTAGTCTGGGACAGCGCGATGGAAGGCCGGGTGGAGACCTTGACCTACGCGACCCTGTTGGCGCGGGTGGCGAAATTCGCCGGCGCGCTGGCCGCCCTCGGGGTGCAGGTCGGCGACCGGGTGGTGATCTACATGCCGATGGTGCCGGAGGCGGCGATCGCGATGCTCGCCTGCGCCCGTCTGGGGGCGATCCATTCGGTCGTGTTCGGCGGCTTCGCTGCCGCCGAGCTGGCCGCACGCATCGCCGACGCACGGCCCAAGGTGATCGTTTCGGCATCGTGCGGTCTGGAACCGGGCCGGACGGTCGCCTACAAGCCGCTGCTCGATACCGCCATCGCGCTGTCGCCGCACCGGCCGGACGCCTGCCTGATCCTGCAACGTGCCGCGCTGCACGCCGAGCTGACGCCGGGCCGCGACCATGATTTCCGCGCCGCCGAGGCCGCTGCCGCGCCGCATCCGCCGGTGTCCGTCGCGGCCACCGATCCGTTGTACATCCTTTACACCTCCGGCACGACCGGCAGGCCCAAGGGCGTCGTGCGCGACAACGGCGGCCACGCGGTGGCGCTGTGGACCTCGATGGCCATGATCTACGGGCTGGACGCGGGGGAGATGTTCTGGACCGCCTCCGACGTGGGCTGGGTGGTCGGGCACAGCTATATCGTCTACGCACCGTTGCTGCGCGGCTGCACCTCGTTGATGTACGAGGGCAAGCCGGTCGGAACGCCGGACGCCGGCGCGTTCTGGCGGGTGATCGCGCAGCACAAGGTGAAGGTTCTGTTCACCGCGCCGACCGCACTGCGCGCGATCAAGCAGCGCGATCCCGACGGCGCGCTGCTGGCCCGGCACGACCTGTCGTCGTTGCAGGCGCTGTATCTCGCCGGCGAGCGCTGCGATCCGCCCACCGCGCTGTGGGCGGCGGGACTGCTGGGGCGGCCGGTGGTGGATCATTGGTGGCAGACCGAAACGGGTTGGCCGATCACCGCCGGATTCCGCGGCTATGGGCTGTTCCCGTTCAAACCTGGCTCCGGCGGCCGCCCCTGCCCTGGCTACGACCTGCACGCGCTCGATGACGCCGGCACGCCGGTGGCGGCCGGGGTCACCGGCAATCTGGCGCTGCGCCTGCCGCTGCCGCCGGGCTGCGCGCCCACCTTGTGGGGTGACGATCCGGGCTACCGGCGCGCCTACCTCGCCGATTTCCCCGGGTACTACCGCACCGGGGACGCCGGCAGCATCGATGCGGACGGCGATGTGTGGGTGATGGGGCGCACCGATGACATCATCAACGTCGCCGGCCACCGGCTGTCCACCGGAGCGATGGAGGAGGTGCTCGCCGCGCATCCGGACGTCGCGGAATGCGCGGTGGTGGGCGCCGCCGATCCGGTGAAGGGCCAGGCACCGCTCGGCCTCGTGGTGCTGAAGGCGGGCGTGGTGCGCGACGAGGCCGTCGTGGCGGCGGAACTGGTGGCCCTGGTGCGCGAGCGGATCGGTCCTGTGGCCGCATTCCGGGACGCGCTTGTCGTGCAGCGGCTGCCGAAGACCCGGTCAGGCAAGATCCTGCGCGCGACGATCCGCGCGCTGGCCGACGGGCAGACGCCGGTCGTGCCGGCGACGATCGAGGATCCGGCAGCGATCGACGAGATCGCGACGGTCCTGGCACGGGGGTGAGCCGCGCGCTCCGCCGGGGCGATCCCGCACTGGGGGAACGGGCGCATCCCTCATGGCCGGCCCTCGCGATGATAGGGATGTCCGGCGGCGATCGCGCGGGCGCGATAGATCTGCTCGGCCAGCATCGCGCGGGCCAGGAAATGCGGCCAGGTCAGCCGCCCGAGCGACAGCGCGTAATCCGCGCGCGCCAGCACCGTCGCGTCCAACCCCTCCGCGCCGCCGATCAGGAACGCCACCGGCCGGCCGCACGCCAGCCACCGATCCAACAGCCCCGCCAGCGCCGCACTGTCCGGCGCCGCGCCGCCGGGATCGAGCGCCACCGCGAAGGCCCCGGCCGGCAGGGCAGAGAGCAGCGCCGCGCTCTCCCGCCGCTTCACCTCCGCGCCGGCGCCGCGCGCTTCGGGAAGCTCGGTCAGGATCGGGGTCGGGCGGATGCGCGCGGCGTAGCGGGCGAACAAGGCTGCCTCCGGCGCCTCGCGCAGCCGACCGATCGCGATCACGTGCAGGGCGGGCATCGGCGGGGTCCCGGATCGGTGGTGCACCCGGCAGCGGCAGAGCCTGCAACCAGGCCGTCGGACACGACCGCGGCCAGCAGGCTGCAATTTCGGGAGCGCCGGTATGGTAGCCGGCCTGGCGCCCCGCGCAACGCCGCGCGATCCGCCCGGTCATGGCCCCCGCCGCGTCCTTACGGGTCCGGCCCGATGTGCCGAACCCGTATCAATGATGTGCCGCTTTCCCCTTCGCTCCCTCCGTCATCGCCGGCGATCGCCGCCCGTCATTGCCCCGGCCCCGTCATTGCCCCGGCATGGCGAATATCTGGCTCGGCTTCGCGCTGAACGGCCGCTCCCGCCGCAACCGCCCGACCATCGCCTCCACATGGGGCGCCGCGCCGCAGAACAGTTCGAACTGGCGCGCGTTCACCGCAAGCCCGGCACGTTCGCACACCGCCGCAAGGGCTGCGCGGCGCGCGGGCGTCACGTCGGCCGGCTCCGGATCGGGCACCGCCGGCAGCGCAAGCGGCGCCGCCGCGGGATCGAGGATCGGCCGGCGCGATCGCCACGGGGTCGCGGCCTCGTAGGCATGGGCCACGCGCAGCACGGTTGCCTCGTCGAACGGCCGGCCGGTGACCTGCATCGCCAGCGGCAGCCCGGCCGCGGTGAAGCCGATGCACTGCGCGAGCGCCGGCGCGCCGGTCACGTTGAACGGCGTCGCGAGCGATGGCTTGCGCCAGAAATCGAGCGTCCGCCAGGCATCGAGCCGCGCCGCCGGCCCCGGTCCCGCCGTCACCAGCACGTCGTGGCGCGCATAGAGCGGTGCCATCTCCGCGATCATCACCCGCCGCTCGCGGGTCGATTGCACATAGTCGCTGCCGGTGATCAGCAGCGCGGCGAGCGAGCGGCCGAGGAAATCCTCCCCGAAATCGCCGAGCCGGGTGCGCAGCGCCGGTTCGTGCACCGCATAGAGTTCGCTCTCGGCGCCCACGATCTTGACATCGCCGTAATCCCGCGCGGGGCGGATGGACGCCTCCTCCACCACCGCACCGAGCCCGCGCAATACGTCGAGGGCCGCCTCCATCGCCGCGTGGACGGCGGGTGCCACCGTGATGTCCCGCTCGTACAGGTGGCGCAGCACGCCCACGCGCAGGCCGCGAATATCGCCGCTCAGCGCCGCCGCGTAGTCGGGCACCGGGCAATCGGCGCTGGCGGGATCGGCCGGATCGTGCCCGGCGATCGCCCCCAGCAGCAGCGCGCAATCGGCGACCGTCCAGGCCATCGGCCCGGCGTGGTCGTAGCTGAAGGAATTGGTCCAGACGCCGGCGCGGCTGACCCGCCCGTAGGTCGGCTTCAGCCCGACGATGCCGCACAGCGCGGCGGGATTGCGGATCGACCCGCCGGTATCGCTGCCGAGCGCACCCAGCACCAGCCCCGCCGCCACGCCCGCGCCCGAACCGCTGGACGATCCGCCGGTCGCGTGATCGCGCGCCCAGGGATTGCGCGCCGGCGGCCAGGGCAGGTCGAAGGATGGCCCGCCATGGGCGAATTCATGCGTGGCGAGCTTGCCGAGCAGCACCGCCCCGGCGCGGTCCAGCAACCGCACCGTCGTCGCATCGAAATCGGGCACGAAATCGGCGCGCGTGCGCGAATGCCCGGTCGTGCGGATGCCCTTGGTGCAATAGATGTCCTTGAGGCCGATCGGAATGCCGTGCAGAGGCCCGCGATAGCGGCCGGCCATGATCTCCGCTTCCGCCGCCCGCGCCTGATCGCGTGCGCGATCCGCCGTGACCAGCAGGAATGCGTTCAGTTGCGGATCGATCGCGGCGATCCGGTCGAGCAGCGCGTCGGTCAGCTCCACCGGCGAAAGCTGCCGGCGCGCGATCAGCCCAGCGGCCTGCGCGATCGACAGGAAATGCAGCTCCGTGGGCAACCCGCCCGTATCTGCGTTCATCGCGGCGTCCCCCTCAGGCAGCGGCCAGCACGCCGGCGCGGCTGCGCATCAGCGGCTGGATCCGGGTGCCGAACTGCTCCATCCCGATCTCGAAATCGTCGAACGCGAGCATCGCGCCACGCACGCCCGGAAGCGCGCCGATCGTATCGAGCAGCCGGGCGACGGTGGCATAGGAGCCGATCAAGGTCGGCATGTGGGTGGGCAACTGGTTCTCCGGCCGCAGAAACCGTTCCGCAGTAGAATTCACCTCGGCGTTCGCGTCCGCCCCCGCCTGGGCGCGGCGCCAGGCCAGCGCCTCGTGGTCGGTGCTGGCCTTGTAATGCTCCCATTTCGCCATCGCAGCGGCATCGGTTTCATCGGCGATCACCATCACGAGCACCAGCGCGCCGACATCGCGACCGGTGGTCGCGACCGCCGAGTTGAAACGGTCGAGGTTCGGCACCGCCTGCGCGGGATCGTTGCGCCCAGTGCCGCTTACGAAGTTGAAGTCGCCATATTCGGCCGCGAAGCGCATGCCGCGTTCGCTCTGCCCGGCGCAGATCAGCGGAATCCGGACCGAGGGAAGCGGGCTCAGTCGGCAGTCCTGCATGCGGAAGAAGCTGCCCTGGAAGTCGGACCGACCGTCGGTCCACAACGCCCGCATCACCTGCACGTATTCGGCGCAGTAATCGTAGCGGCGGGCGAAATGCGCCTCCCCCGGCCACAGGCCCATCTGCTCGTATTCCGCCTTCTGCCAGCCGGAGACGATGTTCACCCCGAAGCGGCCGCCGGAGATGGAATCGATGGTGACCGCCATGCGCGCGGCGAGCGCCGGCGGCAGGGTCAGCACCGCGACCGAGGCGAACAGCCGGATGCGCGAGGTCACCGCCGCAAGCCCTGCCATGAGGGTGAAGGATTCCAGGTTGTGGTCCCAGTACTCGCTCGGTCCGCCGAAGCCGCGCAGCTTGATCATGGAAAGGGCGAAGTCGAGCCCGAAATGCTCCGCCCGCTGGGTGATCCGGCGATTGAGGTCGAAGCTCGGCTTGTATTGCGGCGACGTCGTGGAGATCAGCCACCCGTTGTTGCCGATGGGGATGAACACGCCGATCTGCATCGTCTTGCGCCCTCTGCTGCGGTGCAGCGAGGAGTTAAGGATGGCGCGGAGAACAGGCAAGGATAATCGTAAAATGCTGTGAATATGGGCAAAAGACTACGCGACGGGCAGGCGCGGGAATAGGGCTTCGCGGCCGACTACGCCGCCCCAACCCGCTTTGGTGCGCCCGGCAGGACTCGAACCTGCAACCAAGCCGTTATGAGCGGCCAGCTCTAACCAGTTGAGCTACGGGCGCATGGCCACCGCATGTGCCCCGGGACGCGCGGGCACGCAAGCGAAACCCCGGATCACGCCGGCACGCCTATCCATGACCGGCGGGCGGCGGCGCAACGCGAACGATGCCGCCGGCCGGCGCACCGCCAGGCGCCGGCGGTACCAGGTTGATCGCGAACAACGCCACCACCAGCAGGGCGAACGCGATCGCGCTATTGCGCAGGCATTTCTGCGCATTGGAAAGATGCAGGAACCGCCAGGTGTTCAGGATTGTCGCGGTCCGGTAGTTCAACAGGGTCCGGAGCGTGAGGGCACGCACGATGTCGTCGGCCCCTCCCGCCGCCTGCATGATCTCCCGCAGCTCCGTCGAACCGACGGTTGGGTAGCCCAGCCCGCCGATGCTGCGCAGCGCGCTGATCGTCAGCAGTACGGTCTGGATCACGAGGTATAACGCAAGCCCGGCCAACACCGCGCCACGCCAGCCGGCAAACATGCCGAGGTGGCCGAGCGCCGCCCCGCCCAACGACAGGAGCGCACTCAGGAACGCCTGCGCCACCAACAGGCCCTGCCCGCGCGACAGGATCGACTCCTGGCGTGCCCGCTCGGTAGCGAAATGATCCTTCGCCTGCGCGTGGATCAGATCGGCGCTGTCCCGCGGCAGCAACCGCAACGCCGCGCTCAGCCCCGCGGTGTTGGCGATGTAGGTGGGGTTGGCCTCGGCCGCGTTGAGATAGCGCCGGTTGTCCGCGGCCGCGAGCGACAGCGGGAACAAGACGGCAAGGATGCGCCGGCACATCCCTCAGCCCCGCGCCCGGTCGCGATCGTCGAGCAGCCCCGCGAGGGTCGCAGCGATCGGCAGGCCGGCGCCCCGTTCCAGCCACCCCCATTGGCCGGCCGGGTTGGTTTCAAGGAAACAGAAGTCGCCCGCGGGTGTTTCGATCAGGTCGTGGGTCGCGAACAGAAGCGCGCTCCGCGCGCAGAGGGAGAGGATCATCCGCGCCACCTCGGCCGGCAGCGCGGCCGCCTCGAAGATCGTGTCCGGGGCTTCGCTGCGCCGCCAGTCGATCGGATGCACCGTCGCGCCCGCCCGAGTGCGGGCGGCGAACACATGCCGACCGACGGTCGTGAGCCGCCATTCTCGCCGCTTCGCCACGCGCTCCTGGAACAGGCCCGGACAGACGGCGAGACCTGACCAGTCGGCATCGCCGCCCACAACGCTGGTGTAGGCAACCTGCCCCGCCGGATCCCCCAGCGCGCCGAAGGAGATCGCCTTGGTGACCACCGCTCCGTGCGCTGCAACGAACGCCCGCGCCGCGTCCGGGTCCTGGGTGAGCAGGGTTGCGGGCACGCGGAACCCCGCCTGCTGCGCCCGGGCGGCTTGCAGGAGGCGATTGCCCGCGAGACGGTCGGCCTCGAACCCATTGACCTGAAGGCCGGGGATCGATTCCAGGAATCCGTCCAGGGCGGTCGCAAGCTCGCGTGCCACGAAGTCCCGATACGCCGGCGCCACGTCCTCGAGCACCGCGGGACGGGCGAAGCGACGGTACCAGACGGAATCGATCCCGGCGGCGGCCACGCAGCGGCCCCGGCAGTCCAGCACCGGGCCGTCCGCGCCGACCGCGATGCGGCAGGACGGCGTTCCGAGTTCATCGGAATTCATACGCAGGTAGGATGCGCCGCGCTGCTGCAGATGGCGGATCACCGGATCGGCGCCGAGATCCTGGCTGTGCGTGACCACCAGGATCATGGGCGCCGCCGCCGCCCGGCCTCACCGCCCGCGCGGGGAGGCGAACCGGATGACATCGGGATCGGGCGCAACGGTCACGATATCGGTGCCCAACCCTACCGCCAGGTGTGCAGTCCGGCCGCTTGCTCCACGCACAACGTCGGGGTCCGGCTGATCCGCGTCCGTCCTGGTGAGGATCGTGGCCAGGGTTCCGCCAACCCGGGCACCGTCGTCGAGCGCCGGTCGCTCGGCGCCCGCTCGACGCAGCAAGCCGGCGTCGTCCTGGACATAACGGGGACGGGCAGGCACGTCGGTCGATCGAGCGAACTGCGCCAGGAACGGGGCGGCGAACCGGGGCATGGCAGCCTCATGTGGATCGGTGGCGGCTATTCCGGAGCCGAAGCCAGGACCGCTTGCGACCCTGCCCGACCCCCTGCTCCACATCCGACGATTTCGGGCCCGGAGCCTTCGTCCAGCCGCAACGTGTCTGGCGCTTGCCTGTTTGTCAAGCATAAGAAGCAAATCCGACATGCGTCCGAAGCATGGGTCAAAATCGCCGCGATCCGCCTGGCAGCGGTTTGCCTGCCCGCCGCGGTTCTGGCATAGGCGGGCAACCTTTCGTTCCGTCCGGCTGGCCTTGGCGCCCCGACTTTCTTTTCCCGCGGCGCTGGGGAAGCCGTCGCTCCGACCACCAGGGGAATATTTCGGATGGGCTTTTCGTTCTTCGTCATCATCATCTGCGGGGTACTGGCGCTGGTCTACGGCCTCGTCAGCGCCCGCCAGGTGCTGGCCGCCGATGCCGGCACGGCACGGATGCAGGAAATCTCGGCCGCCGTGCAAGAAGGCGCCCGCGCCTACCTGAACCGGCAATATACCACCATCGCCATGGTCGGCGTCGTGGTGGTCATCTTCCTCGGCCTCACGCTCGGCATCCATGTCGCGATCGGCTTCCTGATCGGCTCGATCCTGTCCGGTGCTGCCGGCTATATCGGCATGAACGTCTCGGTGCGGGCCAACGTGCGCACCGCCCAGGCGTCGCGCAACGGGCTGGCGGCGGGGCTCGATATCGCCTTCAAGTCGGGCGCCATCACGGGGCTGATCGTGGTCGGGCTCGCGCTGCTGGGCGTCACGATCTACTACATGATCCTGCGCAGCACGATCGCCGGTCCCGACCTGCGGCCGGTGCTGGACTCGCTGGTCGGCCTGTCGTTCGGCGCCAGCCTGATCTCCATCTTCGCCCGGCTCGGCGGCGGCATCTTCACCAAGGGTGCGGATGTGGGCGCCGACCTCGTGGGCAAGGTCGAGGCCGGCATCCCCGAGGACGACCCCCGCAATCCCGCCGTGATCGCCGACAACGTGGGCGACAACGTCGGCGACTGCGCCGGCATGGCCGCCGATCTGTTCGAGACCTACGTCGTCACTATCGTCGCCACCATGCTCCTGGCGGCGATCTTCTTCACCGGCGCGGTCCGCAACGACGTGCTGATGCTGCCGCTCGGGATCGGTGGGATCTGCATCCTGACCTCCGTCGTCGGCACCTATTTCGTGAAGCTCGGCCCCGATAATGGGATCATGCGGGCGCTGTACAAGGGGCTTGCCGTCACCGGCGCGCTGTCGGTGGTGGGCATCGCGATTATCATCGAATGGTTCGTGGGCTTTGCCACGCCACTCGTGGAAACCGGAGCCGCCTCGGTCACCGGGTTCGACCTGTTCGTCTGCGCGCTGATCGGGCTTGGCCTCACCGGCGCGATCGTCATGATCACCGAATACTACACCTCGACCGAATACCGCCCGGTGCGCAGCATCGCCAACTCGTCCACCACCGGGCACGGGACCAACGTGATCCAGGGACTGGCGATCTCGATGGAAGCCACCGCCGGGCCGGTGGTCGCGATCGCGATCGCCATCATCCTGTCGTACATGATGGCCGGGCTGTTCGGCATCGCCATTTCGGCAACCACCATGCTGGCCCTGGCGGGGATGATCGTGGCGCTCGATGCCTACGGTCCCGTCACCGACAACGCCGGCGGCATCGCCGAGATGGCGGACCTGCCGAAGGAGGTCCGGGTGACCACCGACGCCCTCGATGCGGTCGGCAACACCACCAAGGCGGTGACCAAGGGCTACGCGATCGGCTCGGCGGGGCTTGCTTCGCTCGTGCTGTTCGCCGCCTACACGCAGGACCTGAAGCACTACTTCCCGAACCTGCACGTGAGCTTCCAGCTCGAAGACCCGTACGTGGTCATCGGGTTGTTCATCGGCGGCATGCTGCCCTACCTGTTCGGGGCGATGGGCATGACCGCCGTGGGCCGCGCCGCAGGGTCGGTGGTGGTGGAAGTGCGCCGCCAGTTCCGCGAAATCCCGGGCATCATGGAAGGCACGGCGAAGCCCGAATACGGCAAGGCCGTCGATCTGCTGACCAAGGCGGCGATCCGCGAAATGATCGTCCCGTCCCTGCTGCCGGTGCTGGCGCCGGTGGTGCTGTGGCTGGTGATATGGGCGATCGGCGGCAAGACCCACGCCTTCGCGGCACTGGGCGCGATGCTGCTCGGCACCATCGTGACCGGGCTGTTCGTCGCGATCTCCATGACCTCTGGCGGCGGCGCCTGGGACAACGCGAAGAAATACATCGAGGAAGGCCACCACGGCGGCAAAGGCTCCGACGCGCACAAGGCGGCGGTGACCGGCGATACCGTGGGCGACCCGTACAAGGACACCGCCGGCCCGGCGGTGAACCCGATGATCAAGATCACCAACATCGTCGCGCTGCTGATGCTGGCGATCCTCGCAGGCTGGCTGCACTGACGCCTGTCGGTATCTGAGGGCGCAAGCCTGTATAGTGGTCGGGTCCGGGACGCGCGTCCCGGACCCGACGCGCTTCAGGAGACCGGACCATGGACGTCAGCAAAATACCGATCGGCCAGAAACCCCCGCACGACATCAACGTCGTGATCGAGATCCCGCAGGGCTCGGCGGTGAAATACGAGGTCGACAAGACCTCCGGCGCGCTGTTCGTCGATCGCTTCCTGTTCACCGCCACCGCCTACCCCGCCGCCTACGGCTTCATCCCCGGCACCCTGGCCGAAGACGGCGACCCCCTGGATGCGCTGGTGCTGATCCCGTCTCAGGTCGTGCCCGGCGCCGTGGTACGCTCCCGCCCGATCGGGATGCTGCGCATGGAAGACGAGAAGGGACCGGACGAGAAGATCATCTGCGTGCCGCACGATCGGGTGCACCCGCATTACAGCGCGGTGGAAACGATCGAGGATCTGCCGCCGATCACCCGCGCCGCGATCGAACACTTCTTCGAGCGTTACAAGGACCTCGAAGTCGACAAATGGGTGAAGGTGACCGGCTGGGAGGGCCGCGCCGCCGCCGAAGCGTGCATCACCGCCTCGATCGCGGCCGCGAAACACTGAGCCCGCCGGCCATGCAGCCAGGCGTGCTCATCCTCGTGGTCGGGCCGAGCGGGGCCGGCAAGGACACCATGCTCGATGCCGCGCGCCGGGCGCTGGCCGCCAGGCCCCGCTTCCACTTCGCCCGCCGGGTCATCACCCGTCCCGCCGACGCCGGCGGCGAAGACCACGAATCCGCAACCGAGGCCGAATTCGCCACCCGCGCCTTCGCCTTGCAGTGGCAGGCGCACGGACTGCGCTACGGCATCCCCGCCACGATCGCCGACGAACTCGCAGGCGGCCGGGTGGTGGTCGCCAACGTCTCCCGCACCGTGCTGGCGGACGCCGCGCGGCGCTTCCCCGCCCGCGCGATCCTGGTGACCGCACCGGCCGCGGTACTGGCGGACCGGCTGGCGGGCCGCGGGCGAGAAGCCGCCGCCGCCATCGCCGCCCGCCTGGCCCGCGACGTGCCGCTGCCGCCCGGCCTGCCGGTGGAAATCGTGCTGAACGATGCGACGCCGGAGATCGGCGCGGCGCGCTTCCTGGCCGCCCTCAGCCGCGCAGCCGCAGCCGGGCCGCCAGACAGAACGGCGCCGCCGGCGCCGCCTGGGTGAACAGGCAGATCGCCCCCACCCGGCGCGGCACAGCAAGCGCCGGCGCCAGATGCTGCTCCGCGGCGGCACGCCAGCCCGCCCGTTCGGAGGGATCCAGGCGGCGGGTCAGGGTCAGGTGGAAGAACCAGGTGCCGAACACATACGGGTAGCCCCAGCGCAGCAGCATCGCCTCCTGCGCCGCGCTCAGCCCGGCACGACGCCGGCGAGCCAGCTCATCCGGCGCCGGCGGAGCACGGAACGCATCCAGCCCCGCCACGCACAGGTCGGCCAGCGCCTGCAACGCCAGGGACGGCGCGGTCTCGCGCAGCGCCAGAAACCCATGCACATCCGCCACCGCCAACGGCGGCAGATCGAACGGCGCAATGCCCCCCGCCAGAACCCGCGCCGCCGCCTCGAACGCCGCCCAGGACACGTCGGGCAACAGCCGCATCGGGGGCTTCAACGTGGCATGAAACCCATACAGCCGCGGGTCCGCCGTCACCTCAGCAATGCCCCCGATCGGCGGCTGAACCACCGCAGCTCCGGTCTCCACATCCCGCCCCAGCCACCGCGCCGCCGCAACCGTCAACGGATCATCCGCCTCGGGCGCGTAATAGACCGCGACCCGGGCGGTCATGCCGGGCCTCGAAGGGTCGGGCAGCAAGCAAGCAAGGCCAGGGGCGCTGCCCCTGGACCCCGCCAAGGGCTCGCCCTTGGAACCCTTCCGTTGGTTCCTCGCGTGTGGGGGGTGTCGCGCGTGGGCGTGCGGCGGCGAGGCGGCTGCGGCGCCGGCAGGGGCAGGGCGCCGATGCGCCCTGCCCCCCTGCCGGCGCCGCAGCCGCCTCGCCGCCGCACGCCCACGCGCGACGCCACCCACACGCGAGGAACCCAAACAGTATGGGGTCCAGGGGACGAGTTCCCTGGCGGGGTCCAGGGGCAGCGCCCCTGGCCTTGCTTGCTGGCCGCCCGACCGCTCGCAGCCCAACGTCATGCCACGCGGGCGCCGGCGCGCCAGACGGCGCGGACGATGGGCATGCCTTCGTGGACGTGCACCTGCACCAGGTCGGCGCGCAGACCTCCTTCCAGCCGGCCGCGATCGGCTAGGCCAGCCAGGCGTGCCGGGCGGTCGGTGACCAGCGCCACTGCGTCGGGCAGGGCGCCGGCGCTGCGATGGAACGCGGCTTCGATCAGGCTGGTCGGGACGTAGTCCGATGCCAGGGCGTCGACCGCGCGTGCCTCCAGCAGCGCGGCGACGCCGACGTTGCCGGAGTGCGAGCCGCCGCGCACCAGGTTGGGCGCGCCGGCGATCACACGCATGCCGTGCGCCTGGGCGGCCAGCGCGGCGGCCAGGGTGACCGGGAATTCGCTCACGGTGATGCCGTCGGCGGCGTTTTCCGCGACTTCCGCGGCCGTACGGTCGTCGTGGCTGGCGACCGCGATGGCGCGTCCGGCGAGGCGGGCGAGCAGGGCCTGTCGGTTCGGCCCGCGGAGCCGTGCCCGTTGCGCCTGCAATTCGACGATGCGTCCTTCGATCTCGTCGGCATCCGCCCCGCCGTCCCGGCGCAGCTTGCGATACCAGTCGAGATCGGCGTACTGGCCGACGCCGGGCGTGTGGTCCATCAGGCTCACCATCCGCACCAGACTGTGTTCCGCTACCGGATCGAACAGGCCCAGCATGTCGGGCGCCGGGACTTCGCAGCGCAGGTGCAGAAAATGTTCCGCCCGCAGCAGCCCCGCTTCCGTCAGGGCGTCGAGATCGGCAACGCCGTCATGGAACGTCCGCACCCGATCCTTGTCGAAACCCAGATCGCCGAGACACAGCGCGTCGAACACGGTCGTGACACCGGCAACGGCGCATTGCGCATCGTGCGCCACCATCGCCGAGCGCGACGGCCAGCGCGCGTTGATGCGCGGCTGCACCTGGCGTTCCAGATTGTCGGTGTGCAGATCGACGATGCCGGGCAGCAGGAAATCGCCGTCCAGCGCCAGCGCGCCGGGGGCGGCGGAGAGCCCGGGCGCGATCTCGGCAATCCGCCCGTCGCGGACCACGATCGTGCCGGACAGTACGGCATCGGGCAGCACCAGGGTTGCCGCGGTCAGGATCGTTTCATGTGTCATGCGGCGTCCTGCAATGCGGTCATCGGGAAGGCGCGGTCGGCAGCGGCAGCGAGCGCGGCGGCATCGTGCAGGATCGTCACGATCGCCGCGCCGCGCGCTTTCGCTTCGCTTATCAGCGTCAGCACGGTGGCGCGATTCGCCGCGTCCAGCGCGGCGGTGGGTTCGTCGAGCAGCAGGATCGGGTGGCCGGCAACGAAGCCGCGCGCCAGGTTCACCCGCTGCTGCTCGCCGCCGGAGAACGTTGCCGGCGGCAGGTCGTGCAGCCGCGCCGGGATGGCAAGGCGCAGCAACAGCGCCTCGGCCGCCGCGCGCGCCGCCGCCGGCGCCTGGCCGCGCGCGATCGCCGCCTCGGCCACGATCTCGCGCGCCGCGACCCGCGGCACCACGCGCAGGAATTGCGAGACGTAGCCGAGGGTTTCCGTGCGCACCGCGACGATGGCGCGCGGATCGGCGGCCGCCAGGTCGAGCAGCGTGCCGCGATGGCGGATCAGGATGCGCCCGCCGTCGGCACGGCAGGTGCCGTACAGGCTGCGCAACAACGTGGTCTTGCCGGCGCCGGAAGGACCCGTGAGCGCGACGCATTCCCCCGCGCGCACGGCGAGATCGATCCCCGCCAGCACCGCCAACCGCAACCCGCCTTGCAGATGCAGGGTGAAGCCTTTGGTCAGGCCCTCAGTGCGCAGCATCATGTCGGGCATGGCAAGGCTTCGTTCAGGACTGGCGGCGTAAGCCGAAAGATGCGGCGGCCCCGGATGACCGGGCGTCCTGCCCGGTCGCTCAAGGCGCCGCCGCCATCGGAGGTGACCCATGCAGGTCCGCATGGTGCTCGCTTTCCGGTGGGGTTGGCGGCGGATCCGAATTGAACTCGTGATCCGTCTCTGACCCACCGGGAGCCGGAGCGGGGACAGCCACCCCCGCTCCAGTATCCCGCATACCATGCACCCGCGGCACGAGGCAATGAAATCCCCGCGCGCATACACCCGCATGTGGTCATGCCTGCAACACCGAGCTGACAAGAAGTTGCGTGTAGGGATGCTGTGGGTCTTCCAGCACCTGGTCGGTCAACCCCGTCTCCACCGCCAACCCGCGACGCATCACCACGATCCGTTGCGCCAGCAGCCGCGCCACTGCCAGATCATGCGTCACCAGCACGACGGCCAGCCCGTGCCGCGCCACCAGCCGGCGGATCAGGTCGAGCAGCCGTGCCTGCACCGAAACGTCCAGCCCGCCGGTCGGCTCGTCCATGAAGACAAGCCGGGGGTGCGTCGCCAGGGTGCGCGCCACTTGCAGCCGTTGCAGCATCCCACCGGAGAAAATGCGCGGCAGGTCGTCGATGCGGGCGGGATCGATCTCCACTTCGGCGAGCCAATCCAGCGCACTGGCACGGATGCGGCCGTAGTGGCGTGCGCCGGCGGCCATCAGCCGCTCGCCCACATTGCCGCCGGCGCTCACGCCCATGCGCAGGCTCTGGCGCGGGTCCTGGTGCACGAAACCCCAGTCGGAGCGGTGCAGCCGGCGCAGCAGCGGGGCTTCCATCGCGTGCACGTCGTGCAACGCGCCGTCCGGGTCGCGGTACCACACCACGCCGGCGTCGGGACGCACCCGTCCGGACAGCACATTCAGCAGGGTGGTCTTGCCGGAGCCGGACTCGCCCACGACCGCGAGCACCTCGCCCGGCCACAGATCGAGATCGACACCCGCCAGCGCCGGAATCGCGCCGAAGGAAAGTCGCAGGCCGCGGGCGGAAAGCAGGGTGGGATCGCTCATGCCGCCACACCTTCGCAGCCGGCCGCGCGGCGGGACGCGCAGTGGTCGGTATCGGAACAGACGAACATCCGCCCGCCGCGATTGTCGGTCACGACCTCGTCCAGATACGACTGCCGCGATCCGCACAGCGCGCAGGCCGCGTCCGCGCGGTGCGGTCGGAACGGATGGTCCTCGAAATCGAGCGAGCGCACATCGGTATAGGGCGGGATCGCATAGATGCGTTTCTCCCGACCGGCGCCGAACAATTGCAGCGCCGGCATGCGGTGCAGTTTCGGATTGTCGAACGCCGGGATCGGGCTCGGCGAGGTCAGGTAGCGCCCGTTCACCATCACCGGATAGTCGTAGCTGATCGCCACCTGGCCGAGCCGGGCGATGTCCTCGTAAAGTTTCACGTGCATCGCGCCATATTCGGCCAGCGCGTGCATCCGCGTGGTTTCCGCGCGCGACGGTTCCAGACGGTACAACGGTTCGGGCTGCGGTACCTGATAGACCAGGATCTGCTGTTCGGTAAGCGGCGCTTCCGGAATGCGATGACGGGTCTGGATCACCGAGGCGTCCGCGGTGCGCGTGGTCGTCTGCACGCCCGCGGTGGCGGCGAAGAAGCGACGGATGGAGACGGCGTTGGTGGTGTCGTCCGCACCCTGGTCGATCACTTTCAACACGTCCTCGCGCCCCAGGATCGACGCCGTCACCTGGATCCCCCCGGTGCCCCAGCCGTATGGCAGCGGCATCTCGCGCGAGGCGAACGGCACCTGGTGACCCGGGATCGCGACCGCCTTCAGGATGGCGCGGCGGATCATGCGCTTGGTCTGCTCGTCCAGATAGGCGAAATTGTAGCCGTTCATTCTGCCGCCTCCGCCAGCGCCGTCGCGGCCATCGCGCGCAACCGGCGCACCGCTTCGATCTCGCTCTGGAAATCGACGTAGTGCGGCAGTTTCAGATGCTCGACGAAGCCGGTCGCCTCGATATTGTCGGCGTGGCCCAGCACGAATTCGGCGTCCTGCGCCGGGGCGGTCGCGTCCTCGCCGAGTTCGCGCGCCTGCAAGGCGCGATCGACCAGCGCCATCGCCATCGCGCGGCGGTCGGCGTGGCCGAACGCGAGGCCATAGCCGGTGGTGAAGCGCGCGGGTTCGGTCTTCGTGCCGGCGAACTGGTTCACCATCTGGCATTCGGTCAGCACGATCTCGCCGATGTCGATCGCGAAACCAAGTTCCTCCGGAACGATCTCCACCGAAACCGCGCCCATGCGGATCTCGCCGGCGAACGGGTGGCTGCCGCCGTAGCCGCGCTGGGTGGAATAGCCGAGGCCGAGCAGGAAGCCCTCGTCGCCGCGCGCGAGGCTCTGCAGGCGGGCATCGCGCGGTGGCGGGAAACCCGGCGCTGCGCGGGTGATGTCGGCGGGCTCGGCCGCCGCCGGCGGGTCGGGGCGGATCAGGTCCTCGGCGGCCAGGATATCGGCCACGCGCGGCATCGGTGCGCGATCCGGATCGGCAACGGGCGCGGCCGGCGGCGCCTGCCCGTCGCGTAATCCGAAATCGAGCAGCCGGTGGGTGTAGTCCGTTGTCGGTCCCAGCACCTGCCCACCCGGCAGATCCTTGAAGATCGCCGAGATGCGCCGGCGGATCGCCATGCGTTCGGTATCCAACGGCAACGAGGCGCCGAAGCGCGGCAGGGTGGTGCGATAGGCGCGCAGCAGGAATGCGGCCTCGATCAGGTCGCCCTCGGCCTGCGCAATCGCCAATGCCGCAAGCTTGCGGTCGTACAGCGAGCCCTCCGCCATGGCGCGATCCACCGCGCGGCCGAGTTGGCCCTCGATCTGCGCGGGGTCGAGCGCGGGAAGCGCGGGATCGCCCCGCCGCGCCTCGGCCCGCCAGGCGTGCGCCGCCTCGATCGCCCGCTCGCCGCCCTTGACCGCGACATAGGCCATTACAACGCCTCCACGGAGACCGAACGCGGCAGCGCCGCGAGCTCGGTGCCGGCACAGAGCAGCAGGTCGATCCCGCGCGGGAACAAGGCCCGGTTCGCCCACCAGGCGGCGACGAATCCGGCGCCGAGCCCGGTGGCAGCGAACAGGCTCGGCGCGGCGAGACCCGGTCCCGTCAGGCGCATCCGCGGCCCGGTGCCGAGGGCGGCCAGTTGCAGGATGACGCTGGCCCCGGCCTCCGGCGCCTCGTCGCTGCCCGCGGCCAGACGGTCGAGCGGCGGCAGTTCGGTGGTGACGACGAACGCGGCAGCCCCCGGGTCAGCCACCAGCGGCGCGCCGCAATGGAACACGATCCAATCCCGTGCCGCGGCCAGCGCCGGGGCGAGCCAGATCGGCGTGTCGGGATCGACCAGGGTGAGCAGCAGCGCGGCGGTGGCCGGAGCGAGCGGGGCCGGCGCGTCCAGTCCCACCCCGGCGGGGTGGATGCGACCCGGACGCGCCAGCGCATCGAGCACCGCGCGGAACGTCGCCTGCGCATCCGCCACCGGATCGGCGAAGCCTGGCCGATCGGGTGGGACGACCGTGGCGGGTGCGACGCTCATGTGCGCATCGTCTGCAAGGCGAAGAACTGCACCCGGGTCGCGGCGGCGCGGGCGGCGATGGCCTCCCGCGCGGCGTCCTGCCCGGCCGCCAGCGGGGCGATCAGGGCGGCGTGCAGGGCGGCGTGGCGGGCGGGGTCCTGCAACAGCGCATCGGCCAGGGCGGCGAGCTCGGCGTGGCGTGGGTCCTGGCCGGCAATGGTGGCGTGCCCGACCTGTCCGGTCGCCAGTCGCAGGGTGCAGCGGGTGACGGTCATTTCCGCCAGATTGAACGGGGCGCCGGCCCCGCCGGTCCGGCCGCGCAACATGATGAGCCCCGCTTCCGGTCCGCGCAGCAGGCGCCAGCCCGGCAGGAGGTCGTTCGGCGGCAGTTGGTCGGCGATCGCGGCGGCATCGGCGCGCGCAAGCACGGCCATCCAGGACTGGCGCGGCGTTTTCGGGGTGGGTTCCGGGTTCAACATGTCTAGACGTCTAGATGGGTTGCGGCCGGCTGTCAACACCCGCCGCTCCGAACGATCGCCGCGCCCCAGCAGGCCAACGAGCCCCAGCCGCCGAATGATACACCGCTGCCGCCTGCCGGCCCGGCGGCCGCACATTCTTCACCGGCCCGTCACATGCCCCGCTGCGCCAACACCCCTGCCCCTCCGGCGCCGCGCCTTGCTTGACAACCCTTCCCTCGGCTTCATCATCGCGCGAGGGATACATCCGCAAATGGAGTGTCCCGAAGGGGCCACGACACCCCAAGGGGAGAACGACGCCGATGACCGCGCTCGACCGCTGCTACAACGTGAACGACCTGCGCGCGGCGGCAAAACGCCGGCTGCCCCGCGGCGTGTTCGAATTCGTCGATCGGTCCACCGAGGACGAAATCGCGCTCCGCAACAACCGCGCCGCATTCGAACGTATCAAGCTGCGCCACCGCGCGCTGGTCGACGTCTCCGGACGCAGCACCAAAACCACCCTGTTCGGCAAGGAAATCGCCCTGCCGATGGCAATCGCGCCCACCGGCGCCGCCGGCCTCTGCTGGCACGAAGGTGAGCTGGAACTCGCCAAAGCCGCCGCGGCGGCAAAAATCCCCTTCACCTTGGCCACCGGCGCCATGACGTCGATGGAGAAGATTGCGAAAGAAGCCAACTTCCGCCTCTGGTTCCAGCTCTATGTCTGGAAGCAGCGCGAGCTTTCCTACCAGCTCATCGAGCGCGCCAAGAACAACGGCTTCGAGGCATTGATCGTCACGACCGACACGATCGTGCCGCCGAACCGGGAATACAACGCCCGCAACGGCTTCCTGCTGCCGTTCCACCCGACGGTGCGCTTCACGGTGGACATCATGCGCCACCCGACCTGGTTCGCCACCGTGCTGATGAAATACTTCACCACCATCGGCATGCCGCGCAACGAGAACTACCCCGAACCCTACCGCCGCCCGATCGGCACCGATCCCGGCACGCGGGAAGTGATGCGCCAGGATTCGCTCAACTGGGACGACATCCGCATCTTCCGCGACAAATGGCCCGGCATCCTGATGCTGAAAGGCATCAACCGCCCCGACGACGCGCTGAAAGCCATCAGCTACGGCGTCGATGGCATCATCGTGTCCAACCACGGCGGCCGAAACATGGACAGCGCCGCCGCCACCATCGACCTGTTGCCGGAGATCGCCGAAGCCGTCGGCGACAAGGCAACGGTCATCCTCGACTCCGGCGTCCGTCGCGGATCGGACATCGCCAAAGCGCTGGCCCTCGGCGCAAAATGCGTCCTGACCGGACGCGCCACCCTGTACGGCACCGCAGTCGGCGGCCAGGCCGGCGCAGCCCAGGCCGTGAACTTCATCCGCACCGAACTCGACAAGACAATGGCCTATACCGGGTGCCGCACCCCCGAGGAAATCAGCACCGACATCTTCTTCGGCCTGCGCGACGGCAACCGCCTGCGCGCCATGGCCGAGGCATAGCCCGGCAGGCGAGCGGTCGCGGCAAGCAAGGCCAGGGGCGCTGCCCCTGGACCCCGCCAGGGAACTCGTCCCCTGGACCCCATACTGTTTGGGTTCCTCGCGTGTGGGTGGCGTCGCGCGTGGGCGTGCGGCGGCGAGGCGGCTGCGGCGCCGGCAGGGGGGCAGGGCGCATCGGCGCCCTGCCCCTGCCGGCGCCGCAGCCGCCTCGCCGCCGCACGCCCACGCGCGACACCCCCCACACGCGAGGAACCAACGGAAGGGTTCCAAGGGCGAGCCCTTGGCGGGGTCCAGGGGCAGAGCCCCTGGCCTTGCTTGCCGGAATTACACGCGCGCCGGGGTACGCAGGTGTTCCACTGCCTCGGCGACCAGCGGGTCGAGGTTTGTTTCGCCGCCATCGAGGCCTTCCAGGATGGCGCTGCGCATGCGTTTGTCCCAGAACTTGCGCAGGTGGTCTTCGATCGCTGCCACGGCCTTGTCGTGCGGCTGGTGGGCGAAGAACTTGCCGATCTGGTTGGCCATATAGGCCAGTCGGTCAGGCGACATGTTGCGTGGTCTCCGCCGGCAGCACGATCCGCTGCTTATGGGTGAAAATCTCGAACCCGTCGTCGCGCGCCACGCCCACCAGGGTCAGCCCCGCCGCTTCCGCCACCCGCACGGCGAGCGCGGTCGGCGCCGAGACCGCGACCACCACCGGCGCGCCGATCGCGGCGGCCTTCTGCACCAGTTCGACGGACAACCGGCTCGACAGCACAACGATCCCGTCCGCCGCACCGCGGCCGCTGCGAGCCAGCGCACCGGCAAGCTTGTCGAGGGCGTTGTGCCGCCCGACGTCCTCACGCAATGCCACCAGCCCCTCGGCCGCGGTCCAGAAGCCCGCCGCGTGGGTGGCGCGGGTGGCGGCGTTCAGCGCCTGGGCCGGCGCGAGGGCTGCGATGGCGGTCGCGATCTGGGCCGATGTGAAGCGCGCGGCAGCGCTCACCGTCGGGGGCGTGCGGATGGCGGCGGCCAGGCTGTCGATCCCGCACAGCCCGCAGCCGCCCAGCCCGGTCAGCCGCCGGCGCCGCGTCTCAGCCGCGGCGGCCCGCGCCGGCGTCAGCCACATGCGCAGTTCCACGCCGGCCGGCACGGCGACGACGGCCAGTTCCTCGATCTCCGCGGGCGCCGACACGACGCCTTCCGTCAGGCTGAAGCCGACCGCGAAATCCTCGAGGTCGGCGGGGGTCGCCAGCATCACCGCCAGGGTCGCGCGGTTGTAGCTGAGCGCGACGGGCGTTTCCTCGGCCAGCACCCGCCGCCCGGCGGCAGCCGCGCCGTCACGCCAGGCGGTGCGCGCGACGGCGCGGGTAGGGGCAGGCGGGGCGGTCATTTGGCCGGTACGGGCTCGATCCGCCGGCTGCGCTGCGTGAGCGCACGATAGGTCTCCTGCCATTCGGTCGGCCCGTTGGCCGGCGAGACCTGCACCGCGGTCACCTTGTACTCCGGGCAGTTCGTCGCCCAATCGGAATATTCCGTCGTGACCACGTTCGCCTGCGTCTCCGGGTGGTGGAAGGTCGTGTAGACCACGCCCGGCGCCACCCGGTCGGTGATCTTCGCCGGCAGCGCCGTGGCGCCGGCACGGGACGCGAGCCGCACCAGGTCGCCGTCCCGGATGCCGCGTTCCTCGGCGTCGTGCGGATGCATTTCCAGCACGTCCTGGTCGTGCCAGACGGAATTTTCTGTGCGCCGTGTCTGCGCCCCGACGTTGTACTGGCTCAGGATCCGCCCGGTGGTCAGCAGCAGCGGGAAGCGCGGGCCGACGCGTTCGTCGGTCGGGATGTATTCGGTGACGACGAACAAGCCCTTGCCGCGCACGAAGCCGGCCTCGTGCATGATCGGCGTGCCCTCCGGCGCCACGTCGTTGCACGGCCACTGCACCGAGCCCAGCGCGTCGAGCTTGGCATAGGTCACGCCGGCGAAGGTGGGCGTGGTGCGGGCGATCTCGTCCATGATCTCGGACGGGTGGCGATACGCCCAGGATTCGCCCATCGCGTTGGCGATCAACTGGGTGACTTCCCAGTCGGCGTAGCCGTTCTTCGGCGCCATCACCCGGCGTACCCGGCCGATCCGGCGTTCCGCGTTGGTGAAGGTGCCGTCCTTCTCCAGGAACGAGCAGCCGGGCAGGAACACATGCGCGTACGACGCTGTCTCGTTCAGGAACAAATCCTGCACGACCACCAGCTCCATCGCCGCGAGCCCGGCGGTGATGTGTTTCGTGTCGGGATCGGACTGCACGATGTCCTCGCCCTGGATGTAGATGCCGCGGAAACTGCCATCGAGCGCCGCGTCGATCATGTTGGGGATGCGCAGACCTGGCTCGGGGTCGAGCGCCATGCCCCATTCGCGCTCGTAGATCGCGCGCACCTCCGGCCGGGAGATGTGGCGATAGCCGGGCAGTTCGTGCGGGAAGCTGCCCATGTCGCAGGAGCCCTGCACGTTGTTCTGGCCGCGCAGCGGGTTCACCCCGGTGCCCGGCTTGCCGACGTTGCCGGTCGCCATCGCCAGGTTGGCGAGCGCCATCACCGCGGTGCTGCCCTGGCTGTGCTCGGTGACGCCGAGCCCATAATAGATCGCCGCCGCGCCGCCGGTGGCATAGAGCCGCGCCGCGGCACGCACCTGCCCCGCCGGCACGCCGGTGAGGGCTTCCACCGCCTCCGGGCTGTTGCGCGGCTCGGCAACAAAGGCCGCCCAGTCGGCGAACGCCTCCGCATCGCAGCGCGCGCGGACATAGTCCTGATCGACCAGCCCCTCGGTCACGATCACATGCGCCAGCGCGTCCAGCATTGCGACGTTGGTGCCCGGCCGCAGCGGCAGGTGGAAATCCGCCTGCACATGGGCGGTGTGCACAAGATCGATCCGGCGCGGATCGACGACGATCAGCTTCGCGCCCGCCCGCAGCCGATGCTTGAGGTGGGACGCGAACACCGGATGCCCGTCGGTGGGATTGGCACCCATCACCAGCACCACGTCGGCGTGCTCGACCGAATCGAACTCGTTGGTGCCGGCGGAGGTGCCGAAGGTGGTGCTCAGCCCGTAGCCCGTGGGCGAATGGCAGACGCGGGCGCAGGTGTCGGTATTGTTGTTGCGGAAGACCCCACGCGCCAGTTTCTGCACCAGGTAGGTTTCCTCGTTGGTGCAGCGCGAGGAGGTGATGACGCCGATCGATTCCCGCCCGTGCGCGCCCTGCAGGCGGCGGAACTCGGCGGCGACATGCGCGATCGCCTCGTCCCAGCCGACTTCCCGCCACGGGTCGGTGATGGCGGTGCGGACCATCGGCTTCAGGATGCGGTCGCGATGCTGCGCGTAGCCCCAGGCAAAGCGGCCCTTCACGCAGGAATGGCCGTGGTTGGCCTTGCCGGATTTGGCCGGCACCATGCGCACCACCGTCTCGCCCTGCATCTCGGCGCGGAACGTGCAGCCGACGCCGCAATAGGCGCAGGTGGTTTCGACCGCATGTTCCGGCTGGCCGATGGCGACGACGGATTTCTCGATCAACGAGCCGGTCGGGCAGGCCTGCACGCAGGCGCCGCAGGAGACGCATTCCGACGTCAGGAACGGCTCGTTCATCCCGGCAACGATCTTGGACGCGAAGCCGCGGCCTTCGACCGTGAGCGCGAAGGTGCCCTGGGTTTCCTCGCAGGCGCGCACGCAGCGCGAGCAGACGATGCAGCGCGCCGGATCGAACTGGAAATAGGGGTTCGAGCCGTCGATCGCCGCGTCCAGATGGTTCGCACCGGCATGGCCGTAGCGCACGGTGCGAACGCCGACGAGGCCCGCCATCTCGTGCATTTCGCAATTGCCGGCGGTGGGCGCGGTCAGGGTCTCGACCGGATGGTCCGAGAGATACAGTTCCATCACCCCGCGCCGCAGCCGCCGCACGCGCTCGGACCCGGTAGCGACCTTCATCCCCGGCGCGACCGGCGTGGTGCAGGAGGCAGGGGTCCCGTTGCGGCCTTCGATCTCTACCAGACACAGCCGGCAGGAGCCGAACGCGGTCAGGCTGTCGGTGGCACAGAGCTTGGGGATCTTGATCCCGGCTTCCATCGCCGCGCGCATCACGGACGTCCCCTCCGGCACCGTGACCGCCTGGCCGTCGATGGTCAGGGTCACGCTCGCTGCGGCGCCGGTCTCCGGCGTGCCGTAATCGGTCTCGGCCAGCAGGGTCATCGCGACCTCCTCACTCCGCCGCCAGCGCGGGGCGGCGGAAATCCTCGGGGAAATGGACCAGCGCGCTCATCACCGGATAGGGGATGAAGCCGCCCAGCGCACAGAGCGAGCCGAATTTCATCGTCTCGCACAGATCGCGCAGAAGTTCCAGATTCGCATCGACATCGCGGCCGGCCAGGACCCGGTCGATCACTTCCATGCCGCGCACCGAACCGATCCGACACGGCGTGCACTTGCCGCAGGATTCCGCGGCGCAGAATTCCATGGCGAAGCGCGCCTGGGCCAGCATGTCGACCGTATCGTCGAACACCACCACCCCGCCGTGGCCGATCAGCCCGTCGCGCGCGGCAAAGGATTCGTAGTCGAACACGGTGTCGAACAGGGCCGGCGGGAAATACGCCCCGAGCGGCCCGCCCACCTGCACCGCGCGCACCGGCCGCCCGGTCGCGGTGCCGGCGCCGAGGTCCTCCACGATTTCGCCCAGGGTCAGGCCGAACCCCGCCTCGAACAGCCCGGCATGGCGGATGTTGCCGGCCAGCTGGATCGGCATGGTGCCGCGCGAGCGGCCATAGCCGACGCCGTGATACGCCGCCGCGCCCTCGGCCAGGATGAACGGAACCGAAGCCAATGTAATGACGTTGTTGATCACCGTCGGCTGGCCGAACAACCCCTTGATCGCCGGCAGCGGCGGCTTGGCGCGCACCTGGCCGCGCCGTCCTTCCAGGCTGTCGAGCAGGGAGGTTTCCTCCCCGCAGATGTACGCCCCCGCGCCCACCCGCTGCTCGATGTCGAACGCCATGCCGGAGCCGAGCACGTCCGTCCCGAGCAGCCCGCCGGCGCGCGCGGCGGACAACGCACGCTCGAACGCCGCGATCGCATGCGGGTATTCGGAGCGGGTGTAGACGAAACCTTTCGTCGCACCGACGGCGAGGCCGGCGATCGCCATGCCCTCGATCAGCGCGAACGGATCGCCCTCCATCAGCATGCGGTCGGCGAAGGTGCCGGAATCGCCCTCGTCGGCGTTGGCAACGATGAATTTCCGGCCCGCGACCGCATCCGCCGCGGTCTTCCACTTGATCCCGGTCGGGAACCCGGCACCGCCGCGACCGCGCAGGCCGGACGCGGTGACCTCGGAGATGGTCGCCGCCGGCCCGATCTCGAGCGCCCGCCGCAGGCCTTTCAGCCCGCCCGCCGCGCAATAATCGTCGAGCGAGGTCGGATCGACCACGCCGCAACGGGCAAAGGTGAAGCGGGTCTGCCCGGCGAGGAAGGGAATGTCCTCCGGCCGCCCACGCCGCAGCGGATGGGCCCCGCCGGTCAGCATGCCGGCGGCGACCAATCCGTCGACATCGGCCGCCCGCACCGGCCCGTAGGCGATCCGTCCGGCGGGCGTTTCCACCTCCACCATCGGCTCCAGCCAGAACATCCCCCGCGAACCGGTGCGGACCACCTGCGCCCCGGCGGCAGCCAGGCGGGTCGCCACTGCCTCCGCCCCCAGCGCCAGTGCGGCGGCGTCGCGCGGGACGAAGACGCGGGTCATCGCGTGCCCTCCAGCGCCGCGTCCAACCCGGCGGCATCCAGCCGGCCCAACGGCGCGCCGTCCAGCATCCCCGACGGCGCCACGGCACACAGGCCGAGGCAGAACACCGGTTCGAGGCTCACCGCCCCGTCCGCCGTGGTCTCGTGCCAGCCGATGCCGAGACGCCGGCGCGCGGCCGCGTGCAGCCGGTCCGCCCCCATCGCCTGGCAGGCCTCGGCGCGGCACAGGTGCAGCACGTGCCGGCCGGGCGGGGTGCGGCGGAATTCGTGGTAGAACGTGGCGATGCCATGGACTTCCGCGCGGGTCAGATTGAGCGCGGCGGCGACCAGCGGGATCGCTTCGGCGGGCACGTAGCCGAACTCCTCCTGCAGCGCGTGCAGGATCGGCAAGGCGGCACCTTCACGGTCCTGAAGCCCGGCGATGACGGAGGCGGCCCGGTCTGCGTTCCATGGCGCGTGTGCGCCCATGTCTTCCTCCCGGCGGGTTTGGTGCATGCCGCAGAATTCGGGCCTTTCGCCGGAAATGCAAGCGTCCCTGCGGGGACGGGCGACCGGGACGCGAGCGGGAACTACCCCCCGGTCATGCTCATGTGCCGCGCTACGGCCGGCTGGTCGTGGCGGCGGTCGATGATGAAATCATGCCCCTTCGGCTTGCGTGAGATCGCCTCCCGGATCGCCGCCGTCAGCGCCGCATCGTCGGCGCCGGAGCGCAGCACCGCGCGCAGGTCGGCCTGGTCGTCCTGGCCGAGGCACATGAACAGGGTGCCGGTGCAGGTGAGCCGCACCCGGTTGCAGCTTTCGCAGAAATTATGCGTCATCGGCGTGATGAAACCGATCCGCCGCCCGGTTTCCCGCACGCCGAAATATCGCGCCGGGCCGCCGGTGCGGTAGTCCGTCTCGTCCAGGGTCCAGCGCCGGCGCAGGCGCGAGCGCACGACCGACAACGGCAGATACTGGTCGGTGCGGTCCTCGCCGATCTCGCCCATCGGCATCGTTTCGATCAGGCAGAGGTCGAAGCCCTGTTCGCCGCACCAGGCGATCAGCGCGTCGAAATCATCCTCGTTGACGCCCTTCATGGCGACCGTGTTGATCTTCACGGCAAGCCCGGCCGCCTTCGCCGCGGCAATCCCCTCCAGGGTCGGGCCGATTTTGCCCCAGCGGGTCAGCAGGGTGAATTTGGCCGGATCGAGCGTATCGAGCGAGACGTTGATCCGCCGCATCCCCGCCGCCGCCAGCCCCGCCGCGCAGCGCGCAAGCTGCGAGCCGTTGGTGGTGAGGGTCAGCTCGTCCAGCCCCTGCTCCGCGCCGACACCGATCCGGGCGCCAAGCCGCTGCACCAGCCGCATCACGTCGCGCCGGACCAGCGGTTCTCCCCCGGTCAGGCGGATCTTGCGGGTGCCGAGGCCGATGAAAGCGACCGAGAGGCGTTCCAGCTCTTCAAGCGTCAGCACGTCCTTTTTCGGCAGGAAGTGCATGTCCTCGGCCATGCAATAGACACAGCGGAGGTCGCAGCGGTCCGTGACCGACACCCGCAGATAGGTGATCGCGCGGCCGAACGGATCGAGCATGGGGGAGGGCAAGGAGCTCATGACAGGTTCACTTGCGCCATCCCGTGCCGGGCTTCAAGCGGCGGCCCCTCTCAATCCATGCCGTGCATCGCACCATCCTGCGCCGTACGCCCTGCCGGCATGGGCAGCCATGCACGTCCAGCCCTCAGTCCGGCGGCTCGTCACAAATATCGAGCGCTATGACCATAGTGTTCACCAGCACTTTGCCTGCATGCAGGAAATTCACCGTGACCCGCGCCCCGATCACCGACTGCACCTGACCGGGGCCCCAGTCGGGGCGACCGGGATGACGCACCCATTGGCCGGGTTCGATCGCACTGTCGGGGGAAGACGGCATGGCACACTCCGAAACACGGGCAGGCGGATTCCTGCGGCAAGCGTTAACAAAAATTGACGCGTGTATCAAAAACGATCTATCGTGTCGCGCCTCGAAGGGAAGGGCCGAGACCTTGCGCGACCGCCTCCGTCTTGCCGAGCTCATGTGCGCCCGCATGTGCCACGATCTGGGCGGCCCGCTCGGCAGCCTGACCGGCACCCTCGAACTGTCGCAAGCCAGCCCCGATAGCGCCAGCGTAACGGAGGCGGCGGAAGCGTTGTCGTGCCGGCTGCGCCTGCTGCGCGCCGCCTGGGGCGGCAACGCCGGGCGCCTCGATCCCCCGCGGCTGCGCGAGCTGGGGCGCGGCGCACCCGGGGCCGATCGGATGGAGCTCGACCTCGCCGCCCTGCCGCCCCGGACGGTGTTCGCACCGGGCATCGGCCGCATCCTGCTCAATCTGCTCCTGCTCGGTCCCGAAGCCCTGCCGCTTGGGGGCAAGTTCAGCGTCACGCCGCTCGACGACGGCGGCATGCTGGTGCGGATCGCCGGCCCGCGTGCCGCGTGGCCCCAAGGGTTCGCCCTCTACCTGACAGACCCCGAGGCCGCGTTCGCCGCGCTGAGCGGCCCGCGCGCCGTGCTCGGCCCATGGATCGGAATGCTGGCGGCGCAGTTGGACGTGCGGGCAGCCCTGCTGCTGCCGAGCGGCAGCGGCCGGGGCGTCGGCCCGGCCCCGCTGCTGCTGCATCAGAGGGTGCCCGCTTAGGGCGACCACATAGGCACCGCGCGATCCGGAGCAGAGGCCGATCGGGCAATCGCGCCGGCGCGCCGGAACCCGATCATGCGTCGGCAGGAGCGGATCCCGCCGCCGGCGGTAGCACGATGCTCGCCCGCCCGCGCAGCAGCAGCCGCCCGGTCGCCGCGCGCACCACGAAGCCATAGACCATCCCCCCCGGCTGCGCCCCCTCCAACCGCGCCGAGACCGCGAGCGGGCCGAACGCCGCCACGTCCAGCCGGTGCACGCGCAACTCCACCCGGCGCAGGGCAGCGAACCAGCCGGGCGGGGGCGGCGGTGCGCCCGCGTCGAGCGCGCGCAACGCCCCGTGCAGAGCCGCGGCCTGCAACCCGTATTCGATGCCGCAGGAAGCGCCCAATCGGCCCTCCCGCCGCAGCGGATTGTCGGGCGCCAAGTGGGACGTGGCACGGCACAGGATGTCCGTCCGGTCCCAGCGCAGCGCCGCATCCAGCAGGCACATCGTCCCCTGGTGCGGGATCAGTGCGCGGATGCGGCCGCGGTCGAGCATGGGTCCAGCGCCACATCCACCTGCCCGTCGAACAGCGCGAGCGAAATGCGCTCGGCGCGACCGGCGGCAAGGGCCTCCAGCAGGCGGAGCGACCGCGCCGCCGGGTTGGCGCCGGCCAGGTCGTGCAGCTCGGACCGCCGCGGCAGCTCCCGCCCGGCCTCCACCGGAGCGGCAACGAAGTCGAGCCCGAACCCGGCCAGGCGGGCAACGCCGGCCCCCTCCGTCCCCGCGCCCTTCGTCCCGGGGCCCTCCATCTCACCCGCCCCCGGCGCGACAGCGGCGGCCGGCACCAGCACCAGCGCCGTCGCAAACGCGAAGCGCGTGCCGCGCAGGGCCATCATCGGCGGCGGCACCGGCAGGTCGTAAACCACCAGCAGTACCGGCCCTCCGGTGCTGCACACCTCGGCCGTCGCCCGCAGCAGGCCGGCGGCAAAGCTGCCGTCATGGCCGCTCAGGCAGGTGACCGGTGCGCGCGATGCGGTCGCGATCGTCCAATAGCCGGCCGCCGCGTTGTGCACCGAGTTGTGGAACTGGGTGGGGGAGACCTGGGGCGCATCGCTCGCCAGGGTTTCGAGCAGCGCGCCCACCACGACCCCGTCCCCGTTCGAAGTCGCGAACACCCCCGGCAGGCTCCCGGCGGCAACCCCGGCCCCGGCGCAGGCCTCCGCCGCGACCGCGAGCGCCAGCCGCGTCGCAGCGCCGGCCCGCCGCCGTTCCGCCGGAGCCAGCAGCGCCGGCGCGGGCGGCAGGCCCTCGTCCGGTTGCCAGGGCGCGGTCCCGGCCAGCACCGCCCGCGCCGCGGGCCAGCCCGCCAGCCCCGGCCCCCAGACGCCCACCCCGCCGATCGCCGCGCGGATCACGCTTCCCCCAGCACGAGGCTGCAATTGATGCCGCCGAACCCGAACGAATTGCTGACCACGCGGCGCACCGGCCCGGTCGCGTTCGCGGTCAGGATCCGCGCCCCCAGCGCCGGATCCGGCGCGTCGAGACCGAGGCAGCCCGGCAGTAATCCTTCCCGGATGCACAGCGCCGCAATCACCGCCTCCAGCACCCCGGCCGCGCCCAGGGTATGACCGGACCAGCCCTTGGTCGCACTGCACGGCGTGCCGGTGCCGAACACCGAGACCACCGCCTTGTCCTCCATCGCATCGTTCTGCGGCGTGCCGGTACCGTGCAGGTTCACGTAGTCGATATCCGCCGGCGCCAGCCCGGCCGCGGCAAGCGCCGCGCGCATCGCCGCTGCCGCGCCGAGGCCCTCGGGGTGCGGAGCGGACATGTGGTGGCCGTCGCTGCTGGCCCCGCTGCCGAGCAGCGCCACCCCCTCGCCCGTCGGTTCCAGCAGCACGAAGCCCGCCGCCTCGCCGACCGACAGCCCGGCCCGATCGGCTGCGCAGGGCCGGCAGGGCACCGGGGAGATCAGCTCCAGCGCCGCGAACCCGCGCAAGGTCATGCCGCACAGGCTGTCCGCCCCGCCCACCACCGCGGCATCGACGAGCCCGGCTGAGATCAGCATCGCCGCGTCGGCGAACGCCTTGGCGGAGGAGGCGCAAGCGGTGGAGACCACGAAGGCCGGGCCTTCCAGCCCGAGCGCGGTCGCGACGAAACGGGCGAGCGCGGCCATGTCGTATGTATGCGCGTAATCGAACCAGCCCGGCAGCGCGCCGGTCACAGGGTCGCGCTCGCGATAGGCCGTCTCGCTCTGGAGGATGCCCGCGGTGCTCGTGCCCAGCACCACCGCGATCCGCGCGGCGCCGTAGCGGCCCCGGGCGCCGGCGACCGCCTCGGCGAAACCGTCGGTGCGCAGGGCGAGATCGGCCAGGCGGTGGTTGCGGCAGTCGAAGCGGGCGAGCGCCGGCGGCAGCGCGTGCGCCGCGATCCCCGCGACCTGGCCGACATGACCGAAATCGACGCCGGCGAAGGCGCAGGGCCGCAAGCCGGAGCGACGGGTGCGCAAGGCGGCCAGAGTCGCGTCCTGGCCGCGCCCCATGGCGCTGACCACGGTGGCGGCGGTGAGGAACAACGGGCGTCCGCGCGGGCTCACCTGCGGACGGCTCCGGCGGCGATCCGGCGGCTCCGGGTCAGCATTCAGCCTTCCTCCCCGGCGCGTCCCGGCCGCCGGCCGGCGAACAGGAAGGCGGTGAGCATCGAGGCGGCGGCGCCGACGACGACCGCGACGCCGATCTGGCGCAGCAGCGGCGTATGGGCGGTGGCGAGCAGGCCGAAGGTCAGCAGGGTCATCGCGTTGCAGGTCATCAAGGTGCGCAAGGTCCGCGCCCGCTCCTCGGCGTCGATCTGCGGGCGGGCGAAGAACAGAGCGTAGTCCAGCCCGACGCCGGCGGCGAATTGCAGGCCGACGATCTGCAACAGGGAGAACCGCACGCCGGCGGCGGTGAGCACCGCCACCGCAAGCAGCAGCGCCGCCAGCACGGCGCCGGCCACCCGCAGCACATGCCGCGGATCGCGCAACACGAGAAGCAGAAGGATCACCGCAGCCAGCCCCCCCCACGCCAACCGGCGCAGGGCCGCGGCGGTGGACCCGGTTACGATCCGCTCGGTTTCCGCCGCCACATCGACATAGAGTACCCCCGCCGCGCGCAGCCGCGCGGCCACATACGGTGGGTCGGTCACCCCCGCGGGCGCGATCAATCCGTACCACCGCGCCCCGGTGGGGCGGCATGCAACACGCCCTCCCCCCTTGTCGGGGCTCGGCTTGTCGGGGCTTGGGCCGCGATGCGGTCCGACGGGGGTTGTTGGTGCTGACGGCACGGACCTTCCGGGGGCCGGCTGCCCCCCACCCCGGCCCTCCCCCGCAAGGGGGGAGGGAGACGGCGCGCAGCCGGTCCCCTCGCGCCGGAACAGCAGCGCGCCCAGCCGGGCCGCGAGTACCGGGTCGCGCACCGTCTCCGGCCCCAGCGGCGCAGCGTGGCGGGCGGCGGCAACATCGGCGCGGAACGGCGCGAACGCCGCCCTGCGGAACCCGAGCCCCGCCGCCGCCGTCCGCAGCCGTCGCGCCAGCACCGCGGCAGACGGCAGCGCCGCCTGGCGGGCCAGCTGGGTGGCCCGGCTCGGGAACAGCCGGGCGGCATCCTCGACACCTGCGATCTTGCCCGCCGCCCGCAGGCCGGCGAACACCGGGGCCAGACGTTCCTCCGCACGCAGGACCGCCTCGGCGCTCGGCCCCTCGACCAGGCCAAGTTGGCCTGCGTCCGGCGCGCCCACTTCGGCGCGCAACTGCGCATCGGCGGCGAGTGCGGGGGCCGGCACCGGGCTCAACGCCGCCAGGTCATGCGCCGCACGCGGGCCGCCGGTTGCGACCAGGGCGATCGCGGCGGCGGCGCAAGCGGCCAGGCCGAACGGACGGAACCGGCGCCAGGGCTCGATCCGCCGCACCAGCCCAAGGTCGCCGAACGCCGACGGTGCCAGGTCCGCCGCCACGATCAGCGGCGGCAACAGGAACCCGGTGACGAGCGCCGCCACCGCCAGCCCGGTCACCGCGAACAGACCCAACTGCCCGATCGCCGGGAATCCCGCGAACACCATGCCGGAAAGCCCGAGAATCGCGGTCGCCGCCGCCAGGGCAAAGGCCTGGCCGATGCGGCGGAAAGTGGCCGGCGGCGCCTCGCCCGGCTTGCGGTGGCCGACCAGCAGCACCGGGTAGTCGACGCTGACGCCGAGCATCGTCATGCCGAAGCCGAACGCGATCCCCTGCACCGAACCATAGACCGCCTGCACCACCAGCGCCGCCGCGCCCAGCCCCAGGACGATCGGGATCGCGATCGCCGCGATCACGAGCGGCGCGCGGAACCGCCAGAGCAGCAACGCGACGACGATCAGGGCGGAGAGAATCGACAGCCGTTCCGCATCCGCCCGCACCGCCCGCGCGGCGGCGGCACTCAGGATCGCCGTGCCGCCGAGCACCAGCCGCGTGCCCGGCGGCGCCACCGCGGCGAAGCCGGTGCGGATGGCGGCGATCGCGCCGGCCTGGGCGGTGATGTCGGTCCCGCCCGCGCGTGTTTCCGCCACGATCAGCGCCCGCGGCCGCCCTGCGGGACGGTCGGCGGCGAACCATACGCCGTCCGCCAGGCCGATATGGCTGCCGCCCAACCAGACCCGGGCCAGCGCCAGGAACGCCCCGGTCGGGTCGGCCAGCCCGAAGCGTTCGACCAGCGGTGCCGCGGAGGACCGCAGGCCCGCCAGCACACGTTGCAGATCGGCCCGCAGCGCCGCCGTGGTGAAAGCCGCCGGCGTGACGGACGGGGAGAGCAGGTAGCGGTGCGCGAACAGGAACTGCACCTCGGGAGCGCCGGCGAGACTGCCGGCACCATTGCGCACCAGGGTGAACGCCCCGGAGGCGGTGAGCCGGGCAGTGAGCGCGCGGCTCGCCTGCGCCAGTTGCGCCTGGGTCGGGCGCCCCGAAGCACGGCGGGGGCGATCAGGAGGTGGGCGATCAGGGTGCGGGGCAGGTTGGGCCGGCACGCGCCCGGTTCCGCCGCCTTGGGTTCGGCCGCCCTGGACCTGCCCGCCTTGGTCCGACCCGACTTGCGCCGCCGGCGTCCGGGCCGCGCGCAGCGGAGCCGAGGCCTCGATCCCGATCAGGATCAGCCGGTTGGCGGCGCCGGAGCGCAGCTCCCGCAGCATGAAACGGGCCGCCGGGTCCTGTCCGCGCGGCAGCAGCGCGGCCATGTCGGTGCGGATGCGGCAAAATCCCAGGGCAAGCCCGGTGGCCAGCAACGCCGCGGCCAGCGCGAACAGGATCGGCAGGCGGCGCGGGCCGCCCGCGGGTCCGGGCGCGATCGGGCCGCCGGCATCGGCAATCGGAGCGGGTCGGGTCACGCGCCTTGGCGACCGGTGATGCGGCGGCCGGTCATGCGATAATACCAACCTGCGGAATGTCTGACCCATCGCCAGCAAGGCCAAGGGGCTTCGCCCCCTGGACCCCCACCAAGGGCTAGCCCTTGGAACCC